>JAZUMJ010000147.1:0-15744 GCA_045603605.1 Ructibacterium sp. | reverse complement strand
TTATTTTTAGCAATCTACGGAACATTAATTGTATTTGTGGAGTTAAGTATTCTGTTTTCTCTGATAGGTAAATTATTGTTTACTTTTATTGGAATTTTCTTTTTTTCTAAAAATAAAAATATTAAATGTATAATAAGAAATTATCTTATATTTTGGTTTGTTTCCTTATTTTTAGGGGGAGTTATTACATATTTGTTGCTACATAGCGGAGTTTCAAAACATCTTGGTGTATTTATGATAAACGGCTGTTTATATATAAACACAGAACCTGTAAGAATTATTTTTGCTGTTATAATTTCTTATTGCATTATATGGAAGATGAAAAGGTATTTTGTAAATAAACTTATGCTTGAAAAGCAATTTTTGAAATTTACAATTACGAATAAGGATTTTTCAATGGATTTTATCGGACTTATTGATACAGGCTGTGAGCTTACAATGCCTGTAACGGGAGAGGGAGTAATAATTTTAGATAAGCATTTTAAAGAAATTATAGAGAGCAGTTTGAAAGACAATATGTTTGTTGATATTCAGGTCAATACAGCTATGGGCGGCGGATGCCTTAAATGCTTTTATCCTGATAATATATTTGTTCATAGCGGTAAATACAGAATTAATCCTAAGGTGCCTGTGGCGTTATCAGAGGCAGTTTTTTCAGGTGAAAATGAATACAATGCAATAATTAATCCAAGGATATTAATAAATAATTATGAAAACGGAGGAGTAGAAGTTGAAAAAAAATATGTTAATTTACATAACAAATCTTTTGCAAAAATACTGCGGAAAACTTTATCAAAGAAATGAGAAAAATATATTCTATATAGGTGGCAGTGATGCTCTGCCCCCGCCTCTTGAAAAGGATGAAGAGAGAAAATATCTTGAAATGCTTCAGCAACCTGATAAAAGTCAGTATGCAAAAAAAATTCTCATAGAGAGAAATCTCAGGTTGGTTGTGTATATAGCAAGACGTTTTGAAAATACGGGAATTGGCGTGGAGGATTTAATTTCTATTGGAACAATCGGTCTTGTTAAGGCGGTTAATACATTCAATCCTGAGAAAAATATAAAGCTTGCAACCTATTCATCCAGATGCATTGAAAATGAAATCTTGATGTATCTAAGAAAGAACAGCTCCAATAAGGCAGAGGTTTCCATTGACGAACCATTAAATGTGGACTGGGACGGAAATGAGCTTTTGCTCTCGGATATACTTGGAACAGATGAGGATGTTACCCAAAAAGCTTTGGAGGACGAGGTGGACAAACAACTGCTTCATCTTGCTATGGAAAAACTTTCAGCCAGGGAAAAAAGTATTATGGAGCTTAGATTTGGAATTAATCATAACGGAGAAGAAAAAACCCAAAAGGAGGTTGCAGACCTTTTGGGTATATCACAATCATATATTTCAAGACTTGAAAAAAGGATAATTGTACGGCTGAAAAGGGATATAACAAAAATGATTAATGGATAGCTATTCTACACGCCTGATATTCACGCCAACAGAGGTCAGCTTTTCAACAAGGTTTTCATAGCCCCTTTCCATATGCTCAATTTCACTTATAACAGTGTCCCCATCGGCAGCAAGAGCAGCAGTTAACAAGGCGGCTCCCGCTCTTAAATCAGTAGCTTTAACTTGTGCCCCTGATAGTTTTTTTGTTCCGTCAATCACGGCGGTTCTGCCGTCAATTTTAATTTTTGCACCCATTCGCAAAAGTTCGGGAACCTGCATAAATCTGTTTTCAAAAACAGTTTCAATAATAACTCCGGTTCCTTCGGATAAGCTTATAAGTGACATAAACTGCGATTGCATATCTGTTGGAAATCCGGGGTAGGGCATTGTTTTTATATCCACCGGTTTAAACCTTTCTTTTGGATAAATATGAAGGGAATTTTCATTAATTTCTAATTTAAAACCCATTTCCTCAAGCTTGGCAATTACAGGGGTAACGTGACAGGGATTGACATTTTCAAGGGTAAGCTCACCTCTTGCAGCCGCTGCCATTATCAAAAATGTGCCGGCCTCTATTCGGTCGGGAATAATTGTATGAGTACAGCCCTTTAATGATTTTTTTCCCAATATTGTAATGGTGTCGCTTCCGGCACCGGATATTTCTGCCCCCATCTTAATAAGACAATCTGCCAAATCGGTTATTTCAGGTTCAGCGGCAGCGTTTTTTATAATTGTTTCGCCTTCTGCAAGAGAAGCTGCCAGCATTATATTTTCGGTTGCACCAACGCTTGGAAAATCAAGATATATGGTATTTCCCATAAGCTTATCGCATTTTGCTTCAACATATCCGTGACCCTGTTTGATTTTAGCACCAAGCATAGAAAATCCCTTTAGGTGTAAATCAATGGGTCTTGACCCAATCTGGCATCCCCCGGGCATTGGGATGCGTATTTTGCCGTATTTAGCAAGGAGAGGACCCATAACCAGAAAAGACGCCCTAAGCTTACCCACAATATCAATGGGGGCGTGATGTACCTTTCGGTTGTCCGCCATTGAAACAGTGATGCTGTTATCAGGATTTCTTACGCAGTTTCCGCCGATAATATTTAAAAGCTCACACATATTTTTAGTATCGGACAGAACAGGGATTTCATAAAAGGTTGAAGCTTCACTGCTTAATAAGCCGGCGGCAAGTATAGGTAAAGATGAGTTTTTAGAACCGCTTATTTTAATTTTTCCGTTAATTTTTTTGTTATTTGAGATAATATATTTTGCCATAATTTTATCCTTTCGTGAAGTTTATATGTAGGGGATATATTATATCCCCACGGCGTGTTAATAATGTTAATCTTCCACCTCATCAGTCTCGCTTTGTTCGACAGCTTCCCCTTGAGGGGCGATGCTTGCCAGTGGCAGGCGTTTATCGCCGACCGAGTCGGCAGGCGAGACAGGTGTCGGCGTTAGCCGTCGAATGAGGTGAAATTTTAAAAAATAATCAAAGTTTAATCAAAAAAACCAAATTTTTTCAATAGATACGGCGGTATTATCCGATTGTTTCCGCTCATATCGGTGTTTTGGGTCAATAACAGAGCATATATTGGCAGATAGGCTTTGCCTGTTAAAAAGTCGTCAACAGGATCAAATAAAAATGATTTCATTTTGTTTCCCTCCTGATATCTTTATCTTTATTTGTATCGTTGATACATATTTATTTTAAAAATTTTTAAAAAATATATGCTGATTAATCTGTGGAGTATATGTTTTGATTTGTCTTTAGAATAAATTTAATATAAAATATGAAAATTTATAGTCAAATTCACTGATTTTCCGTCGCAAAAATTAAATAATATGACTTTTCTGTAAATTTTTTTGAAAAATCTTGCATTTTAAAAAAAATAAGGTTATAATGTTATAAGTGTAAAATTGATATAAGTGTACTTATATATATTATGGAGGTGGCGTTATGCAAAACAGACTGTTTCAGAATACATTGACACAGTTGAAAAAAGATGTAAAACGTGTAGTCGGGGTGATTGACGACACAGAAACGGTTATTGCATGCAGTGATGAAAGCCGTATTGGAACCGTAGTAGACAATATTTTTACTGTTTTTGATAATACAGGCGAGATTAAACGTGTTGGCGGATTTAGCTATAAGAGAATAGAAACGTTTAATAAAAATGAATATGCTGTATTTTGTGAAGGAGAGGATGATGTTTCATCTAACGCTTGCAGTTTTCTTGGAATTCATTTTCTTACAATAAAGCAGTACTATGATGAAAAGTATGACAGAAACAGCTTTGTGAAGAATATTATTGTTGATAATATCCTTCCGGGAGATGTTTTATACAGAACCCGTGAACTTCATTTGACAGTTGAAGCATACAGAGTTGTTTATTTGGTTCGTCTTAACAAAAACGCAGAAACTGCTGCTTTGGATGTGTTAAAAAATCTTTTCCCTGATAAAAATCGTGACTTTGTTATCAGAATTGATGATCATGACAGCGTTGTTATTAAGGAATTCAGAGCTGATACAAGCAAAGACGAAATTCTCCAGGTGTCACAGAATATTGTTGATACCCTCGGTGCGGAAGAGATGGTTTCAGTTTCTGTTGGTATTTCAACAATGGTTGCTACAATTCAGGATTTAGCACAAGCTTATCGTGAAGCAAGAATTGCTCTTGAGGTTGGAAAGGTTTTCGACACAGAGAAGAGTATTATCAGTTACGATAATCTTGGAATAGGCAGATTGATTTATCAGTTGCCTACAACTCTTTGTGAATTATTCCTTAAGGAAGTATTCAAGAAAGAATCTATCAACGTTCTTGACAGTGAAACAATCGGAACAATACAAAAGTTCTTTGAAAATAACCTGAATGTATCTGAAACTTCAAGAAAATTGTTTGTTCACAGAAATACATTGGTTTACAGATTGGATAAGATTAAGAAGTTAACAGGTTTGGATTTAAGAGAGTTTGATGATGCAATCATATTCAAGGTTGCAATGATGGTTAACAAGTATTTAACTTCCGAACCAACAAGAATTTAACTATATGAGTTTGTACTGGCAGAGCATTATTTGCTCTGCCAATGCTGTGTATTTGGAAAAACCGAGGAATATAATATGAAAGTTCCTTTCACATTAGCCTCCGGCGAAATAATCTCTTATCATTCCTTGCCCTGTTGATATGAGATGTTTAATTTAGGCTTTGTGCCGACGTAGGGCGGCGGAATGGAGATTATTATGATTGAATTTCAAAATGTTTCAAAAAATTATAAGAGTACCGGAGTCAGGGCAGTTAAAAATGTAAGCCTGAAAATTAATAAAGGTGAGTTTGTTTTTCTTATAGGTGCATCAGGTGCAGGAAAAACAACCTTGATTAAAATGCTTTTGTGTGAGGAATTTCCTGACAGAGGTCATATTTATGTTGATGATGTTGATTTAACAAGAATAAGAAAACGCAATATTCCTAAGCTAAGACGTGGTATCGGTGTTGTTTTTCAGGATTTCAGACTTCTTCCGGAGCTTACTGTTTATGAAAATGTTGCATTTGCAATGGAAGTAATCGGAACAGAAAAGCGTGTGATAAAGCATATTGTTCCTCAGGTTCTGTCATTGGTTGGTTTATCGGATAAAGCAGATGTCCGTCCCGGTCAGCTGTCAGGCGGTGAGCAACAGCGTGCCTCTATGGCAAGGGCGTTGGTGAATAATCCGCCTTTGTTGATTGCGGACGAGCCAACGGGAAATCTTGACCCTGAAACTTCAGAGGAAATTATGCAGCTTTTGGAAAAGATAAATAAACGTGGAACAACTGTTATTGTTGTAACTCATGCAAGGGAATTGGTTGACAGAATGCAAAAGCGTGTTATAACTCTTGAAAACGGTTCTGTTATCCGTGATGTTGCAAAAGGGGGATATGACATTGGTTAGAGCTTTACATTATTTTATTACTCGTGGCGTCAAGGGGATTTGGAATAATTTGATTATGTGTATCTCATCAACGGGTATTGTTGCGGCAAGCTTGGTTTTATTCGGTATCTTTTTGCTTGTGAGTATGAATATAAATGCAATTTTAATGCAGATTAACGAGGAATGTGAAATAAATGTTTATATTTCCAGAGAGGTTGAAAATGTTACACTTTCGCAAATAGAGGGTGAACTTAAAAAAATTGAAGGTGTATCAAACGTCAAATTTTTCTCCCGTGATGACAGGCTAAAGCGAGCAGAGGAAACAACATATAAAAATAAAGAATATATGATTGAGGATTTAAAAGAAGATAATCCTATCAGGGATGCATATATCATATCCGCTGCCAATATTGACCTTGTGGACTATGTTTCGGAGCAAGCGTTACATATAAACGGCGTGGACGAGGTTCAAAGCAGTAAGGAAATGATTGAGTATATTCAGGGTATAACAGGCAATGTGCGAAAAATTGGATTTTGGATTACTGTTATACTCAGCCTTTTGTCAATGTTTATTATTACCAACACAATCCGTCTTGGACTGCTTGCAAGGAGCAGAGAAATTACGGTTATGCGATATGTTGGTGCTGCAAACTGGTATATAAGAGGCCCCTTTGTTGCAGAGGGAATTTTCCTTGGATTGGCAGGCTCGGTTATTGCGGCATTGATTGTAATAATAGGTTACGGCTATGGAGTTAACGCTATAAACAGCCTTATATCAGGAAGTATATTTAAGCTTTTGGGGTTAGCGGATGTATGGAAAACAATTTTGGTTGTTTTCATATGTATAGGCGTAGGTATAGGATTTATCGGCAGTGAGATTTCAATCAGAAGATATTTAAAAGTTTAATTCAGGAGATTATTATGAGTAAAAAAACAGTTAAAATTATTGCTATTATTATTGCTTGCCTGATGGCATTAGGTGTTATTGCACCTATACTGAGTATGTTTGTATTTGCGGAAAATGATGGCAGTTCAATATTTGAAGAACTTAGCGAAATTGAAAAAGAAATGAACGAGCTTAGTGAAAAAATCTATGAATTAAATCTTCAAATTGAGAAAGACGAAGATGCATTAAATTTTTCAACCGATGAAGTTACCGATGAAGAAAAAAAAGAAGCTGAACAGATGAAGAAGTTTAAAGACCGTGTAGCGGTTAGTTGTGAGGGCGGCACAATTTCATACTTAGGTATACTTTTTTCTTCAAAGAGCTTTTCAGATTTAACCGAAAGACTTGTCATAGCAAGAGAGATAACTGAATATGATAAGAATATCCTGGATTCTATGAATAAAACAAAGAATAAAATTAAAGAGGCAAAGGATAAATCAAATGAATTGCTTACCCAGTACAATAATAAGAAAGATGAATTAGAAAAGCTTCTTTCAAAGCTTCAGGAACAATACGGTGAGATTTCGGAGTATATGTCAAAGCTTGAAAATAACGACGAAACCTATAAAGAATATATGACTAAAAAGGAAAATGAGGAAAAGGCAGCCAAGGACAGAGCAGGCATAGATGAAAAAGACGGAAGTGCAGATACAGAAAAGATATCTGATGATATGCTGATATGGCCAACTGTTTCCAAGAAGGTTTCAAATAAATTTGAAAATGAATCCCATATGGGTATTGATATTGGCGGCAGCTATGGAGATTCTGTGGTTGCATCGGCATCAGGAAAGGTTATCCTTGCCGAATACAATGGCGGCTACGGAAATTGTGTTATCCTTGACCACGGAAACGGAATTAATACTCTTTACGGGCATATGAGTAAATTGCTTGTAAAAAAGGGCGATAAGGTTGAAAAAGGCGAGGAACTGGGCAGAATAGGTTCAAGCGGAAATTCTGATGGACCACATCTGCACTTTGAACTTTTAATTGACGGAACTCCCGTTAATGCTATGGATTTTGTTCATTAGTCGGAGGAGATTAAATGTATATTAAAAAAGGAACACTTATTTGTATTACTTTAATTTTAGTTATTGCAACTGCCGTTGTTTCAATAGGCATAGTAAATCCGTTTGGTTTTACCGCCTTTGGTGAATTGTTGCAATTTTCCTATGTAACCAAACTGGTTGATGCCGCTTTTTATAAAGACGTTGAGCCTGAACAGTATATGAATATTGCCCTTGAGGGGATTGCGGCTGCAACCGAGGACCCATATACGGTATATCTCCATGGTGATAGTGCAAAACAGTATATGGAAGATATCGAGGGAAACTATCAGGGAATAGGATTATATATCGAAAATAATCTTGATGATGATACAATCACTGTTGTGTCTGCCATTGCAGGCACCCCTGCCGAAGCTGCAGGAATAACCACAGGCGATAAAATTTTAAAGATTAACGGCGAGTCTTATGCCGGAAGTCAGTTAAATGATGCAGCAAGTGCAATGCGTGGACTTGAGGGAACAGAGGTTACTGTAACTGTTTTTAGAAAAAATTCAGGTATCACCGAGGATTTAAAGCTCATCAGAAAAAAGATTGAAATTCAAAATGTGAATGGAACAATGCTTACTGATAAAATCGGTAGAATTAATATAAGCCAGTTCGATGTTGGCGTTGCAGAGGATTTTAAAGAAATTTATTCCGATTTAAAAGCGGACGGAATGGAAAAGCTTATTCTTGATTTAAGAAATAATCCGGGCGGTTTGGTTGACGAAGCTGTTGAGATTGCCGGTATGTTTGTTGAAGAGGGAAAAACCATTGTTTACACAATGGACAAATACGAAAACAAAGAGGAATATAAATCAGAGGGCGGAGGAGAGAAAATCCCATTGGTTGTTCTTACCAATCAGGGAAGTGCATCTGCCAGTGAGATATTAACAGCTGTGTTTAAGGAATATGGAATTGGATATCAAATCGGCGAAAAAACATATGGTAAGGGCGTTGTGCAGAGCGTATTTAACGTTGGTGAAGAACAAATTCTTTCTGTCACAATTGCAAGATACTACACACCAAATGGTGAATGTATTCACGAAAAGGGAATTGAGCCTGATAAAACTATAAAGATGGACGTGGAAAAATATGCTAAGTTATCTTCCCTTGAACCTGAAAATGATGAACATATCAGGGCGGCTGTGGAGTATTTGAGTAATTGAAGGAATTTGGACTTTTAACGGAGCCAAGGAAAAAAGTTTCTTTAATTAATAAACTGAAAAATAAGGTGGTTTTCAAGGAAGAATTAAATATAGGCGTTAAAATTATCGTAGCTGAAATTCCGTATACAGCAAAGGAACTTGCTAAACTTCCAAGGTTTATACGTTATTTTCTGCTTAATAAATTTAAAAAAGCGTTTATAAAATTATTTGATGAAATACCTTTGTATACTCTTCAAATTAAGAGGTTGTATGATGTTGAGATAAATAGCGTATCTAAAACAAATTTGCCTGTTTCAATGTTATACGATGTATGTGATATCTATTTAAAGAAGTATGCTGCAGATAAGAATAAGATTGGATATATCATCGACAGAAATCTATCACATACAGATATAGAAAAAATTAAAAATCTTTCTGAATATGCTGAACAGATTTATTTTATAACTGAAAACAGTGAATTTTTCCAACAGCTTTCAGAGATTTTCAGTTATGAATACGGGATATGTGTAAATTATAAAAATTTAAGCTTTACGCCACCTGTAAATTCTGCATTTATTATTGATACAGATAAAGGTTATATACGGATAGGCAGAGATGTTTTTATTGACAAAGCCGAAGTTGAAGTAAATTTGCAAGGGTATGTATTAGACGGCGATGATATAAAACTAATTTTACCCTATGCAAATAATGAATTTGTGGAATTATTCCCAATAATGGGCAAAAAGCGGTTGACATTAAATAAAATTTAGATTATAATGATAGAATATGTAGATTATGATTTCGAATAAACGGAGGTCAAAGAAATGGAAGAAAAAAAGATTGCTCTCACCGCTGAGGGTTTAAAAAAGCTTGAGGATGAACTTGAATATTTAAAAACAAAAAAACGTAAGGAAGTTTCCGAGAAAATTAAGGTTGCACTTGGTTTTGGAGACCTTTCCGAGAACTCAGAATATGATGAGGCTAAGAACGAACAGGCTCAGGTTGAAATCAGAATTAGTGAGCTTGAAAATATGCTTAAAAATGTTACTCTTATTGATGAAGATGAGATAGACAGAACAAAGGTTGGAATTGGAACCAAGGTTCAAATTTTAGATGTTGAATTTGATGAAGCAGAATGGTATACAATTGTTGGTTCAACAGAGGCAGACCCAACAAGAGATGCAGATAAAACTATATCAAATGAGTGTCCCCTGTTCCTTGCTATTAAGGGTAAGGGTGTTGGCGAAACAGCAGAACTTGAAACTCAGGACGGAACAGTTTCATATAAGATACTTGCTATTGAGTAATATTTTATTGTCAGGCAGAAAGGAAAAGAATTTTTATGAGTGAACAGAATCAACAAAACGGCGGACAGGTTGCTGCCGAGAAGGAACTTAACGAGGTATTAAAGGTTCGTCGTGAAAAGCTGTCTGTGTTGCAGGAAGAGGGGGAGAATCCCTTTGCAATAACAAAGTTTGACCGTAAGAATCACACAGCTGATATAATTGAGAATTATAATGAATTTGAGGGCAAAATAGTTGTTGTTGCAGGCAGACTTATGTCAAAGCGTGTTATGGGTAAGATGTCCTTTGCCGATTTACAGGACGGCGAAGGTAAAATCCAGCTTTGCGTAAAGCGTGACGAGATGGGCGAAGAACCATACAGAAAATATAAGAAATTGGATATTGGTGACATTGTCGGTGTTACAGGTGAGGTTTTCACAACCCAGAAAGGCGAAATTTCAATCAGAACAACAGAGGTTAAGCTTTTGAGTAAATCTTTGCGTCCTTTACCTGAAAAATTCCATGGATTAACCAATACAGATTTGCGTTATCGTCAGCGTTACGTTGATTTGATTATGAATCCTGATGTAAAGAGAACATTTCAGCTTCGCAGTGCAATAATCACAGCTATTCGTAATTACCTTGATTCTCACGGATATATGGAAGTTGATACACCTATACTTAATACAATTGCCGGCGGTGCTACTGCACGTCCATTTATTACCCATCATAATACACTTGATATTGATATGTTCTTGCGTATCGCCCCTGAGCTTTACTTAAAGCGTTTGGTTGTTGGCGGATTTGAGAAAGTTTATGAGATGGGCAGACAGTTCCGTAACGAAGGTATGGATGTAAAGCACAACCCTGAATTTACAACAATGGAATTGTATCAGGCATATGCAGACTATGAAGATATGATGAATCTTACTGAGGATATGATTCGCACAGTTGCTCAGGAAGTGTTGGGTACAACCTCTATTAACTATGAGGGACAGGATTTGGATTTAGGTAAGCCTTGGGAAAGAATTACAATGATTGACTCAATTAAGAAATATACAGGAGTTGATTTCAGAACAGCCAAGGATGCAAAAGAGGCAGAGGAAATGGCAAAATCTATCGGCATCGAATTCGATGAAGATGCAGAGCCTCTTACAAAGGGTGAAATTATTGCTCTTGCCTTTGAAGAAAAGGTTGAAGATAAACTTGTTCAGCCAACATTTATTACTGAATATCCGGTAGAGATTTCACCATTGGCAAAAAGATACGCTGATAACCCTGAATTTACAGAGCGTTTTGAAGTGTTTATAATGGGTAGAGAATACGGAAATGCATTCTCAGAGCTTAACGACCCAATCGACCAGGCAGAACGTTTCCGTAAACAGGTTGAAAAGCGTGAAAAGGGCGATGACGAAGCAAATATGATGGATGAGGATTATGTTAATGCACTGGAGTACGGACTTCCTCCAACAGGCGGTTTGGGTATAGGTATCGACAGACTTGTTATGTTGCTTACAAACAGCTCATCAATCCGTGACGTTTTGCTCTTCCCAACGATGAAACCACTTGATAAATAAGGTAAAATCAAGCATTGATAATTTTAAAGGACTATGGAATTACTTCCGTAGTCCTTTTCTGTATTTGGTTGGGGTTGTGAGTATTTTATTTTTAAAAATGTACATAAAATATTCAACCGAGTTAAAACCGGATGCAAATGCGATTTCCTTTGTTGTTAAATCTGTTGTTAAAAGCAGGTTGCAGGCATATTTTATCCTTATTGTATTTATATGCTCAGAAAAAGAGGCGTTTGTCCATTTTGTCAGTATTTTTCCCATATAATTAGGCGTTACGGAAAAATGTGCAGCCACATCGGTTAAGGAAATATCATTCCTGAAATTATTACTTATATAGCTTACGGCACGCTGAACTAAGCTTGGCATATATCCGCTTTCTATGTTATTTGATTTTCTTAATAATTTTATTATTATGGATGTAATTGCATTTTTAATATTAATATCTCTGTACAGATTATCTTCCTTAGAATCCCTTGAAATCTCATCTAAAAACTGATATATCTTTGCTCTTTCAACTTCATCAAAATAACATTTAAAATAGTCATAACTTGTCAGTAAAAAAGAACGGATTTCTTCGGGAATGATATCATCTGTAAAATGCAAGGTTATGACGGTAATATCTGATTTGGCACAAAGTGCGTGAAAATCGTTGATTGTCATAAGATAGGCATCGCCCTCACATACAGGATACTTAATGTTGTTGTATATATGCTCTCCATAACCCTGGGTAATAATTTCAAACTCAAAAAAGTCGTGCCAGTGGGGAGTATATTGAGTGCCTTTTTCTATGGTTCGTTTTGTTATTGTATATTTTTTTCCACCAAGAAGGGTTGCTTCGTATTTTTTAATTGATTTCATAATAATCCACCTAAAAATTCAACTGAAAGTGGTGATTTTCTTAATTATAACATTAAAAATTTAAATTTTCAATAATAATTTTATAGTATAATTCCAAGTAGATAAATTATTTTGGAAAGGAAAAATACATATGTTAAAAGCTTATAACACAAATTCACCTATAATTATTAATAAGTTTGAAGATACCGAAATCCATTATGCATTTCATGATATTGACGGCACACATTCTCTTATAAGGGATTGGCCCCCTGTAATGAGTATCTGTCTTTATGATGTAATTGTAAATGGTCTTAGTGAGGATTTTGACAGTAAAGAAAACGAACTTCGTCTTATAGAAGAGGCAGGAAAAGAACCCCACCCCGAAACAGACAGATTTTGTGTTGAATCAGCAGGACTATCAGCCTTAACACAGATGGAATGGGCAATCAGACGTTCTGTTGAAGAAGGAAATATTGATGTTAAATGTGATATGAATACAAACTCTGAAATCATAAAGAAAATCTGGGCAGGGGAAGAATTGTTTGAGGACTATCCTGAAACAGAGGAAATGTGCGAAATGCTCAGGGAGAAAACTCCAAGATTATTTAAATTATATGAGGCAGTTTTAAATGGATACTGCAGAGATAAAAACCTTGAAAAGGCTAAGGCAAACCCTGAAGAATTTCAGGTAGATGGTTCAATGGATTTTATGAAATTTCTTAAAGAAAAAGGCGTAAAAAACTATTTTGTAACCGGTGCTGTTGTTGAAAAAGGGATGGGAATGCATGAAGAGGTTGAGGCATTAGGCTATAAAATAGGAACTGGTGAGCTTGTTGAGGATATAATCGGTTCAACCTGGACAGAGAAAATTCCAAAGGAAGTTGTTATGAAACGCCTTCTTGAAGAACTTAACATTAATGGTAAAAATGTATTGGTGGTAGGCGACGGAAGAGCTGAAATCTTAGCTGGTGCAGAGATGGGAGCGGTTGTTATAAGCCGACTTCCTAAAAATGCAGAATATCAAAGAAAGCTTCATAAAGAGCTTGGTTCTAACATTATTATTAAAGATTATTTAAATAAGGATTTATATGAAATTTTAAGGGACTGTTAAAAAGTCCCTTTTTGTATGGAACTTTTTTACTTTATTTTAAGTCAAATGAAGTAAAATACATAAAATGGAGGTTTTGTATATGAAAAAGCGGTTTTTTTCGATGTTTATTGCAATGACGGTAGTGTTATGCGGCGTTTCGGCTGTGTGTTTTTCGGATAATACAACCGACACGGCAACACAAGTTCTTTATGAAAAAGGTATAATTGACGGTTATGACGATGCTCAGCTTCACCCCGAAAGAATGTTGACCCGTGCCCAGTTTGCAAAATTTCTGAGCAATTCATTTCCTGATGTAAAAACAACAGAAAAAGAGTTTGTCTTTTCGGATTTATCCAAAGAACATTGGAGCTATGAATGTGTGCAAAAGGCAGTAAATGCAGGATGGCTTGTGGGATATCCTGATCAAACCTTCAGACCGGATGAAAATATTACCTATGAGCAGGCTGTAACAGTTGTTTGCCGTGTTCTTGGACTTTCTTCGACTTATGATGAATATCCGCAGGATTATCTGTCTACGGCGATAGAATATTCTGTTTCCGACAAGGTTAATGCTGTAATTGGAGAAGAGATAAATCGTGAAATGGCATCAAGGCTGATACTTAATGCTCTTGATTATAAAGAAAGTAATTTAGAAGATGATTGGAGCTTGAGTGGTTATAGCATAGGTTCAGGCTCATCAAGTATAGCAATGGGTTCATCAGGAGGGGTACCGGCTCCAGGAACTGCTTACGGAAAAGCAACTGCTCAAAATATACCTATGCTCAGTGAAACAGTAACAACTGACCAAATGGATGAAGTTGGATATTATGAGCCGTTCCTTCAACAAAATACAGAGGAATATACACATAATGAAGAAAATGTGTTCAAGAATGTTGTTACATCACCTTTGTCCACTTTTTCAATAGATACAGACACTGCATCATATAGCAACCTGAGAAGATTTATATTAAATGGTCAGCAAATACCAACCGGTTCCGTAAGAAGCGAAGAACTGATAAATTATTTTGACTATGCCAAAGCAGAAACGGAAGAGGGGAAACCTTTTGGTGTGAAATATACCTTGTCAGAGTGTCCTTGGAATAGTGAAAATCAGCTTGCAATGATTACTGTTTCCGGAGAAGAGATTGCTGAACCGAAGCCATCAAACCTTGTGTTTTTGTTAGATATATCAGGTTCAATGAGCAGTTATAATAAGCTTCCGCTAGTTAAGCGAGCTTTGTCGATGCTCCTTGATAAACTCGGAGATAATGACAGAGTTTCGATTGTTACATATGCATCGGGAACAGGCGTTGCTTTAGAACCGACTTCTGCAACCGAAAAGGAAAAGATACTTGATACAATAGATAACCTTCGTGCAGGAGGTGGAACGGCAGGAGCAAGCGGAATTGAACTTGCTTATGAACAAGCAGAAAAATCACGTATTGATGGAAACAACAGAATTATACTTTGCACAGACGGAGATTTTAATATTGGTTTATCATCTGATACAGAGCTTGAGAAATTAATAACAAAAAAACGTGAAAGCGGAATTTATCTTAGTGTGTTGGGCTTTGGTATGGGAAATTATAAGGACAGCAAGATGGAAATTTTAGCGGATAAAGGCAATGGAAACTACGCATATATTGATAATCTCAGAGAAGCAAAAAAGGTTTTGGTTGACGAAATGTCAAAAACAATTTATACAATAGCTAAAGATGTTAAGTTGCAAACGGAATTTAATCCTGAAAAAGTTTCACAGTACAGACTTATTGGATATGAAAACAGAGTTCTTAATAATGAGGATTTTGAAAATGACCAAAAAGATGCAGGTGAATTGGGAGCGGGTGCAACGGTGACGGTGCTTTATGAGATTGTGCCTCAAAAGGGGGAGGTTGAAAACAACCTTAAATATCAGGATATTCAAGGAACAGGCAGTAATGAATTTATGACAGTGAAAATACGTTATAAGCTTCCTAATGAAAATGAAAGTGTACTTGCAGAATATCCTGTTTCGGAAAATACAACTCAAGAACCCAACGAAGATTTCAAGTTTGCATCAGCTGTAGCAGAGCTTGGAATGATCTTGAATAATTCAGACTATAAAGGAAATTCAACATTTGACACAGTTATCAGTCTTGCAAAAGAAGGCATAGGTGAAGATGAATTTGGCTTGAGAAGTGAATTTATTCAGTTGGTGGATTTGCTGAAATATAGAGAAAATAAATAGATTTGTATAAAATACTGTAGGGGCGTTACATATAGCCTGTATTTCGGGGTATTCGTGAATGCCCTCTACAATATCCATATTCTCTAAGGAACGGTTATGAACCGTTCCCTACAAAATATATCAATTGATGTAGGGAACAGTCCGTGACTGTTCCTGTATTATTTACAGATACATTATTAAATTATACAAACCATTTGTAATCATACACACGATTATTGCAGTGGCTGTTGGGACAG
>JAZUMJ010000146.1:0-3473 GCA_045603605.1 Ructibacterium sp. | reverse complement strand
GGAACGACAGAAACAGTTAAGAGTGACTATGAACAACGTCAATTTTACTTTCCAGGAATATCTTCTAAGCAAGAACTGAAAGATGCAGCAGAAAAACTGCTCAACGATTATGCTTGTGACAAAATGACAGGAAGTATTACTGCTTTCGGTGTTCCATACGTGCGAAAGGGTGATATCGTCAGATTGCAAGATAACATACGCAAGGAAAGAAATGGGCGGAAGTTCTGGGTTGACGGTGTAGAATATAAGTTTGGAGTGTCTGGGTACAGACAGATTATAACCTTAGGATACGAAATAAAATGAGTAAAGAAAGAGAGTGTGCGTATTTGATAAAAGCCATTATGGGGAAAATACCCCAAAACTGCTTTGTTGCCAAAGTGCAAAAGGTGGACGGAGCCACCTGTACCGTGGTGCGTGGTGATAACTTGAAAATAGCAGGAGTACGCTTGAACGAGTTGTCGGACGAGAGCGTCGGTATGGTGATAAAACCCAAAGCAGATAGTTTTGTTTTGGTGGCAAGGATAGACGATTTTAATTACTATGTAAGCCTGTACAGCGAAATAGACAGTGTGGACATACAATGCGACAAAATCACCATCAACGGCGGCAACAACGGAGGACTGATAAATATAGAGGAATTGAAAAAACAATTAAACAAAATGAGTCAAAGAATTGACTGGATAATTTCTGCTCTTGAAAACTCTCCAGTTACGCCACAAGATGGCGGTGCGGCTTACAAGGCAGGAATAGCAACAGTATTGTCATCGCTGACGGATAAGGAGAGTTTTGACAATATGGAAGACAAAAAAATAACTCATTAGTTATGAGAGGAATTATTATAGAAAACGGAAATTTGGTAGTCAAAGGCGGAACGATAACCATTGGGGCAGTTGAGCAACAGGTGTGCGAGCATTTAGTCGTTGCTTTTGCTGGCGAGTACAAACATGAGCCTATGCTCGGAGGTGGCGTGAAAAATAGCATTTCCGGTAATCCAGGTTCATTCTGGGAAGGCGATGTCAAAAATCAGCTAAAATACTGTAAGGTAGAAGCAAATCAAATAAAAATAGTTGGAGATGATATTATTATAGAACTGAAGTAGTATGGCAAGAACAATAAAAGAAATAGTGGAAGAAATACAAGTCTCATTTGTCCGCAATGAGACCTTGAGAAATATTTATGGGTTAGAAGATTACAATGCTGACGGCGATGATGCTGCACAGTTAGCATATTATAATAATAATTTTAGCAAAATAAGTGTTGAAACCTGCCTGATGTACGCCATAGCCGCTTGTATGGCGACCATTGAGAATCTGTTTGACTGGCTTAAAAAGGATGTTCAGCAGATAGTGAACAATGAACGCTACGGTTACGCAGGTTGGTACGCAAAAAAAATGAAAGAGTTCCGATATGGGCAGAATATTACGAATGATTACAGCCACAGTGATGTTGATTTTGCAGAAGAAACGGAATACACGGATAATGGATTGACACCTTCCGAAATTGAGGAGTTGCAGATTATCAAATATGCGAGTGCATTGGATGGTGGTCGGGAGGTGGTGATAAAAATAGCCAAAGACGATGGCAGCGGGTCGCCTACCCCGTTGAGTTCTGCAGAAGCTACAATGGCAGAAGCGTATATCAACAGAATAAAACCGGCAGGCATTCCAATAACAATCATAAATGAACCTGCTGATAGCCTAAGCGTGTCGGTAAAAATCGTCTATAATCCTCTTGTTTTTGAAGGTAAGACGGCTGTTGAAAATGCCGTTGAAACAGCGATTAATTCTTATTTAAACAGCATTGAATTTAACGGCAGATTTGTTGCTATGAGTATGATAGATTCTATTCAGTTGGTAGAAGGAATAGACATTGCACAAGTAAATAGTATATCAGCTATACACGCAGGCTTCCCGGCAGAAGATATTACAGAGAATATTTATTATGAACCACAATCAGGCTATTTGAAATTAAATAGCCTTGAAGTGATTATTGAAAATTAGAATATTATGTCCAAGTACGAGTTGAATTTTAGAAAATTGATTGTTCAGATGTTGCCGTTTTCGTTGCGTGGCAATTTGGTGGATTTTTTGGAGGTCCTAATAAGTCCATTAAAAAAATTATACTATAAATTTTTAACATTTAAGCAAGATAATGAAAAATTACTCTCATTCAACGCTCAAATGCCAAGATTGCAAGGATTGCTTAATAATTACTTCGGAACAAGTAGCATTTATATAGAAGATGCTCTATATAACGAACTTGACGGCGTGTGGGAAAATTTGGAGTATAAGCCAAAAGAAATTGGATTCTGGGGCATAGTCGGAAAAGATGAAATCGGATACGATGGTTTTAGGGTGTATGTACCTGTCGTGTTGAAGGTAAAAGAAGATGTGATAATAAGCCTTATTAACAGGTATAAATTCGCAGGAACAAGTTATAAAATAATATGGTTTAACTAAATTAATTAACAATGAATAGATTAAATAACATTAATAGAAGTGGTATCTATCCAGTAACAAAGGAAACTTTGTTGGCAATTGAGGATAATTTTCAGATGATAAGCCGTGTACTCGATGGCTTGAATTTGCCCAATGGAACGGCTGTAGTATTGCAAGGTCTTACATATTTGTCTTCTTACATGTATTTGCAAACAAATCGCATGTATCCGTCAGGTAAAGTTGTTAAAGTTATTGGTAATGGGGTTAGCCCTTCCGAACAATCGTCCAATATGAATAATTTGAGGACGAAACCAAGCGACTTTGTAATGACACCTTCGGACGTTAAAACTACAATAATAGGTGCCGATGGTGTTACGGAGTATCCAGACTGCATTGTGCAAGAGCAATACACAATCACTTATTCTGCTGGTGGTAATAGTTCTTGGAAATATTATACTTTAGAAGAAATCTTAGGATTGTCCCGATTGAATGTTTCAAACGATGCGTTTTCGTTGCCGTCGGGTTTCGATGTGTCAAGAAATAATAGCTATTGGTGCAATTCGATTAACAAACGAATACGAATAGATTTAGAGGTGGTTTCAAGTAGTGTTATTCGAGGCAGCGGTATTGATATTGGCGTGAGCGGAGATATTGTGGATGTGATAAAATCGACGATGAATAATGGTGACGAATTTGTTTGTCCCTTAGCAGTGTCAATCTATGGAAAGGTAGCTTCCGGATATGCTCGACTAAACTATAATGACACACAAGCGGTATTGGTTTGTAATTATGTGTCAATTGGTGATAACGCAGGGACTAATAAATTGCAAGTAGTTGGAGATATTTGTTTGTAAAAAAAATGATAAAAACAAAAGATAGACAGACGTTGTTTGATGTTGCACTCGTTGCGTGTGGAGATATTGAGACTATATTTGATATAGCACGAGTGAACGACATTTCTATAACTGAAGACTTGTCAGAGAACATAGAGTTGAAAATTAACAATATTGGCAATCGTCGTATTGTTGATTATTT
>JAZUMJ010000145.1:0-5771 GCA_045603605.1 Ructibacterium sp. | reverse complement strand
ATCGTTTTTAGTTGACTCATAGTTGACTATTGAATTTCTTCAATTTCAACTATCACTTTTTCAACATCAGCCATAACACTTTTAATCTTCTGAACATACTTTGTCGTATGTATGCCTTGTTTCCAAAGTTTTTCCGCTCCGGCAGTGCCAAGATTGTAAGACATTAAGGCCTTATCAATATTGCCACAATTCTTTAAATGTCCTGATAGAATTTTGATGCCGCAAAGCACATTCTGATATGGGTCAAGGAAATCTGTTATGCCGTATTTCTCCGACAACCAATCGTGATTGATTTTGTTTATCTGCATCAAGCCGTAATCGTTTGTGCCTGAAATGCAATCCGCTTTATACTGACTTTCTATCTGTATCTGTGCAATAACTAAATCCATTGGCACATCGTTCTCTTCGCATAATGTCCGTATGTAGTCTTGCAAATCTTTTGAAAGAGGGCAATCGTAGTAAACTTTGGTGGGAACTGCTTCTGTGAAGAATGTTATCTCTGGAATGGAAATTGGGGAAACTGTTTCAACTGCTTTTGCATCTTTCGTATCTGTCGCTGATACTCTGCCAATAAAGAAGCCTAAAATCATACCGCCTAATATCGCATAAATGCAACACAGAACAAGTCTTTTTTTAAGTTTGGCAATTCTTCTTTCGTGTCTCTTTTTTTCTATGTATGAGTTCATTTTTAAACTCCTTCCTGTATTTCAGCATCACTTAATCTAATGTGAATAACCGAATTTGTCTTTTCTTCGATGCATTCGACCGAATATAACCAACCGGTCAAAGCATTGTTACTTAATCTCAATGCAATCGGCAGATACTCCTGATTAGTGTTTTTCATCTTAATTCTCTGCCTTTTGACTATACATTTCTTAATTTCATTAAGTTTGCTCTGTATATCCAAAGCAAATCACTCCTTTTTTAATTCAATTTATAACTGTCCGCCATAATCTTTTTCATACCATCTTTTTATGGTTTCGAAGTGATTACGCACTACAGCATCTTTACTTATAATGAAATCAGCAAGTTTTTGCAGATAATGATTAAGTACATTCAGAGGCATTAATTCTACCAACTCGTCCATCTGCTCATCCGATAGAATAATAACTCCTTTTGTTATGCTGCCATTACACACCGAAGGCTTTTTATATAAGTCGGCGTTGTCGTACTGTACTACACTATTTTTATTTACTTTACTTTTATTTACTTTACTTTCCTTTGTGGTATTTATGTCAACATAAATACCTTTTTCTGCAACAGAAATCGGCATTTCTGCAACATTTATTTTAAAATCGGCAATAGAAACTAAGAGGTACTCATCTTTCAGCTTTGAACGCACCCTGCGACTTGTTGCTTCAAAGTATCTTTCCTGAACTCCTTTTGAAGTTAAGATAGAATACTTTGTGTACATTTCTTCACTGAAAATACCTCTTCTGATACAGGCTGCTATTAATTCTGAAACAACACAGCCACCCACACCGGTCTCCGATGCAAACAAAAGTGCCACCTCGTCTGTCCATTCACAATAGTAACCATGCTCACCATATATCTTCTGATAGAGCATAACGACTAAAGCAAACCCTACAAGTCCAAACTCCGCCTTTATCAGTTTAATTTTAGTATCCATTACCGTATCCAAAGGAAAGTAATCAAGCCCTTCTTTTACGGTTCGTCCCATTTTATTTATCCTTTACTTTCCAAATTTTGCACAGCTCCGGAGTTAACTTAATCCCGAAGATGTGATATTTTTCTTCAAAACTTTTTTGTCCTATTGTATGTGCTTCTGTATGTTTCTTCCTTGTAAGAGGAAGAACTCTCATTCCTGCATGAATAATATCTTTTCTGTCACGGCCCATTCCTACAGCATCAACATGATGCAGTTCAGCCTTTTTCCCCGTTATGCAACATTTCTTGTTTTTAAGGCAAACATAAATATATCTTGCAATATCAGGGCTTCTGTCTATCAAGTTATCTGAAGTCGGTATATCGTTTTCTATACAAAACTCTATAAGGAACTCCAAAAATTCTTTTGCAAGGGTCATGTTCACATCAGAAAGACTAAAGTATTCACACCCTTTTTTGGCTATAAATTCATACTTTAAAATGGCTTTTATTTCATCAGGAACATAACCCGTCCATAATGCAATATCTTTGAAAGTTGCATAAATTTTGCGTCTTTGCTCAACAGATATTCTCCTGCCATCAAGCAAAGTAACCTCACACTCGGTTATTCCTTGCTTTTCAAGGAGAAAATCATTATCATACGGCACCACAACAGTAATATAACTTCCGTTATAACTTTGTATGTACCCAGAAAGCATCAGCTTACACCCCGTTCATCTCTTACTAAGGAATACTTTTTGTAACTTACCTTATCACCATAACGGTTCTTTCCGGAAACATATTCAGACTTTATTCCTATTCCCTTATGTCTAAGGTCCGTTATTCGTGATGCAAGTCTGGTACAACCTAAATCATTAAAAGCCTGTAAGGTAGTAATGCTTCCAAAATCATTCATATATTTTAAAATTCTTTCGCATTGATTCATATATTTACCTCTCATAACTTCTCATAAGTTCCGTGCATGTATATACATGAGGAATAAGTCCGTAAGTAAAGCCTTCAGGATTTCCGCCGGTATATAATACACAGCCTTCGATTAATTCTTTTTTCTTTACCATACTGAGAGAACTGCCTATCTGCCGTTTGAACATCTTCGGTTCATAATCGCAAGGAATCCAAACACTTCCGTCATATACCCACTTCAACTGCTCACAGCACAGAGGGCAGCACTCCCATTGTTCACGATATTTATGAGTTAGCCATACTCTTTTTCTTTCAAACCGCATAATCTTCTTCTCGCTGTTCCCTGAATTCAGGTTTCAGAATGTAATATGGTTTAATCTCAGTTAGTTTCTTTGTGGACCTGCAATAATCACATGTACCACATCTTTTCGGCTTTCTTACTCCTGATTTTACTTTCATAATTTCAATCAAATTGTTTTTCACTTTTTCAAGTTCTCCAATGTATGCCTGTTTATGATTAAGCCTTATAATCTCTTTATCAGGTACATCTTGTTTTGAAACACAAAGAAGAAAGAAATCAGGTAGCCTTAATTCACCTTCACAAAGCTTTTTATATGCTTCATCAAATGTGATTCCATATACATTCTGACATTCAATTAACGAATATATTGCCGCTCTGAATAAGTATCCGTATGATTCAACAAAACTAACTCTTTCGCCTTTTACAGGGTCATAACTTGTCTCCCATATATTTGCCACCGTTTTATAGTCAACAATAAATCTTGTATCAGGTATATACTTGTCCATTTTCATTCTCCATGGCACATTAAAGATCGTTCCGGTCATAAACAATTCGTTCTTGCCTTCCATATCTATAAAACGATTCATCAGTTCATCATTTTCAACAGTATTAATCATTTTATCCGCCTTTTCAAAAGGCGCATATTTCCCTGTTACAACAGTTCTCGTAACTTTAGGTTGTGTTTTTGTTGCTTTCTGAACAACCTCTTCCTTAGTTTTAAAGATATGTTCAAAGTTTTCCTTACAAAACTTATCATGTGCCTGTGGCGATTCGAAATAAGAATGAAAATAATTCCCTACTAAAAATGCTTCTTTCGGTTCGTCAATCCATCTTCCTTGTAATTTTGCCATTGCTTTTGCTTCACATTCTCCAAAAGCCTGATACTGTGAACAACTAAGAAAGTTTATGTCTGCCTCGGTTGTGTAATAATTTTCATCAGTAAGAACAAATGACATTATTTATCCCCTGCCTTTGTAAGCATTTCATTAATGGATTTAAGTTCATTGTCCTCATCAAGTGTCGGCACATCTTCACTTTCAAATCCAAAGGCAACATCAACTTTAACAAAACCGTCATTTATTGCAGTGTAAAGGTGTCTCAGTTTGGTTATTTCCTCTGCAGAAATCTTGTCAAACTCGGTTTTACCTACTATTTTGCAGATATGTTCTTCTGTAATTTCTGCTTTTAACTGTTGAAACGCTTTCAAAGTGTTTGCACGAACTTCTTCTATTGAGCCACCTTTTAAAACAGTTTCTTTCAGTGTGGTTTCGCAAACTTCCATTGCTTCATCAAAAATGTAACCGGGAATAACCGCTAAAATACACGCTCTTTTTCGTCTTGCAGCATCATTGGCAACTCTTTCATAAATGTCCCTGCTGTCCTTTAATTCATAAGTGCCTTTTTTTGTATCTCTTAAATGCTTAACAGTAAATATCTTTTCATCACGATAGTTGCTTTCCAAATCCCACGCATAAGTCTTTACCGTGCTTTCTCCGTTTCTTTGTTCAAGTTCTACTACACCGCTGTCAAAATTTCCCCAATGACGGGCAACAACTTCAGCAAGTCTGATACTCGGCCCTTTAACTTCTGATGTTCCTCTCTGATATGTATATACCGCAGCTTCGGCAAGTGCCGTTCTTTTGCACTCATTTAAAATTCTCTGCCTTGCAAAAGCTTCGTCTCGTGGAAATTGCTTTGCTAAAAAAATCTTGCCCTTGATTTCAGAAAGTTGTCTGCTCTCTTCAACCATTCCCAACTGATTGTTTGCAGGTACCTGCATTAAATTAACTTCATTCATAATCTTCTTCCTCCTGATTTTCTTCTTTTTCTTCAATATCCCCGTCACCGCAGTAAGGACACGCATCAAACATCTCATAAGGATGTTCACAGCATTCATAATGCACTTCCCTTACCAAAACGGGAGTTAAAAATTCATTTCTGCAATTAAAACACTTATACATTATGGCAATTCCTCCAATTTAAAACTTGCATTTTGGGAGAAAGTATGATATAATATATTTGCGTTTGTTGAGCTTGTATATAGCCCTGTGCTTTTACAGGCTCTTTTTTTATTTATCTTGCTTTCCATATCTCTCTGCTTCCTCTTTTGTAAGAAATGCGTCTTCATTCTTCAAAATAACTAATTTTACATATCTGTTTTCGTACATATCTTTCACTTGTTCATCAAATGGTTTATCGTTAAAATTTTGCATTGCGATTATTATATGGTTTTTTGAAACCGCCAAATATCGCCCTTGCTTAATCTCTCCTGATTCTTTGAAGAAAATATCATCACCAATTTTACAAGGCTCTGTTATAACTCCCTTATCCATAAGATACTTTGCTAAAGCATCGTCATAAGGTGCAGGTTCTTCCGATAACATATTCAAATAATCATCTACTACCTTGTAAAGTTCAAACTCTGTCAGTTCCCTCGTGTACTGTCCGTGAAACTCAAGTTTTCCGTCCTTCTTAATAACTACATCGTGAGTTAAATCAAACTGCTGTACCACATAGCCTTTGTAATTAAACTGCTTCATTTTTTCTCTCTCCTTCATTTTCAAATTTTTCGATTTTTCTGTACCTTATCATACTTTCCTTTGGGATTTCATAATATTCAAGATAATCCTGAATATGAAGTCTGCCCTGAATTTTTAACCTGTCGCCCTGAACTCGTTTAATCTCCTTCATCTTCTGACAAGCCATCGAAGGACAAATGTCTAAAAGTTTCCCAAGGTCCTTGTACGATATCGCTTCCTTTGACAGAATCTCATCCCTTTCTTCGTATGTCATACTCTCATCTCCTTTCTTTTGAAATTTTTGCAAGTATCGTCAGGCTTACGATTCTTTAACCTCGGATAAGTACAGTGTCCACAATCACAAGACCCAAATTTTGCTTCATATTCGTAAATTTGCACATAATGTCGGTAATAATATTCAC
>JAZUMJ010000144.1:0-29216 GCA_045603605.1 Ructibacterium sp. | reverse complement strand
GCCAATGGCACTTGAATGCAAACTCATCAGCTATGACGAAGAAACTTGCAGACTTGTCGGTGAAATCGTAAATGTCTGTGCGGACGAAAGAATCCTTGATGAAAACGGAAAAATTGACTTAAATAAATTCAGCCCGATTACTTATGATCCGGTTCATCATACATATCGTAAAATCGGTGATGTGGTTGGTAAGGCGTTTAGTGACGGTGCTAAATTAAAATAAACTATAATTTCTGCTAAGGAGAAATTTTATGAATGTATTTAAAGTTGCATACAAAGTAAAAAGAGAAAACAGTGAAGAAATGGTTACCGTTACCGTAAAAATTACAAGAAATAATGTGTTGAAACAATATTAAAAACGATTAACCAAAGAGGGTGAACTGCATGTGCATAATAAAAAATCAAACTGAAAATACAAATTATAAAGACAAATTTGAATATTTAAAAAAGCAAGGAAACTCTTACAGATTTTCTGTTAAAATACCGTTTGATAAATCACCAGCCTTAAAAAAGAAAACAGTCGAAGAGGTTTTTGAATTTTCGTACAAAATGGCATATTCTCCGGAAGCATATCAACGTAATTGCAGAAGCGGAGGAACTATTGAAAGAACTAACGGACAGATTTTCGCTAATACTTTTCAGGGGAAAATAGCAGAATGCGGTGCATGTAATTATTTTCATCAATTTGATACCAGTGTATATCCGGATTTTTCTGTCGAGGGTAAAGGTATATGGGATAGTGTTGATCTAACCGTGAAAGGAACAGAAATTGCCATAAAATCAACAAAAGATTACGGACAGTTGCTTCTTTTGGAACAAAAAGATTGGAATGAAAAAGGATGGTATATTCCTAACATAGACAAAAGCATTTATAAATATGATTATGTGGCTTTAGTAAGAGTACACCCAAACAGTGAACAGATAATGAAAAATCACAAATTGCTATATTCTGAAGAGGCTGAAAAGGACTTTTTAAGAGAAGTTTTTTTGGAAAAAAATTGGACATATGATTATATGGGATATATAACTTATGACGAACTTGTATATATCATAAATAACAAGTACATATTGCCTAAAGGTTCGTTGTTAAATGAAAGAACACTTATGGATGCAGATAATTATTATGTTCAAGGTAAAGACATGCATCAATTGTCTGAATTGAAGTTATAGGAGGGAAAGCGAATGTTTTATGAAAATCAACCTGTAAATCAACAGAATAACTATAAAAAGATGCTTGCAATTATCGGTAACCTTACATTGCTTTTTTCTGAAAGCGACTGTCCGTATTTACCGTACAGAGCGCATGAGAATATATTTTGTAAATACTTGAATGCTGAAAATCTTGCAAGAATGGATTGCTCTGCTGATGCAAAAAAAGACCGTATCGGAATAGGACTTAAAACTTGGATGGGACAAGATGACCAAAAAGTTGCTGAATTCGGCAAATTGAGAGAAACTTTTGCCGGACTTACGGGAATGGATTTGGTAAAAACCATAGCTGAATACAGAAATGAAAGAATCCGTGTAACTAAAAATCTGAACGGTATCGACATGATGATTTATCATATAGTTAAAAGAGTTCCTGGGGCTATGCAGATATTGGAGCATGCGTTTGACTATATCGATATCGATAATTTATCTTTGATACCTAACAGAGGAAATGTAAATAATACATATTTTACAGACGGAAAGCACACATATCATTTCAGCACTTCAAAGAATACCTTGTATATGATTTTTAAAGATATGGAATTGCTTGATTCTTTTGATGTTGAAATTATGGATGATCCATATAGTTTCTTGATGAATTTAATGTATGGAAAAGACGGAATTGAAATTGATGATACGGATAAAGACATTATTATACCGGCTGATACTCCTAAGTTACCGCAAATTTGTTTGCGTCTTTATGCTACTAAAAAAGATGAAAAGTATGTACCTGAGAAAAGCGGTCTGAATCAGTGGAATGCTGGTGGAAGAAAACGTGATCCCAATGAAATTTATATTCCTTATCTTAAAGAAGACAGAGAAAAGGCTCCTGATTTCTTCCCGCCTAGAGATACTGTGTTCAACCTTAGATTGCCTGACGGAACCGAAATTCCGGCGAAAGTATGTCAGGAAGCAGATAAAAATAATCCGCTTATTGGTAAGTCGATAATGAGCAATCCTAATAAGATACTTGGAAAATGGTTGCTTCGAAATGTATTTGAATTACCTGAGGGAACGTTAGTAACATATGAAATGCTTGAAAAGTTTGGCATAGACAGTGTAATATTTACTAAACATGGTGAATTGGTTTATTCTATTGATTTTTCAGAGATAGGAACCTACGAAGAGTTTTATAAAGAAAAGTCTGAATCAGAGGAGTAATTCATAATGCCAAATTATGTTGAGTATCAAAAGTCTGTTGCAGCAGAATTTAAAGCCTATGAGAAAAGAGTAAGAAACCTCATTGATGGACATCATTGGGGAGAAGACGGTAGATATAAAGAAATTATTTTAATGAATTATCTTAAACGAGTGCTTCCAAGTTATGCATCTGTAGGTACTGGTTTTGTAAAAAGCAAGGACAGTATAACTAAGCAAATAGATATAATTGTTTACCAAAATACATATCCAACTTTATTTTCTGAAGGTGATTTTGTGATTTTGCCTCCAGAGAGTGTAATTGGAATAATTGAGGTCAAAAGCAAAATAACTAATGCAACTAAGCTAAAACAATTTGTAAGAACCTCAAACTATAATGCAAATGTGATATGTGGAGATTCTGAAAAAGCTATATTTAATGGTGTTTTTTCTTACAACTGTACTCTTTCTGACGAAACGATATGTGAAGCACTTAATGAAATTAATTATAATGGTATCTTAAAAAAACAATTTTTTAATCAAGTGTGTTCTAACAAATTGTTTAATTGCGTTAATCACATAGTATTATCTGATGATGTATTTGTGAAGTTGTGGCAAACTGGACAAAGTGCCAATATTGAAGAGCCATATTACAGTCTATATAGCATGCCGGAATCTCTCGCTTTTGCGTATTTTATATCTAATTTGCAGGAATATGTTATGGGACATATGACTGGAGGGAGATTTATTGATGAATTACCTGATGTACTCAATGAGTTTTTATACCCGTTGCCTGGCGGAAAAGAACAGCAACTAATTAAACAGATAAAATTAAGAAAATAAAAAGGCAAGCAGATTTGTTTGAAATCTGCTTGCTCTTTTTTCGGGTTTATAAGTTATTCCATCGCTTTTATCATGTTTTCAGCAATTCGTTTAATAACGGGAACTGAAACAGAATTACCCGCTTGTTTGTATTTGCTAGCATTGCTGATGTCATCAGGGAACGAAAAGGTATCTGGGAATCCCTGGAACCCGACACATTCTTCCGGCGTAAGTTTTCTAATTCCGTAATTATCAAGTATCAGCGGAACATTGTGACCGCCAGTTCCCATATTAGCTGTAAGAGTGGGACATACATTGCTCTTGTTTTCTCTGCAATATACGCGTCTCCACTGATATACTGTATCTTTTTTGGTCATAGTCTTTTTGAGCTCGGGATAATACTTAGAGTTTTCGTAATAGAGACCAATAGGCTTTTTGTGTGTCACATCGATTATATCGTGTATATTTTTAGTCAAATCAATTGGATCTGGATATCTAAATTTCTTATACGCCTCTTCAGATAGAAAACCAACTATGTAAATTCTTTCTCGATTTTGAGGTACATCTCCGTATTCCATGGTGTTCAATACTTTATGATGAACATGATAGCCAAGAAGTTCAAGTTGTTCTTTGATTACTCTGAATGTGTTTCCTTTATCATGGCCTTCTAAGTTTTTAACATTTTCTAATAAAACAGCTCTTGGACGTTTAACTTCCAGAATACGGGTTATTTCAAAGAATAGATTTCCGCGTTCATCATCAAATCCCTTTCTGTAACCTGCAACAGAAAATGCCTGGCAAGGAAATCCGCCGTTTAAGATGTCTATATCAGGGATGTCGTTAGGATCAACCTCTTTTATATCGCCTTCGACAAGATAGTCTCCGCCGAAATTATGTCTATATGTTTTACAGGCATCTTTATCTATTTCGTTTGCCCAGATAATATCTGCGCCTGCTTGTTTGAATCCATAGCATATACCGCCAATTCCTGCAAATAAGCTGGCTACTTTAATATTTTTTTTACTCATAGCTTTTGATTCCTTTACAATATTTTGATTAGATGATGTTGTGGTTTCTTCTTTTGGCAAAGAAAAAACATCATTGTCGATATATCCTGCGATTTTAAACAATTCAATTTGATTAATACCAAGTACATCAGCAATTGTTTTTAGATGCATAGGTGAAGGCATTGCCCGTTCGCCTTTTTCAATCTTATTAATTTCGCTGTGACTTATACCAGTAAGCTTTGCTAAGTACCTTATTGAAATTTGCTGTTTATTGCGAATGTCTTGAATATATTTTCCAACGGAGTTCATGTTATCTACCTCCATAAAAGCAATTATAACATAAAAGGCTATACAAATCAATAGTTTTGTCAAAAAATGCAGCCGATTGGCTGCATTTTCGGCAATTCATACAGAAAATATTCCTTCGTTGACTTACACACTTTCTTGTGGTAGTGTTTGTGTTGCCAAAGGAGGTGACACGAATGGCGAAGTACACATTTGAAGGAATTATGTATGGCGAGAAGTACAACATTGAAAGCGATGTATTTATGGCAGCATATGAACTTGTTAAGCAAGGAGTTAAGCCGAAAGACATAAGGGAGCAATTGCGGGAGTTTTATGTAAAAGAGGCAATTAAAACAACAATAAGAATGCTGAAAGAGGGCGATTCAGTTTCGGATATACCGGAATTTGAGTCGCTCTCTTTGTGTGAGGAGGGAAAATAATGCAAATACTTGAAGAATTCTGGTATGGGAACATCAATCCTGCTGAAAGACCGTTTCTAAAGCAAAGGAGGTTTGATAAAGCGTTCAGAATACTGACTAAGAATGAAGAAAAGCTTCTTGAATCTTTAAATGAGCAAGAAAAAGAATTGCTTGAAAAATACAAGGCTTGCTACGATGAAATGATACAGACCACAGAATGCCAAACCTTTATAAAAGGCTTCAAGCTCGGAGCAAGATTTGTTATGGCATGCTTTGAAAATGACGAGGACATATACGATGAATGAAAGGAGTGGAGCTTATGAAAAAGAAAATAATGTGTACGGCATTGGCAACTACAATGTTGCTATCAACAGCAACGGCATCAGCAGAAGCAAGGTGGATCAGTAAGTACCGAGTAACCTTCTACAACGAACTCGGTATTGTGGGAGATGTAACCCTAAGATTTGCATCAGATGGCGGAAGCTTTATCAGGCCAATAACCAAAAGATATGGTGAGAGCATCAGTCTTGAAAGTTGTGTTCCAACAAAATACGGATACACATTCAAGGGATGGTTCACGGACCCCCGAACAAAGCAGAATCAGGTAACAACATTCAAATTCACAAAGCCGGATGTTCTCTATGCGAAATGGGAACGAAATGCGAATGAAATTATAAATCTCGATGACGAAATCATGGCAAAAGACACCTGCTACCTAACGGATGAGGAAATTGCAAAAAGAAATGAAATCATAGAAGAAAAGAATAAAGCCTACATCGAAGGCTTCGGCTATGCAGCACCGAGCCGAACAAAAACCATCATCGTAGACTCGGACGGCGACATAAACAAAGCGGTCGGCACAATGGAGTAGAATTAAAAATATTCAAGGGCGTGCTCGTAAGAGTACGCCCTCACTCTTTAAAATCGATTTTGAGGGCCGCTGTCCAAGGCTGTTAAAGGGGTTGTAAGGCAAAACTCTCTCGGGTAGGGTAGTTACACCATCCAAGACATTAACTTGCAAATAAGACGGCTGTTAAAGGGCGTGTGAGAGAAATAAATAAGTGTAACTATCAAACTCAATTAAGTATGATGGTTACACTTTAAAAGTCTATGTTTTACAACATAAAGGCAGTAGATAGGTTTTGGTTTCATTATATAGGGTTTTAGAAAGGCAACTCGACATCTTTAATGCGAACAGGAATGGTAGATAGTCTATTATATATATTATCAAAAACTATCTTTTTTTTAGGAATAGATAAACTGGTAATAAATTTGTAGAAATCTATCACTGTTTGCACTTCAATGTTTTTTCGAGTATTATAGCTATAAGCGCCAGAAATAAAACAACCAATTAGTTTTCCGTTATCTTGAATGCATTCTTCTAATGAAGAATTTCTAATTACTTCAGCTAATTTTGTTAAAGTAGTTTGAGTATCATTAATGGGGGTATACTTGTCGATATAATGGCTTATATGATCTGTTAATTGGTAAGAGAAAGCACGATAAATCTCTTTTTCTTCATCCGAAAAATCAATCTCACTCATTACTCCTGCAGAAATATCATTTGTAATTTCGATAAAAGAAGTGTATCGTTCCAGAGGATCAATTTTAGTCATTTTCTCAAGGATATGCTTAAATCTGAAAAATTCTATATCATCCTTAAGTAAATGTCTGAACAATGTCCCTACAAAATATATTTCTGTTTGCTCATTATATTCTTGTTTTAATACGACTTCGTTTGGCATTTCGGTTGCTGGCCAATTTAGAAGTATGCTATTTTCTTCATGATCGCATCCTTCGAGTTGTTTTCCAAATCCAAAATCAATTATTTTGACGTTGTTATCTTTATCAATTAAAATGTTTGCAGGTCTAATGTCACGATGTAGTATTTGATTTTTTTCCAAATATTCAAAAGCAGATATTACTTCACAAAATATATCATTCCAGTTTTTGTCATCCCAAGGAAAAGGAGAAAACTCATCAATTGTTTTACCATTAACATATTCCATTTGTAAAAAACCAGTTTTTGCTGAAGGGTAAAGATAATAATTATAAATTCTTACAATGTTAGGATGAGAAATATTAAACAATATTTTTATTTCATCGACAAAACGATTATAATGATCATCTATATATTTGGGATCTTTAGGTACATATTTTTTTATTGCGAAGAGCATATCCGTGGTTTCATCCTTAAATAAATATGTATCCCCAGTTCCACCATCTCCTAAAGGTTTCACATATGTAAAATTCTTTTTAGTATCAAATGTTATGACTTCACCATTATTCATGATACAAACCTCCTAACTAAAATAATTTTCTTGTATTATATCACAATATTTTCCATAACTCAACAGAATAACAGAAAAAGCGTGATGACATTAAAATCATCACGCTTTTTGGCGGAGATGCAGAGATTTGAACTCTGGCGCCGGTTTGAGCCGACCTACTGCATTTCGAGTGCAGACCCTTCAACCACTTGGGTACATCTCCAGATATGTTTGAACTCCGATTTGACGGAGAAAAAACCGAGCAAATTATAAAATTTTGTTAGAAAAATGTTAGAAATGGCTAGAAAAACCGCTAGATAAGGGTGTAAAAACAAAGTTTGAACCTCGCTTAAACTCGCACGGTTAAGCCATTTGTGAGGGCACAGTTACAGTGTAACCGAGGGGATTTCGAGCCGTAGCTGTTAAGATATTTTTGAAGCATCTCCAAATTTAATAGCTATAATTTAAACTACAACTACAACATAATACAATATTTTTTTAAAAAAATCAATAGTTTAAATAAAAAAATGGTTGAAAATCTTAACAGATTTCCAACCATTAATTTATGCATTATTTTCGTCTTCTTTTCTTATTTGGGCACGCTTAATCTTTCCACCCAAGGTCTTTGGCAACTCATCAACAAACTCAATAATTCTTGGATATTTATAAGGAGCGGTTGCTTTTTTAACATGATTTTGCAGTTCCTTAATAAGCTCGTCAGAGGGTTTCCAGCCTTTTGCCAGAACTATAGTGGCTTTAACAACCTGTCCACGGATTGGGTCAGGCGCACCGGTTATTGCACATTCAACAACCGAAGGATGCTCTATTAATGCACTTTCTACCTCAAATGGGCCTATTCTGTAACCGGAACATTTGATAACATCATCGTGTCTGCCAACAAAGGTATAATAACCGCTGTTGTCCATCCAAGCTACATCCTTGAGATTATAAATTCCACTGCCGAGAGCTTCGTTTGTTTGCTTCTCATCCTTATAATAGCCAACAAATAAACCTACCGGTGGATTTTCTTTTATGCCACAAATAGCAATTTCCCCTTCTTCACCGCTCTCGCATTCGTTGCCATCGCTATCGAGTAAGCGAATGTCATAGATAGGCGAGGGCTTTCCAAGACAACCCGGGATAGGCTCAAACCACTCAAAGTCAGCAAATAATACAGTTCCCTCTGTTTGACCAAAACCTGAATGAATTTTTCCACCTGTTACCTCCAACCATTTGTTGAATACTTCGGCATTAAGGGGTTCACCTGCTGTTGCCCAATTTTGTATACTTGAAAGATCGTAACTTTTAACATCTTCCTGAAGCATAAATCTGTACATTGTTGGTGGTGCACAGAATGTGGTAAGTTTGTATTTTGACATCATTGACAAAAGGTTTGTTGGAACAAATTTATCCATATCATAGCCAAAGATTGTTGCTCCGCAACACCACTGCCCATATATCTTTCCCCAACCGAATTTTGCCCAACCAGAGTCAGAAACACTCATATGAAGCTTATTTGGCTGAACTCTCTGCCAGTATTTAGCAGTAACAATTTGTCCAAGAGGATGAAGATAGTTATGCATAACCATTTTTGGCATACCGGTTGTACCGGAAGTGAAATAAATTTGCATAATATCAGTGCCCTTTGTGGCATCATCCCCGAGAGGACGAGCAAAAACATCAGAATATTTCTCTATTTCTTCATTGAAGTCAATCCAGCCATCTCTCTTTTCGTTGCCAACCATACAAATATTTTTAACTCCGGGCATTTCCGGAAGAGCTTTTTCTACCTGGTCAACAACGTATTCATCATTAAGGCAGACAAATAATTCAACATTGGCTGCATTGGCACGATATGCAATGTCTTTTTTTGTAAGCTGCAAGGTTCCGGGAATGAAGATTACGCCAAGCTTAATTAAGGCGGTTGCACAAACCCAATATTCCCATCTGCGGCGAAGAATGAGCATTGCTACAGAACCCTTCTTCAAACCCTTTGACTTAAAAAAGTTTGCAGCCTTATTGCTTAACTTGCTCATATCCTCATATGTAAAGATTTTCTCTTCGTTGTGGTCATTACACCAGACTAAGGCTCTATAATCTTTTTGCTCTTTTGCCCAGCCGTCAACGATATCAAAACCAAAGTTGAAATCCTCAGGTGCATTAACCGTATAGTTTGCCTTAAAGTCTTCGTATGAACTAAATTCTTGTCTTGGTAAATATTTATCTAAAAGCATCTTAAAAATAACCTTTCTATTACTCTGTTATAACCGTTAAAAATCTGGCCTTTTTATCGCCGATGCATTTTTGACCATGCATAAGAGTCGGATTAAAATAAATGGAATCTCCTTCATTAAGAATAATTTCCTCGTGCTCAAATACAACGGCTATTGAGCCTTCTAAAACAAGATTGAATTCCTGACCGGGGTGAGAAACCAAATCAGCAGATTTTTCAGATGGGTCGAGAGTAACCAATAATGGTTGCATAATTTTATTGGAATATTTAAAAGCTAAATCCTCAAAGAAATACCCTTCATATCGGCTGATATTTTTGCCCTTTCCTCTCCTTACCACTTGGTATGTATTAAGCTTTGCACTGGTTCCGGTAAGAATTTCTGCGAAGTCAACACCAAATTTTTTTGAAATTTCATATATAACACTTATGGGAATGTTTTCGCCGTTTTCTTCGTATTCAGCGTAAACATCTATAGGGATATTAAGTTCTTTTGCAAGAGTTTCTCTGGTATATCCGCATATCTCGCGAAGTTCTGTAATTCTTCTTGAAAGCTCTTTGAAGTTTTGTTGATCACTCATAATTCAAGGCTCCTTCTTAATATAAATACAAATGATTGATTTACATATACAAAAACAACTTTCATCAATTGTTTTTCAACTTAATATTATAACGATTTTTGATGTCCTTGTCAACTGTAAGGATACATGAATATATACAATTTTTAAAATTTATGGTAATTTTTTTAAAAGCTATTGACAACAGAAAGTATATGTTATATTATTTGTACAATCAATTTACCAAAGGAGGTAAATATTATGAAAGATAAATTTGACGTTTTTTATTTTTCCAGTACGCACTGGGACAGAGAGTGGTATCAAGATTTTCAGGGATTTAGATATAGGTTAATAAATATGGTTGATGCTCTTGTGGATTTATTTGACAAGGATGAGAATTATAAGACTTTTCATTTTGATGGGCAGACAGTAGTTTTGGAGGATTATTGTGAAATTTCTCCGGAGAAGAAAGATAGGTTAAAAGAGCTTATCACAGAGAGAAAGCTTCTTATAGGTCCTTGGTATGTAATGCCTGACGAATTTCTTGTATCAGGTGAAAGCCTAATTCGTAATCTTATGATTGGCCATAAAATTGCAAATGAATGGGGAACTGAGGCGTGGAAATATGGGTATATATGTGATATATTCGGTCATACCGCACAGATGCCACAGATTTTTAAGGGATTTGATATAAATTATTCTCTTCTTGGCAGAGGAACAACCGAAACCGATCCAAAATTTTTCAGATGGCAGGCTCCTGACGGAACAGAAATTTTGAACTATAAGCTGTATGAGGAAGGCGGATACGGAAACTTTAAACAGCTGGTTTATGATGTTTGCGAAGATAAATCAGCAGATAATCCTGAGGTTGAGAAGAAAATTAAAGAATACATAGATATGGAACTTGCCCGTTCTAATGAACCGATTATTGTATTGATGGATGGACTTGACCATGCTCTTGCTTGTGAAAATACCAGTGATTATATCAGGAAGATTGCAGAACTTTATCCTGAGGCGAGAGTTCATCACGTTGACCTTTGCGAGCAGGGTAAACTTCTTGAAAATTATAGAGATAGGCTTCCTGTTATTAAAGGCGAACTTAATAAAACTGCACATTTTCGATATGGATATTTGCACCTTATAACAAATACCCTTTCAAGTTACTATACATTAAAGAAAGAAAATGATAAATGCCAAAATCTTTTGGAAAAGAAGATTGAACCAATCTGTACCTTTGCTCAAATTGACGGAAGACCATTAAAACGCCGTTATGTGGATTTGGCATATAAGTTCCTTATTCGCAATCATCCCCACGATTCTATCTGCGGATGTTCTATTGACCAGGTTCATAAGGATATGGAATATCGTTTTGATCAAACAAAAGATATTTGTAAGGAACTTGTGTTTGACTATGTATGGAACAATACACCAAAACGTGCAGAAAAGGATGAAAGTCAGGAAAGTGTTTTAACATTCTTTAACACACTTCCTTATGCAGTTGAGAAAACAGTAACGGTAGAATTGCCTTTTAAACAGAGCTTTAAAAAGCGTTATGCCGAGCCGTTTGGTTATGAAGATATAAATTGTTTTAGAATTAAGGATTATCAGGGAAATGATATTCCATATCAGGTTATTGATATTAAGAGAAACTATGTTGATAGATATTATGAACATAGAACTGAGCAGGTGGATATGCATACCGTTACGATGAAGATTAATGTACCTGCCTGCGGAAAAGCCGAGTACAAGATTGTTGAAGCAGAAACCCCTGCTGTAAGATATATGAGCAGACTTAAAAACGGACAAAACTGGGCTGAAAATGATTTTATTCGTATGACAGTTTTAAACAATGGTTCTATAGAGATATTTGATAAGAAGACAAACCGCACATACACTCAGCTGGGTAATCTTGTGGATGATGGTGAAATAGGCGATGGTTGGTATCATGCAAATCCTGTTAATGACAGAGCTGTATATTCTGCAAACGGAGATTGCATTATTGAAAAGGTTGAAAACGGACCGTCAAGATGTGTATTTAAGGTAACAAGAAAATTGACAGTACCGAAAGAACTTATTTGGGACAGATTTGGTAAAAGACGTTCTGATGAAACGGTTGAACTTAACTTTGTTTCATATGTCGGTCTTTCCGAGGAAAATCGCAGTGTTGATATCAAGATGGAATATGATAATATTGCAAAAGACCATAGACTTCGTCTTATTATGCCCACAGGCATAACAGAGGAAAAGTATTTCTCAGGTCAGGCGTTCTGTTGCTGTGAGAGAAAGACAGGAATAGACATAGCAACTCAGGATTGGAGAGAAACGGACCAATACGAAAAATCCACAAATGGTATCGTAGGTAAGAGAAATTCTGATGGAACAGGCATTGCATTTGTTGCAGCAGAGGGAATCAAGGAATGTTCAGCATATGCCGATGAAGAAGGAACAGTTAATATAACCTTAAGCAGAAGCTTTGCAAATACAGTTTCAACAAATGGCGGAACACGTTGTCAGCTTAATCAGGTTTTAAGTTACGAATATAGTTTTGTTACACTTGACGAGGATGTTAAGTATTCTGATTTGGTTAAAGTTCAGGATATGATGGCTTGTCCGGTGATTGATAAGTTTGTAACTGTAGACGGAACGGCAGAAATAAATCCGCCAAAGAGCTATATTTCAGTTGATGGCAGAGATGTTTTGGTAAGCATAATCAAACCTGCTGAAAATCAGGAGGAGAATGCTATTGTTATAAGGGTTTATAACGCATCCGAAACGGATACCTGCGGAAAAATTAATATTACAAGAGAAATTACATCTGCAGATATGGTTAATCTCAATGAGGAATTTGTTAAAAAAGCAGATTGTGACGGACATAGTGTAAGCTTTGACCTTCCGGCTTGGAGAATTTCTACATTTAAGTTATATTTGAAGTAAAAATGAAGGCACAGTTTTCTTGATGAAAACTGTGCCAACTTTATTTTATGTTGCAAAAAATCAAACAGTCTTTATATGTAAAGAAAAGTTTTTCCTGTATGCCGAGGGTGACATATTTTCGTGTTTTTTAAATGCCTTAGAAAAATAAAATTCGTTTTCATAGCCTGATTGTATAGCTATATCATACATTGAAAGCTTAGTTGAAAGGAGGAGTTGTTTTGCCTTTTTAAGCCGAATTTGGGTTAGCTTATCAAGAACTGTAATGCCGGTTTCCGCTTTAAATTTTCTTGATAATGTGCGGTAGCTGATGTTTAGGGCGTTGGAGATATCTTCAACCTTAATCCGTGTGTTGTAGTATTCTTTTAAATATAGTATAACCTGAGGTGCAACGGCATTCTGGGAAATAACAACATTTTCCTTTATCTCGTCCCGATTATCGCAAATCCTTAAAAGCCATGCTGCAAATTCTGCTTGGGTGCTATAAAGATTTCCTGTTAAAACCAGTCTTTCTATATCGGAATTAAAGGCACAATATTGGGGAACAGCTAATACTTTGCTTATTTCACTTTTCTCCGTTTCTTCAATACTGAACCTGATACAAATTCCGTCATCTCCGGTATTGTTATGCCTGTGGGAATGTGGAACTCCGGGAGGGATTAAATAAGATTGTCCCGCTGTAACCAAGAACTCCTCGCCGTCAATCTCGGTATAGGCAGAGCCTTTTGAAATATGGTTAAATTCAAACCAAGGATGAAAATGCTCGTTAATAACCCAGTTTTTTGAATGCTTTGCACGGTTTACATAGCTTACCTTAAAACGAACTCCGTTAAATTCAAAGGGTTGCATTAATATAACACTTAATTTATCAATTATTGCCTTCTGCTTTGCGTTGGTCAATCTGTCCACCTCCTGAAATTTAATTGCCATAATTAATTATAATTTATTAAACTTTATTTGTAAATGTCCTAAAAGTACAAATTTTTAAATAAACTTGTCCTATAAGTCTATTCAAAATACTGTAAAAGGGTCATATAATAGAGATACAATTAAAAAAGGAGAGATAATGATGAAAATTTTTATAGACACAGCTAATGTTGAACACATAAAAAATGCAAATGACCTTGGTGTTATCTGCGGTGTTACAACCAACCCATCTCTTATTGCAAAAGAAGGCAGAGTTTTTGAAGAGGTTGTAAAGGAAATAACAGAAATTGTTGACGGTCCTATTTCTGCTGAGGTTATCAGCTTAGAGGCGGATAAAATGGTCGAAGAAGCATTAGAGCTTGCAAAGATACATAAGAACATTGTCATCAAAATTCCTATGATTGCAGAGGGTTTGAAAGCAGTTAAGGTTCTTTCTGCTAAGGGGATTAAGACAAATGTTACTTTGATATTTAGTCCCACTCAGGCACTTTTGGCTGCAAGAGCAGGTGCAACATATGTAAGTCCTTTTGTTGGCAGACTTAACGACATTGCAACAAGAGGAAATACACTTATTGAAGATATTGCTCAGATTTTTGATATTCACGGAATTGATACAGAAATTATTGCTGCAAGTATAAGAAGTCCTCAGGATGTTGTTGATGCAGCTTTGGCAGGCGCTCATATTTCAACAATTCCTTACAATGTTATTTGCCAGATGATGAAGCATCCTTTGACAGATGCAGGGATTGAGAAGTTCTTACAGGATTGGGAGAGCGTTCCCAATAAATAATGAAATTATAAGAGGGTTGTAAATAATTTTACAGCCCTCTTAATTTTACACGCCCTTTTAGTAGCCTAATTTTCCGGCAAGTGAGTCGTCATCTTCTATCCAAGTATTTACATCAATTATGGTAAATTCAGTTGGTGTATTTCTTACGATAACTTTGTCAATACCTGCGTTTATAACCATTCTTTTGCACATTGCACAGCAACAGGCGTCAGCAACAAGCTCGCCTGTTTTTGCATCCTTTCCGGCAAGATACAATGTTGCGCCCAACATATCACGGCGGGCGGCTGAAATTATACAGTTTGCCTCGGCGTGAACGCTTCTGCAAAGCTCATATCTTTCGCCACGGGGAATTTGGAGCTTTTCTCTGGTGCAAAAGCCTAAATCCGAGCAGTTCTTTCTGCCTCTGGGGGCACCTGTATAACCTGTTGATACAATCTCATCGTTCTTAACTATGATTGCGCCAAAGTTTCTGCGAAGACAGGTTCCTCTTTCAATTACAGTTTCTGCAATATCAAGATAGTAATTTATTTTGTCAACTCTATCCATTTTTATCGTCCTTTCTTTTTTATTCGATATTTTCTGACTCTATTATAGTAGAAATAAAATTATTTTTCAATAGTTTATATTGACTTTGTTTAAAAGAATTTATATAATAATATTTATAAGTAAATTTAGTTAGAAAATAGGGAGAAGACCTATGGAAATTATAAAAACAAATAGCCCCGAGGAAACAAGAGTTTTCGGGAAACGCTTTGCAGAAAGTCTTGGTGAGGGTGATGTTGTTGCCCTTGTGGGTGAATTGGGATGCGGTAAAACAGCATTTGTTCAAGGTGTAGCAGATTATTTCGGTTGCCCGGATGAGGTGACAAGCCCTACATATACATTAGTTAATCAGTATGACGGGGATATGGTGATTTATCATTTTGATGTATACAGACTTGAAAATCCCGATTTAGCAGAATGTGACTGGATGGACGATTACCTGTTTGGTGACGGAGTATGTCTTATTGAGTGGGCAGATAATATAAAGGCAGTTCTGCCGGACAATACAATACGGATTGAATTTTCAAAAGACCCTGAAAAGGGTGAAGATTACAGGGAGATAAGAATATGCTGATTTTTGGAATTGACACTTGCTGTATGGCGGCAACAGCCGCATTAATGGATGACACACGGTTGCTTGGTCAGATTGTTATTAATCATAAAAAAACACATTCTCAGAAGATGATGCCACAGATAGAGTTTCTTTTTGAACAGACAGAGATTGATGTTTCAGAAGTAGATTATTTTGCGGCGGCAGTAGGGCCGGGTTCTTTTACGGGGGTGCGTATTGGAGTTGCAACCATAAAGGCGATGGCGCAAGCTTTTAAAAAGCCGTGCATTGCAGTTTCAACACTTTACGCCCTTGCAAATAATGTATCTCTTTTTAACGGTCTTGTCTGTCCTATCCTTGATGCAAGACGAGGGCAGGTATATAACGCTCTTTTTGAAAATAACGAAAGAGTTTGTGAAGACAGGGCCATTGCTCTTGATGAACTTATGGAGGAACTTTTAAAAATCGGGAAACCTGTTATTTTCTGCGGTGATGCAGCTGATGTATATAAAAATGAGATTACAGAAAAATTAGGGGATTTAGCAAACTTTGCACAGCCTATGCAAAGTATGAACTTGGCTGCATCTGTTGCCGAACTGGGAAAACAGATGGCAATTAAGGGCGAAACGGTTACATATGATGAGCTTAAACCGGAGTATATCCGTCTTTCTCAAGCAGAACGTGAAAGATTGGAAAAGGCTGAAAATAAATAGGAGAGGAAAAGAATATGAAAAACAACATTGTACGGCGGATAATTAGTTTTATTTTTGCAATATGGATGGTTATGGCTGTGCCCTTAACAGCCTTTTGTGAGCCGGAAACTCAAGATGAGAAAACAGAGATAATTGCTCAAGAGGAAAATTCTGAAGAAACAGAAGAAGGAGAAGGAGAAGAGGAAGAAGAAAAAGAACCGGAAACCGATTCTCAGGGCAGACCTATACTTAAAGAAGGCGAGACCGGTATTCTTATTGAAAGAAAGACCGGAACTGTGGTCTATGAGAGTGACAGCCAGAAGAGAATGTATCCTGCAAGTACAACCAAGATTATGACAGCACTTATTGCAGTGGAAGAGATAGACAAAGGAAATATTAGCCTTGAAGAAACGGTTCAGGTTACAGCACAGATGCTTGAAGGCCTTGACCCTGATGGAAGTAATATGGCGCTCAAAGCAGACGAAATTCTTTCAATGAAAGATTTGCTAAGAGGGCTGATGATTCCATCAGGAAATGATGCGGCAATGGCAATTGCGTATAAAATTTCAGGCAGTGAAGAGGCTTTTGTAGAGAGAATGAATACAAGAGCGGCAGAACTTGGTCTTAATAACACTCATTTTATGAATCCGCACGGACTCCATAACGAGAATCATTATACAACAGCTGAGGATATGGGTAAGCTTGCTTGCAAAGCAATGGAAAATGCAATATTCAGGGATATAGTGGATATTGCCCATGTTAAGATTGCACCTACAAACAAGACAGAGAAACAAAGGTATTACATAAACACAAACGGACTTTTGTCAGCAATGAGATATACTGAATATTTTTATAAAGGGTCAATCGGAATTAAGACAGGAAGAACATCCGAGGCAGGAAATTGTCTTGTTTCAGCAGTGGCAAGAAACGGCCTTGAATTTGTAGGCGTTCTTTTTGGCGGAAAAGAAATTAAAGATTCCCACGGAGAAACTATCCGTATGATGGATTACGGCTTTGAAAATTACGAGATAAGACAACCAATATCCCAGGGGGATATATTGGGTGAGGTTAAGGTTAAACAAGGAAAAAGCAAGGATAGTGTTACTCTTTCGGCAGTAACTCCGGTGCAGGTGGTTGTTCCAAAGGGAACAGACCCTCAGGAACTTACATTAAGCCTTAATCTTCCTGAAAAGGTATATGCACCTATTGTTAAAGGACAAGAAATTGGCACAATCTCTGTTATGAGAAACGGAGAGGAACTTGGCGTAGGAAAACTGTGTGCAGATGTTGATGTAGAAAGAACAATCTTTTGGCCGGTTCTTGCATTGGGAGAGTGGCTGTGGAGCTTTATGCTTGTGCGTTTGTTAACCTATATTCTCATTGCGGCGGCAGTATTTTTCGGCACATTAATGGTGATAGGTTTCAGGAGAGAACTTCAAAAGTCCAAAAGAAGAAAAAGAAAATAAAATTTCTCTTGAAAAAAGAAGATGTATATGATATACTATCCTAAGAGTATTATGACATAAATTTTGTGTTATATTTTTTTATGAGGTAATTATGGAAAATCCAGTATCAGTGTATTTATGGACCTTTATATTGTCAATGATTCCGGTATCGGAGATAAGAGGTTCTTTGATTTATTCATTGGCAGTTCTTGATAAGAATTTGCTAAACATATTAACTGTGTATTTTATTTCTGTTATAGGAAATTTTTTGCCGGTTCCTTTTATATTACTTATATTCAGACCGATTATAAAATGGCTTAAAAAGACACGTCTTTTTTATAAGCAGGCACACTGGCTGGAAGAAAGAACAAAAAGAAAGGCAACAAAATTAAAGAAGGTTAGTTCTGTTGCGTTAATGATTTTTGTTGCTATACCATTTCCAACAACAGGGGCATGGACAGGAGCAATGATAGCTTCCCTTTTGGATATCCGTTTTAAATATGCTCTCCCTGCAATACTTTTGGGAATTATGATAGCCGGGATTATTATGACATTATTAATGACAGGAGTTTTGCACTTAGGTGCGTTGGGAGAATTTTTGGTTACAAAGTAATCAAGAACGAAAGGAATTTTTATTATGAACGAATCAGTCAAAAAAACCTCAAAGGGCAGAAAAGTCCTTACGGTTTTGGGGACAATATTTATAGGAATAGGAGTGTTTTTGGGTGCCTTCACACTTTCGGTGCAGGTTATGATTCATGCGGCAAATTCTGCACAGACAGATGAAAATGTTATCCAGAATGAAAACAAAAAGTTAAAAGAAAACGTTCAGCTTTTACAGGATCAGCTCGATTTAATGGAAAGTGAGCTTGAGCGTTACAGGGATGAGGATACCCCAAAGGTTACCCCGTCACCTACCAGAACTCCCTCAAGTACACAGACTAATGCTCCGTCATCTACGGTGAAGCCCTCAAGCAGCTCTTCAACTGCAAAGCCTTCATCTACGTCGGGACAATCAGGCAGTTCAACAAAGAAGAGTTCATCTTCAACTGCAACAAAGAAACCTACTCAGAACTCATCATCGGGTAGCAGCTCTGTGTCGGCAACAAAGAAACCGGCAAGCACAAGTAACTCGTCAAGCAGTTCATCGGGTAGTTCATCAGGTAGTTTAAATTCAGGTTCGACCGGAATTTTAATAGATTAGTTTTTTGAAAAATTCAAAAGGAGAGTGGAAAAATGGAGAAGCCAAAGTACAAGAGAGTTATGCTCAAAATCAGCGGTGAGGCATTAGCAGGTGATAAAGGTTTTGGTCTTGACCAGCCTACAATAAATGCCATTGCCCAAAAGATTAAAGAATGTTATGATATGGGAGTTGAAATTGCCATTGTTGTTGGCGGCGGTAATTTCTGGAGAGGCAGAACAGGCGAGGGAATGGATCGCTCCCGTGCGGACCATATGGGAATGCTTGCGACTGTTATTAACTCATTGGCTATGCTTGATGCGTTGGAGCAGTTGGGGGTACAGACCAGAGTTCAAACTGCTATTGAGATGCGTCAGATTGCAGAACCATATATTCGTCTGAAGGCGGCAAGACATTTGGAAAAGGGCAGAGTGGTTATTTTTGCCTGCGGAACAGGTAATCCATTTTTCTCAACAGATACAACAGCTGCACTTCGTGCTGCAGAGATTGATGCAGAGGTTATTCTTCTTGCAAAGAAGGTTGACGGCGTATATGACAGTGACCCTAATATCAACCCTGATGCAAAGAAATTTGATACACTTAATTTCTTAGATGTGTTAAATAAGGGATTGGGAGTTATGGATTCTACAGCAACATCTTTGTGTATGGATAATAATATTCCTATTCTTGTGTTTGGCCTTGATGACCCTGAAAATATTAAGAGAGCTGTTAAAGGTGAAGAAATAGGAACAATCGTAACTCGTTAATATTAAATATATTTGCCTGATAACTTGAAATGCAGGCGGAAAGGTTATGGAAATTAACGAGAAACTACGTTTCACGTTAGCCTCCGGCGGAATAATTGTCCGTGCAAAATTTTCCACGCTAATGCCCGGAAATGCACACGGACTAATAATCTCTTAACATTCCTTGCTCTGCGGATAAGAGAAATTTAAAATCATTTATGCCGATGCAGAGCGGCGGAATGGAGATTATTATGAAAAATGCAGAAAATAAAATGGAAAAAGCGATAATGTCATTAGAAGGCGATTTGGCATCTATCCGTGCAGGCCGTGCAAATCCTGCGATTTTAGATAAAATTACGGTTGAGTATTATGGAGTGCAGACACCTCTTGCACAGGTGGGAACAGTTTCTGTTCCTGAGGCAAGAACAATTATTGTTCAGCCATGGGATGTTTCCGTTTTAAAGGAGATTGAAAAGGCAATTCTTGCATCAGATATTGGAATTAATCCAAATAATGATGGTAAGGTAATTCGTCTTAACTTCCCTCCTCTCACAGAAGAAAGACGTAAGGAATTGAGCAAGGGTGTTTCAAAACGTGGAGAAGAAGCAAAGGTTGCTGTTCGTAACATCCGCAGAGATTCTATTGAACAGTTTAAGAAACAGAAAAAGGCAAACGAGATTACAGAAGACGATTTGAAGGATTTGGAAGAAAAGATTCAGAAGTTGACAGATAAATTTGTTAAGGAAATTGACAGTATCGTTGCCGACAAGGAGAAGGAAATTCTCGAGGTGTAGGAAATTCCTCTCAAAAGGTTGTTTAAAGACATAAATATGGGGGGAATAGTGGCTTTTTGCCTCTATTCCCTATTGTATATTGCGAGGATAAATTATGATTTGGAGAAGAAAAAAGCAGATAGAACTTGATTTGGAAAATATTCCTCAACATATTGGCGTAATAATGGACGGCAATGGAAGATGGGCAAAAAAACGTGGGCTTCCACGTTCGGCAGGGCATAAAAGAGGAGCGGATATTTTAGAGAATATTTCCGATTATTGTAACAGTATAGGTGTAAAGGCACTTACTGTATATGCGTTTTCAACTGAAAACTGGTCAAGACCCCAGAAAGAAATTGATGCATTGATGGAGCTTTTATATGATTACCTTTTACAGGTTGAGGAAAAGTTCAAAAACAGAAATATGCGTCTTATGATAAGCGGTGACACAAGTAAGCTTAGTGAAAAAATCCAAAAAGCCATTGTTCACGCAGAAGAAGTCACTGCATCAGGTGACGGAATGGTTTTAAATATTGCACTAAACTATGGCGGCCGTGATGAAATCGTAAGAGCTGTGCGGAAGATATCGGAAAAGGTACAAAATGGAGAAATTCAACCGAAAGAAATTTCGGAGGCCATTTTTTCAGCGAATTTGGATATGGCAACCCTTCCTGAGGTTGACTTGATTATCCGCCCAAGCGGCGAAAAACGACTTTCTAATTTTATGCTTTGGCAGGCGGCATATGCTGAGTTTTGGTACAGTGATATTTGTTGGCCTGATTTTACAGAAAATGATATGAAACAGGCTATTGTTGATTTTCAAAGCAGAAACCGTCGTTTTGGCGGAGTGAAATAGAAAAAATTGAAAGGAGAATAAGTATGGATGCATCCTTAAAAAAACGTGTTCTTACGGCTGTGATAGGTTTGCCGCTGATAATATTGCTTTTGCTTTGCCCAAGATGGGTTATTGTACTGACTGTTATTGTGGCATCCTTGATTAGTTCATATGAATATTTTAATGCAGTAGGGATTTCGGAATTTAAAAATTTAAGCATTATAGGCTATTTAGGGGCAATAATTATTCCTTTTGGTTTTCTTGTTTCGTCAATGACGGCACTAATTTTTGTTTATGTGTATATAACCGTGTTGTTTATTATAATGATGGCAGGCAACAAAAAGCCTACTCTTGTTCAGGTTGCGTTGTTGATAGCAGGACTTTTATATATACCTTATTTTCTATCTCATATTATTTTTATAAGGTCAATGGAATTTGGGAATGTATATATATGGCTTGTTTTCATAGGTGCGTTTATGACAGATTCGGCAGCATATTTTTCAGGGACTTTGATTGGCGGCAGAAAGTTATGCCCGTCTATCAGCCCTAAGAAAACAGTTGCAGGTGCAATCGGAGGTCTGCTTGGTTGCGGAGTTGGATTTTTAATATTCGGGCTGATAGTTAACGGCTTTTTAGGTGATTATCTCCTTGGTGCAAACAGATTGAGCTTGTGGTGGTTGTTTGTGTTGGGGGCAATTACCGGTGTTGTATCTGAAATCGGAGATTTGATTGCATCTGTTATTAAAAGACAGTTTGGTATAAAGGATTTCGGTAATATTCTTCCCGGCCACGGAGGGATACTGGATAGATGTGACAGCATTATAATGGTTTCTCCGGTTATTTATATATTTATTGAATGTATTGGAATTTTGGTATGATAAAACAGGATTATTTTGCATAATATAAAGGAGTATGAATTTTGATGAAGGTTTCTATTCTCGGCGCTACAGGTTCTATTGGAACACAGGCGTTAGAGGTTGTGAATGATTTAAAAGGAATAAAGGACATTCAGGTTGTTGGATTATCGGGAAACCGAAACATTAAACTTCTTGAAGAGCAAATCAGACAATTTAAGCCAAAGCTTGCGGCAGTTCCGGATGAGGGGGCAGCAAGGGATTTGGCTATAATGGTAAAGGATACAGATTGCAAGGTTTTATCAGGTGAAGAGGGACTTTGTGCTGTTGCAGCAGAAAGCGGAGCGGATATGCTCCTTTCTTCGATTGTTGGATTTGCAGGACTTGTGCCTACAATGAAAGCTATCGAAGGGGGAATAGATATTGCTCTTGCCAATAAAGAAATATTGGTAACGGCAGGGCAGATTTTTATGAATGCTGTTGAAAAACAAGGCGTTCGTCTTTTGCCGGTAGATAGCGAGCATTGTGCAATTTTCCAGAGTTTGCAATCAGGCAAGAAGAGTGAAATAAGTAAGATATTGCTTACAGCATCAGGAGGACCGTTCTTTGGAAGAACAACAGAAGAACTTGTTTCTATTAAAAAGGAGCAGGCATTAAAGCATCCAAACTGGAGTATGGGTGCCAAAATAACAATCGACAGTGCAACACTGATGAATAAAGGTCTTGAGGTATTAGAGGCAAGATGGCTGTTTGGGGTGGAAATTGATGATATTGAGGTTGTTGTTCAGCGTGAAAGCATCATTCATTCTATGGTTGAATTTAAAGACAGAAGCGTTATAGCCCAGATGTCAATCCCATCAATGAAACATCCTATCCAGTATGCATTTACATATCCTGAACGTCTGCCGTCACCGGATGAAAGGGTTGATTTCCCTAAACTGGGAAACCTAAGCTTTTATTCTCCTGACGAGAATACCTTCCGTTGTCTTGCTTTGGCAAAGAAAGCGGGAAAGATTGGCGGAATTATGCCTACGGTAATGAATGCGGCTAACGAATTAGCAGTTGATGCATTTTTAAAGGATAAGATTGGCTTTTTGGATATAGCTGATTTCGTAGAAAAAACTATGGATAAATGGGAAAACATAGAAAATCCTACGCTTGAAGATTTACTTAAAGTTGATAAACAGGTAAGAAGGGAAGGTATGTAATATGGCCTTGTTAACAATTATATGTGCAATCTTAATTTTTTCAGTAATAATATTTGTTCATGAACTGGGGCATTTTGTAACAGCAAGGATTTTTGGAGTTACTGTCCACGAATTTGCAATTGGAATGGGACCTGCCCTTTGGACAAAACAAGGAAAAGAAACCCAATACTCAATTAGAGCAATACCTATGGGTGGCTATTGTAAGATTGAGGGTGAAGACGAGGACAGTGCAGAAGAAGGGTCATTCAGTAGAAAAGAACCTTTGCCGAGAATAATAATTTTGGCAGCAGGTGCTATTATGAACTTGCTTTTGGGATTTTTTGTGGTTATCTGTCTAACTTCTGTTACTGCAATTTCTAATGGCGGAATGCCATCTACAATAGTAGAAAGCGTAAATCCTGATTCGGATGCAGCGGAGTTCTTGCAAAAAGGTGACAGAATAGTTGGCGTGAATGGTAAACGTGTGAATATTCGCCGTGATTTGAGCTTTGAACTTTCAAGAATTGGAAAAAATGAAACAGATTTAACTTTTATAAGAAACGGCGAGAAGATAACCGAAAAATTTGTTCCTATGTCTGTTGAATATGATGATGGTACAGAGGGCTATGTTGTTGGATTTAATATTGCTATGAAGGATATTTCCATTGGTGGTATTTTAAGAGAATCGTTCTATCAAACTATATGGATGGTTAAACTTGTGTTCGTTTCACTTGGGATGCTATTTACGGGCGAAGCCGGTGTGGCAGATCTTTCAGGGCCTGTGGGAGTTGTTAATGCAATGAATACTGCGGCACAGACGGGCTGGTTTAATTTATTGTTCTTTGCGGCATTTTTGGCAGTTAATATAGGTATAATGAATTTGTTGCCGCTTCCTGCTCTTGACGGAGGCAGAATACTGTTCGTGTTAATTGAACTTATAACCGGTAGACCGGTTCCTAAAGAAAGGGAAGGATTAATTCATTTTATTGGCTTTGCAGTCTTGATATTGCTTATGATTTTTGTAACAATAAATGATGTAATACGGATATTTACGATGTAGTAATATGGGGCTGATAAAAACAGCCCCAAAAATTTTGAAAAATTTCAAAAAAAGTATTGACAATTGATAAATCTTGTGATAGAATACCTTTTGTTCGCTGGTGTAGCTCAATTGGCAGAGCAGCTGATTTGTAATCAGCAGGTTGCGGGTTCGAGTCCCATCACCAGCTCCAACACAAAACCCTTAAGGCACAAGGCTTTAAGGGCTTTTTTGTTTTTATATTCATTTTGAAAATTAGTGCTTATTGCACAGTTTATTGCACAAACTATCAAAGAACTTTTTCGTCTGTTTCTGTGTTCTCTTGAAAAACTGTACTCATAATATCTATTGCTGTTCTTTTGGTATTTTCGACAACGTGGGTATATGTGTTTAATGTGGTTGAGATTTGAGCGTGTCCCAATACACTGGAAACGGTTGATATCGGTACATTGTTTTTTATCATAAAGGTTGCGGCGGTGTGTCTGAGACCGTGCAGGGTTACGTCTTTTATGCCGATTGAATCCGCAAATTTACGCCATAGCATAGATGGGGTGTCTATGTCCATAATTTCACCGTTCCATTGTGTAAAAATCCAATCGCCGTTTACCCATTTATTTCCGCATTTGCGTTTTTGCTCTCTTTGTTGCCTTCTTAGATTAATTAATATTGTATCAAGCCCTGAGGGAAGAAATAAAACTCTGTTTGATTTTTCGGTTTTGGTTGCCTTTGTTGTTGTCCCTTGACCTTTTATCCTTGCCGCCGCTCTGCATATCCTGAAAGATTTTTCTGCAAAGTTTATATCGGACCATTTTAAGGCAACTATTTCCTGTCGCCGCATACCGCACATTGCCGCAAAATATACTGTAGCTTGAAACATCAACGGCTCTTTATATAGATTTGACATAACGGTATGGATATCGCTCTCTGATAATGCCTTTTTTTCTTTTGCTTTGTATTTTGGAGTGTCAAGCATATCACAGGGGTTGTTTTGCATATATCCCCATTTAACAGCTTTGTTGAAAATTGCCTTTAGCATTTTATATACAGCGTTCTTGGTTCTGTCCCCCTCTATATGCGAATATAGCATATAAACATTTTTTGATGTTGCTGCTGTGAGTTTTAGGGAACCATTCCCTTTTAGGTACCGCTCCCATAGGTCGGCATAGAATACCCTTGTTCTGTTTTCGAGATTGATGTTGACGTGATTTTCTATCCAGTGCAGATATAATTCAGCAAGGGTTGAAGGTGCATTGACGTTGTTTATTGCTGTGAGCCGTTCTCTGCTCTGATAAAACTCTAACAGCTGTTTTTCCGCCTCTCTGTCGCTTGAACATTCTACTACCTTAGACGGTTGCAGACGTTTCCCAAAATCATCAAAGCCCAAAGAGAGCCGTAGCAAATACTTCCCCTCTGATAACTTCTTGACGTGTCCTATTGACCGCTTTTTTGACATAAAAATTCCCCTTTCTTTGCATTGACAAAGCTAAAAGGGAATGATATAATAAAAACTGTCAAAAACAGATTTATGCCCTTTCGCTTTGTGGTAATCGTGTATTGTGTGTATAAATTTTGTTTTTGTGGTTCTGTCCTCTATGGTTGCCGCCATAGGGGACTTTTTTTGTTGCCGCTCCGTAGAACCAAAGGGAGCGGTTTATTTTTTCTTCCAAAGTTCTTCCGGAACGATTATCCGATTGCCTTGTCGTTGAATTTACTTGAAGGATTTTCGGTATATTTTTCGTTTTCGGTTAGGTCGTTTATATATTCCTTTGCTTTATCCTTTCCGACAGCGTTTAATTTACGATAATCAGCGATTACATCATTTTCGTCATCGGTTAGTTTAGTGCCTTGTATCAAAATCTTATTCGGAGCGGCACTGTTTGTGGTTTCATCCTCAACCACTCCGTTGGGGTTATCTTCCCATCCCATAAGATATGCAGGCGAACAATCAAGGGCTTTTGATAGCGGTGGGATTATGGATACTGGCATATTTTCTATAGCAGAACATTCATACCGATAAATAGTCGCCCTGTCTTTTCCTATGGCTTTGGCAATATCTTCAACGGATAAATTTAATTCTTTACGGCGAAGTTTAATCCTATCATTTATAGTCATATGGCGCCCCCTTGACAAAATATATATTATGTGTTAAATTATTTATAACAAGGAACGGTTTTGGCGTTCCGCAAGGTTAAACTTTTTTAAAGTCGTCCATCAGCGAAATGGGCGACTATTTTTTTATGTTTCTTATGATTTCCAATACAATTATAAGTATCAGTAATTCATATAAATACTCCATAAGCAACACCTCCGTTCTTTGAGGTGTCGGAACAGTCGCCGCCGCTCCTTGTTGTTGCCGCTCCCAAACCTATAGAATAGAAACGGTCTTTATATAACAAAAGTTTATAGGTGGGGCGACATTTCCCACATCTCCAACGAGGGCGACAGCTGTCTTTCTGTCCTCTATAACTCTTTTGTTGTCGAATTGTAGTCCCCTAAAATCAATTTGGAGCAGTTTAATTTATTTTTTAATTTTCCAAATTTCTGGGGGCGTGATTATCCTATTTCCTTTTCGTCTAATTTACTTAAAGGGTTTTCGGTATATTTGGGATTATCAAGTAAATCATCCGTATAGTCAATAACCTTTCCCTTGCCATCTGTATTAAGAAGTCGGTAATTATTTACTAAGTATTCTTCGTCGTTACAGAGTGATTGCGGTTCTATTGATGGCATAACGGAATTGCATATGCTATCTGCAGGGTCATCTGTCCACCCCATAAGGTATGCAGGGGTACACTCGAGAACCTTTGCAAAATTCTCAAGCATAACGGTTGTAATATCGGTTTTTCCTAATTCTATTTTGTTTATGGAAGAACGAGATTTATATGATAACTTGATAGCAAGTTCATCTTGTGACAACCCTAATAATAGTCTACGTTCTCTAATTCTTTGATATACACTCAATGGTATCACCTCACAAGCATTCTATCATATTGTCGAATAAAAATCAACAAAAATATTAAAAAAAATATAAAAAGTTGTTGACAAATTAGAAACAATATGGTAACATTTTTGTAGAATATATTTCAACAGAGTTGAGGGGGTGTGAAAATGGTTAATGGCACAGCGTTAAAAGAACTCATAAAAAATAAAGGGATAAAAAATAAGTTTATCGCCGAAAAATTGGGGATTGCCCCAAATAGTCTAAGCCGAAAAATAAGCGGAAAATCTGATTTCAAATTAAGTGAAATGGAAATTGTTTGCAATGTTCTATCTATTGACGAGCAAACAAGAAAGAATATTTTTTTTGCTTAGTAAGTAGAAAATAATTCTACAAGTTTCAAAATTGTAAATTAAAGGAGCGTGAAAACGAAACAAACTAACTCTCGCATTAAAAATCATAGCTCAAATTAATTTTATATATCTTTGTTATGAAAGAATATGGCAAAAGGGATAAAATTGATTTAAGTGGCTAAAATTTAGAAATTAAGAGAGGGGTGAGCGAATAAGGTGAAGAATGAAGGTGCAAACCAAAACTGCAACAGGGGACATAACCACATTAAACGTAAAATTAACCACAAAGCGAAAGGAAGAAAAGTATGGAGAGATTAACAAGAGCGGAAACTGCTGAATATTTAATGTGCAGTAAGTCAAAATTGTACGCTATGGAAAAAGGCGGACTTTTGGAAGGAACATATTACGATATCGGAACAGGGAAAAGACGGAAACGGCTATATATAAAGGACAAGCTTGACAAATGGATTTTAGAGGGCGGCGAACCTGCGGCACTCGAAAAGAAGTATTTAAGTAATGCACATCAGTTTTCCTTTGCACGAAACGAAGGTATTCACGGAAACACAATAAGGCTGATGGGCTAAAACAAAACCACAAAGCGAAAGGAAGATAAAAAATGTATAAGATTATAACACAAAACAGAGATGGTAGAAGTAGCTACGGAATAGAGCATATTGGGAGCGGACAGCGGATTGAGGATATAACAGTACAGTGTGCAGACATTAACGGACTTGTGGAGAAAATGAACCAGGGCAAGCTTGCCCCGGAGCATATGCTTGATGTTGCTGAGGATTTCTTATTGGAACTGGAGGGCGTGGCGTGAAAAACTATGAGGAAATTTGTAATTCTATAATAGCTGTTGCCAAAAGAGATGGCTTGCGTTTAATTAAGGCTGAATTGGAAAATAAGGGAATATTAGTTTGGTTTTATAAGGAGTTCATTGTTATTAATTCACCTTATTTGGAAAGAGAGGATGTAGCTGTATGAAGTACATAATAGCATTATCGGGAGCGGTTTCTTTGCTCCTGCTTGCCAATATAGAGGTTGGAACGATTGGAGTATGGGGGTATATTGCCCTTGCTCTGATACTGGTTTTTTGGGGCGTAATATATGCCCTTTGTAAATGGAGCGGAGCGGTTCGGGAGCGGCAGAGCCAAAGGCGAAATAAGAGAGCCTTTCAAAGTGCTGTTGATGATTATGACCGTGAAATGTTTATAAAAGAAACTTTGGCAGCATAAGGGGGGAATAGTGATGGAAAACGAAATGATTAATGATATAAAAAAAGGTATTACAGGTATACAAACGTGTGTTGTCGAAAGCCAGGCAACAGTTGCGTGTACTATGTACGTAACGCATTATGATGAAAAAACAACACGGGATTATGCTCCATATGCTCTAAGTCTTGTCGTTAATAAACTTGATGAAGCGTTGGAGATAATCAGCAAAATTGAAAGTATTCTTGACCCAATTTAAAAGCCATTAGCACAGAAACCTCAA
>JAZUMJ010000143.1:0-5444 GCA_045603605.1 Ructibacterium sp. | reverse complement strand
AGTACCCGACAGCTTCTAATGCCTTTGAAACGCAAATAGACCTTGCTAAAAAGGTGTTGGATGGGGTGATAGAAGACGATACCATCTTCTCCTTGTTATACGAACCTGATGAACCCGAAAAATGGATGACGGACGATACCGTTCTGCTTCATGCGAACCCTATTGCTCCGTATGATCCTGACCTTTGGGAAGAATTATTGAGGAAGCGGAAACTTGCGATTGAGATGGAGTCGCAAAGGGAAAACTTCCTTACAAAGCATTGCAATATAACCTATGCCGGACTCGGAACGACAGGATTCATTCCTCTTGATCTTGTACAACAGGGCAGAAGGGATGAATTTGATTGGAACGGCAAGGAAGTATATATCGGAGTAGACCTTTCCATGACAACAGATAACTGTTCTGTTGCGATGGTGTGCGAGGATCATGGCGGAATAATGGCAGATGTTTGGGCTTTTGTTCCGGCAGATAAAGTCACTAAAAAATCCATTGAGGAAAAGGTAGACTACGAAGCATTGATACGAAGCGGAAAGTGTATAGCGTGTGGTGATTCCGTAGTGGACTATGCGGTGATCGAGAATTTCGTATTTGACCTTGAGGAAAAGTACGGAGTGACCATCATGGGCATAGGTTATGACCGTTATAACGCTCTTTCTTCGGCACAGAAATGGGAACGAGGAAAGAACGGTGACGGATACGGATACAACACGGTTATTGTACGGCAGCACTCCGATACATTGCATATGCCTACAAAACTGCTTGTAGAAATGTGCGAACAGGGGAAATTCCATTACATTGCGAGCAAAATGCTTGAAATCAACTTTGAAAATGCTCGTTGTAAAGAGGATACGAACCTAAATAAGTATGTAACAAAGAAGCATAGTAGGGGCAAAGTTGATATGGTCGTTGCCCTGATTAACGGAATTTACCTCTTGCAACAGGATATGCTGCTTGGAGAGGATGATTGGGTGATTCAATAATGGCTTTATTTAGAAGAGAAAAACGATATGTTTCAGGCGAAGTCCTCTTACAAGCAATAGCCGAAGCCAATACCATCTCGGTAGAACAGGCATTGGAGTTGCCTTTTTTTGATGCTTGCCTGAATTTCATAAGCGGTACTGTAGCCGGGTTGGAATTCAAGCTCTACAAGGAAACCGATGGCGAAGTTACGGAGATCAAAAACGATGTAAGAGTGAAACGACTCAATGACGATACAAAGGATGTCCTTTCAGGGTACGAGTTAAAGAGAGCTATGGTGAGGGATTATTTCCTTCACGGCAATGGTTATGCCTACAGGGATATGTACAGGAACGAAGTCAGAAGACTTGTGTACATTCCTTGCCTTCAAGCATCAGGAAATCCGGGAACGGATGTATTCCACAAGGACATTAAAGTCTTTGTTGATGGCATTGAGAAAAGGGAATGGGAGTTCGTGAAACTCCTGCGGAACACGATAGACGGATGGAACGGTGAAGGATTAGTTGAGAGCAAAGCTAATCTTCTTGCCGGAGCATATGCTTTACAGTTACTGTCGGGAATACTGATGAGAACAGGCGGAGTTAAGAGGGGTGTTTTAAGCTCTGAAAACAAACTGACCGAAGACCAAATGAAAGAGTTAAAGACAAGGTTCGCTGACTTGTACTCAAACAAGCAGAACGGATTCATCGTTCTCAACAAGGGTCTGCAGTTCAAGGAAACCCAAAACAACGCAGTAGAGTTACAGTTATCGGAAAATCGCAAAAACTACGATGATCAAATCTGTTCTCTGTTCGGTATGAGTCGTGAGTTCTTTGGTGGAAAGCTGACGGAAGACGAAGCCATCAACACCATTAAGACCGCAGTAATGCCTGTCGTTGTGGCATTTGAAGCAGCCTTGAATCAGGGATTGCTTTTAGATAAGGAGAAAAACCAGGGGTTCTATTGGATGGCAGACACCAAGACTTTGTTAAGGGCTTCAATGCTTTCACGCTACAGAGCATACACCGAAGCTGTCAAAGCCGGGTGGATAACCAAGAACGAGATAAGGTACGAGGAAGACTACAACGCTATTGATGGATTGGATGTCATCTCGGGATCTCTCGGAGATGTTATCTACGATGTTGAAGGGAAACAGTATTTCACCCCGAACATGAATGCCATCAATCAGAAAGATGAAGGTGGTGTAATAAGTGCAGATAGAGATCAGGGATGACGGAAAGGTAAGGCTTTTCGGTTATGTGAATGCGGTGGAGAGGGAATCACGCTTACTACCGAAGACGATGGCTGAAGAAGCTCGTAGACCTTTCAAGGAAAAAATCAGAGTAGGGACTTTTAAAAGGGCATTGGAGAATAATCCGAATGTCCTTTTTAAATTCAATCACGACAGGGTTTTAGGCGGAGAGGAAGATGGAAATCTCACGCTTGATGAGGATGCGGTAGGTTTAAGAGCCGAAGCGATCACAGACGATCCTGAAGTAGTTGAAGCGGCAAGACAGGGCAAATTAAGGGGATGGAGCTTTGGCTTTACCAAGATTGATGACGAATGGGTTGATGAAGGGAGTTATGACCTACGCACCCTGAAGGAAATCAATCTTTCCGAAGTATCCATACTCACCATGACACCTGCGTATATTGCGACAACAGTTGAAACAAGAGCGATGGATTGTGAAGTCATGGACACAGACACAGCTCTAAAAATAATAGAAATTCTTAAAAGGAGAATCTAAAACATGGCAAAAGTCAACATGAAGCCGCTCGTAGAGAAGTATAACGAGTTACTTGATTCTATGGAAGCGGTAACAAACAAAGCTGTTGAAGAGACAAGGGCTTTAACCGAAGAGGAAAACCGTTCCTTCAACGAGATGAAAGCACAGGCAGATGAGCTTAAAAAGACCATAGACCTCGCTAACGAAGAGAGAGAGCTTATGGAGTTCAACGATGAGCCGAAGAAAAAAGCAGAAGTTGACGAGGAAAGAGCATTTGATGCATTCCTTCGTTCTGACGAAGCAAGGGCTTTAGCGAAGTCCGACAACGGTGTCATAGTTCCTGTCAAGATCGCAGAGAGGATCATAGAGGAAGTCAAGAACCTTTCTCCTATCCTTCAGCTTGCTGATGTGTACTACACCGGCGGAAAACTTGTATTCCCGGTTTGGAACGATTCCTATACCTCGGGAACAGGCACACAGAGTGTTACTCACAATACGGCTGCTGCCTATGTTGATGAGTTCACCGAAGTCACCGAAGATTCCGGCAAGTTCACCTCTGTTGAGCTTAACGGATTCATCGCAGGCATTCTTGTTAAGATTTCCAAGAGCCTTATCAACAACGCTGCTTTTGATGTCGTTTCTTACTTCGTTGAGAAATGTGCAAGAAAGATCGCAGAGTTCCTGAACAAAGAGCTTGTTGTTGGAACAGAAAACAAGATGGAAGGCATCCTTTCCGCTACCAATGGTGTGACCGCTGCCGCTGCTGCTGAAATTGATCCCGATGAGCTTATTGAGCTTCAGCTTAAAGTTCCTCAGGTATATCAGAACGATGCGGTATGGATAATGAACGCCGACACCTTCGCTGCCGTTCGACAGATGAAGTCAGAGGATGGTCATTACCTCGTAGGCGGATGGACAGACGGACTCCGTCCCGACATGGGCTTCACGCTTCTTGGTAAGAGAGTATACCTTGATGACAATATGCCCGACATAGAAGCATCTGCAAAGCCTGTATTCTACGGAAACCTCAAAGGACTTGCTGTTAAGTTCTCTGACAGACTTGACCTTGAAGTTCTTCGTGAAAAATATGCGACCCAGTATGCGATCGGAATCGTGGCGCATTGCGAAGCTGACTCAAAGATCGTTGATAATTCAATGCTCGCCCTTCTTACAATGAAGGCTTCGTAATCATGGTCATATCAGAAGTTACGGCTACTCAAGTAGCAAACTTTCTGAATGTAGATACCTCGGAAGAGATTGACATGGGCATTATTGAGAACATCATAATGCCCTCTGCCAAAAAACACCTTGCTGATTATATTGCTGTAAATGTAGCGGATTTAGATAACTACGAAGACCTTACCATTGCTTACATGGCATTGTGTTCGTTCTTGTTTGATAACCGTTCTATGACGGCAGATAATCCGAATGCAAACCTTGTCATAGAGTCTTTCATCAATAAACATGGGGGAGCTTTACTCTAATGGAACGAAGACAGAGAGAAAACATAGATCCCGGTGCGATGAGGACATGGGTGACCTTCGTAAGAAGGAACATATCCCAGGATAGTGACGGATTTGAACAGGTGACATATGAGGATATTCTACGAACGAAAGTAAGATGGAGTCCGGCTCGTGGTGCTTATGAGAACAGATTCTCAAGCGAAAGCGAGAACGATGAAGCCAAACGATTGCTCTCTGTTGGAACAGTAACGATGCGATATTCAAAGAAAGTAAGAGTTACTGATGAAGTGCATCTTGGGGATGAAGTCTACGAGATCATTTCTATCAATAACATTTACTTCAAAGGGCATTTTGCGAAACTTGATGTTCAGAGATTGGAGCGTGGTCAGTAATGAGCCTGAATTCAGACATAATGCGAGTCATGAATGGACTTGGGTTTCCTAATGATGTCATTGCTCCTTCTCTGTATCTCGGTGGGTCATTAGAGTATGTAGTCTTTCAGTACGATGTAAGACCAGTATCATGGGCAGACGATGTTGCCGGGGATGTGGAGTTCAATATCCAAATCCACTACTGTGCCCCGTGGGAAAAGAACACCTATAGAACGAGAGCTTTGATACGCAATGCGATTGAAGCCGAATGGGGTGACTTTCCTGATGAAGTTGATGCTTCAGACGGTGACACGCAACACTTCGTCTATGACTTCTCCATCATAAAAGATAAGACCTACGGAACGGAGTAAAGCATGGCAAGAATGTATAACTTCGGTTTCATGGAATTTGACCATATGCTTGAAAAATTGGCAAATATCCCTGATAGCACAAAAAAGAATATGCTCAAGGCTGCCGCTGATGTTTATGAGAAAGAAGTCAAGAAGACCATTGATACTACTGGTCTTGTAGGTTATTTCAACCCTGTAACAGGGAAACCTGGTGGTGGCGGACGATATGATGCCGGAATTGTCAAGCGGTATATTGAACAGAAGCAACAAGGCAACAAAGTGTTATATGTGACATGGAAAAAGGCAACGGTTCACGACAAGGGTGTAACGGCTGCCGATGTCGCATTCTTGACAGAATATGGTGCGCCGGGAAGGGGAATTCCGGCAAGACCTTTTATAGCAAGAGCAACGGAAACAGGCTTACTTGATGCCTACGATGCGGCTCTTGATGAATTAGAGAAAACCTTATAGGAGTAAATAATGGCACAGATAGGATTAAGAGATTTCTATTGGAATGGAATCGCAACAGAAGCAAGCGGTTCACTTCCGACCTATGCCGCAGCTACAGCATCCACG
>JAZUMJ010000142.1:0-11207 GCA_045603605.1 Ructibacterium sp. | reverse complement strand
GAAATATACATAGAATTATGTTAAAGAAACATTCATGGAATATGATTAGATACAGATATTAAGATAAACACATACTCCTTAAAAGATAAAAAATTAAATTTATTTTAAAAATAAGTAGACAATTTGAAATATATTTGGTATACTATAATATATTGAATAAAAAAGTCAATTCATATAAGGAGTGTAAACATATGGAAAATACAGTTTATCCTGAAATTGAAGAAAATGGTAATGTTAATATTGCAGATGAGGTTATTTCGATAATTGCATCTCTTGCAGCCTCCGAAGTAAAAGGTGTTGCAGGAATGGGCGGCGGAATTTCTGTTGGCTTTGCAGAACTCCTTGGAAAAAAGGTTCCGTCAAAGGGCGTTAAGCTTTCGGTTGACGAAAAAAATGTTGTTCTCAATCTTTCTATAATTGCTGAATATGGTGCAAAAATTCCTGATGTAGCATGGGAACTTCAGGAAAAGGTTAAAAATGAAGTTGAGTCTATGACAGGCTTGGTTGTTACTGCTGTTAATATTTCTGTAGATGGTGTTAATGTTCCTAAAACCGATAAGAAAGAACAGAATGAACCTGAAACAGAGGAAGTTAATGATTCAAATGTTGAGGCAGTTGAAGAATCTGCCAAGGAAACAGAGGAGTAGTTTACAACAATGATGAACAGAAGAAAAGCCAGAGAATATGCATTTATTTTGCTGTTTGAATATAGATTTCAGCCTGATGTAATAAATGATATTATCGAAGATTTTTTTGCTGAAAATGATGCAGGAAAACAAGAAGAATATATTCGAGATGTTGTATTCGGTGCCATATCCCATATAGAAGAAATTGATGCTGTTATTGCAGAAAATTCAAAGGCGTGGTCACCTGACAGAATATCTAATGTCTGTATGGCGGTTATGCGTCTTGCGGTTTATGAGATGAAGTATGTAGACAGTATTCCGCCTAATGTTTCGATAAATGAAGGTGTCTCTTTGGCTGTTGAATATGACGGCGAAGAGTCAGCACCTTTTGTAAACGGTGTTTTAGATAAGATAAAATTCCAGATTAAATAAAAGAATATTTTCTTGTAGAGCAGTTCTTATGCACTGCTCTGCTTTGGTTGTAATTAAAATAAAGGAGGTGTAAGCTCTATGATTGAAAGACAAGCTTTGTCGGTTACCCAGGTTAATTTATACATCAAAGATATAATGAACAGAGACGAAATTTTGACCGATGTTTTGGTTAAAGGAGAGCTTTCCAACTTCAAGGCTCATTCATCAGGGCATATGTATATGTCCTTAAAGGATGAAAGCGGAGTTATGCGGGCGGTTATGTTCAGGGGCAGTGCTGCCAAGCTCAACTTCAAACCTGAAAATGGTATGAAGGTGGTTGCTCACGGAAGAATTACGGTGTATGAACGTGATGGTCAGTATCAACTTTATATTGATGATATGCAACAGGATGGAATAGGTGATTTATACGTTGCATTTGAAAAGCTTAAAAATAAGCTTAATCAGGAGGGTTTGTTTGACCCTGTACATAAAAAGCCAATTCCAAAATACCCTAAACGAGTTGGGGTTGTTACAGCACCTACAGGTGCAGCTATTAGGGATATAATCAATGTTTTAACACGAAGATTTTCATATTCTGATGTGATTTTATACCCTGTTTTGGTTCAGGGTGAAAACTCTGCACAGAGTATTGTTGAGGCAATTAAATACTTTAATGAAACAAACAGTGCCGATGTGCTGATTGTAGGCAGAGGCGGAGGTTCAATCGAGGATTTATGGTCATTCAATGAAGAAATTGTTGCAAGAACCATTTTTGACAGCCATATCCCTGTTATTTCTGCTGTAGGTCACGAAATTGATTTTACTATATCGGATTTTGTTGCAGATTTAAGAGCACCCACGCCATCGGCAGCAGCAGAACTTGCAGTTCCATCTCAGACAGAGCTTGCTGAGAAGTTTAATAATGTTTATGCAAGACTGCATAAACAAGCAGTTCATTTTACTGAAAATTCACGGCTTAAGGTCAAAAATCTATCAGAACGACCTGCGTTTAAAAATCCGTTACTTAAGGTAAACGAAGAGCGGATGTATCTTGACAGATTAGCCCAGTTATTTGAAAAGGGTTGCGTTGATGTTTTCAACAAGAAAAATCAGGAATTAAAGCTTGAAGTTTCAAAGTTAGAAAACTTAAATCCACTTGCTGTTATGACCAGAGGCTTTTCTGTTGCTAAAACCGAAGATGGTCAGGTGTTAAGAAAAACCCAACAGGTTGAAACAGGAGATAAAATTCAAATTATGCTTAACGACGGCAGTGTCTATACGACTGTTGAAAAGATAAACAGAGCGGAGATAGGAGATATTTAATTTGGTTTTGTACCGATGCAAGGCGGTGGAATGGAGATTATTATGGAAAACAAACAGAATTTTGAAACAAATCTAAAAGAGCTTGAAAGTGTAGTTAAGGCACTTGAAAGCGGAGATATTAGTCTTGAGGATATGCTTGAATTATATGAAAAAGGCATACGTTTAACAAAGGAATGCACATCTGCTCTTGACAGTGCAGAGCAGAAGATAAGTATTTTAATGAAAAATCGTGAAACAGGCGAAATGGCAGAAGAACCATTTGAATCGTTATAGAGCTTACAGGAGAGATAGTTATGGATTTTCAAACACAGTATCAGCTTTATCTTGACAAAATAAATTTAGAGATAGAAAAGGAATTTAATACTGATACTCTACCACAACAGAGTGTTTTTGATGCAATGAAGTATGGAATTACTGCAGGCGGAAAACGAATTCGTCCTGTACTTTTGATGGCGGTTTCCGATATATTCGGCGGAAATGCAGAAGATGCGGCAAAGGTTGCCCTTGCTGTAGAATGTGTGCATAACTATTCTCTTATACACGATGATTTACCATGTATGGATGACGATGATTTACGCAGAGGAAGACCTACCTGCCATAAGGTATTTGAAGAAAACATTGCTCTGCTTGCAGGTGACGGGCTTTTAAACCGAGCATTTGAAATTTTATCCGACACCGGTAAATTTATTGAATTATCTACGGAAAAGCTGATTAAAATAATAAACATATTATCAACAGCATCCGGAGCATATGGTATGATTGGCGGACAGGTAATTGATTTGGAATCTGAAAACCGAACTAACGTAGTATTGGAGGAGCTTACAAATCTTCATAACCGAAAAACAGGGGATTTAATATATGCTTCAGCGGTTTGCGGTTGTATTTGTGGCGGAATAACTGATGCAAATGATATAAATTATCAAAAAATTGTAAAATTTTCGCGGAATTTAGGGTTGGCATTTCAAATAAAAGATGATATACTTGATGTAATCGGTAATCAGGATGTTTTGGGAAAGCCTGTAGGAAGTGATGATAAAAGTAATAAAAATACATTTGTCACATTAATGGGTCTTAAAAATGCAGAAGCTGAATTACTTAGGTTAACAGAAGATGCAAAAGCCCAGATTAAGGATATAGAAGGCTCAGAGTTTTTGGTATCTTTGGCTGATTATCTTCTAAGCCGTGAGTATTAAGGATGGATAATGTAATGAATAGATATCTTGAAGAATTTTTAAATAACAGAGTGTTTTTTGTTGTTTTATTTGCCTGGATTTTCTCTTGTGTTTTAAAGGGATTTCTGGTGTGGATAAAAGATAAAAAACTTGATATGACCCGATTTATGGGCCCCGGCGGAATGCCATCATCACATTCTACGATTGTTACATCTCTTGCAACCTGTATCGGTATTAAAGTGGGCTTTGACAGTGAAATGTTTGTAATTTGTTGTGCATTTGCACTTGTGGTTATGTATGACGCATCGGGTATCAGGCGTGCTGCAGGGCAGCAGGCAAAAATGATTAATATGATAATTGATGCATGGAACGAACCTGACCCATTAGAAAAGCAAATCAGACTTAAAGAATTGCTTGGACATACTCCCTTGGAGGTTTTGGCAGGAGCGTTGCTTGGAATTTTGTTCGGAGTTCTTGCTGAAATTTTCATAGGACTTTAGTATATGGATTTTATGTTTAAAGGAGATATATGTATGATTAAGGTAACTTTAAAAGGCGGAGACGTTAAAGAATTTGATAAAGGAACATCTTTGATTGAAATGGCAGCTGCTATCAGCGAAGGCTTGGCAAGAGTTTGTATGGCTGCTGAAATGGATGGAAAGATTGTGGATTTAAGAACTGTTCCTGAGGAGGATTGTTCTGTAAACTTCCTGACATGGGATACAGAGGGAGGAAGATCTGCGTATCGTCATACAGCATCACACGTTATGGCTCAGGCGGTAAAAAGATTGTATCCTGAAACAAAGCTTGCAATCGGTCCTGCAATCGAAAACGGTTTTTACTATGATTTCGATTTTGAAACTCCTGTCAATGCAGGTGATTTAGACAAGATAGAAGCAGAAATGAAGAAAATTATAAAAGAAAACATTTCTATCGAGAGATTTGAATTACCAAAAGACGAGGCAATCGCAATGATGAAAGACCTTGGCGAGGATTATAAGGTTGAATTAATTGAAGATTTACCTGAAGGAGAGGTAATTTCCTTTTATCGTCAGGGGGATTTTACAGATTTGTGTGCAGGCCCCCATCTTATGTCAACAGGTAAATTAAAGGCTATAAAGCTTCAATATACAGCAGGTGCATATTGGCGTGGCGATGAGAAGAATAAGATGCTTACTCGTATATACGGAACAGCATTTCCTAAAAAAGCTGAACTTGATGAATATCTTGAACAGCTTGAAGAGGCAAAGAAGAGAGACCACAATAAGCTTGGCAGAGAACTTGGTTATTTTAAAACCGTTGACTATATTGGTCAGGGCTTGCCTATAATGCTTCCAAAGGGTGCAAGAGTTATCCAGACACTTCAGCGTTTTGTTGAGGACGAGGAACAGAGAAGAGGCTATTTGCTGACCAAAACTCCATTTATGGCAAAACGTGATTTGTATAAAATTTCAGGACATTGGGATCATTATCGTGACGGAATGTTTATCCTTGGTGACCCTGATGACGAATCAAAAGAGGTCTTTGCACTTCGTCCTATGACCTGTCCGTTCCAGTTCCAGGCATATCTTGCAGATATGAGAAGTTATAGAGATTTGCCACTTCGTTATAATGAAACATCTACATTGTTCAGAAACGAAGATTCAGGTGAGATGCACGGCTTGATAAGAGTTCGTCAGTTCACAATCTCCGAAGGACATCTGGCTTGCCGTCCTGACCAGTTAGAGGACGAATTTAAAGGCTGTGTTGACCTTGCAAAATATATTCTTGAAACATTGGGATTGGCAGAAGATGTAACATATCGTTTCTCAAAGTGGGATGAAAACAATAAGGAAAAATATATTGGTTCAGCTGAAGAATGGGAACGTGTTCAGGATCGTATGCGTAATATCCTTGATGCAATTGGTATTGATTATACCGAAGAAGCAGGAGAGGCAGCTTTCTATGGTCCTAAGCTTGATATCCAGATGAAGAATGTATTCGGTAAAGAAGATACTTTGATAACTGTGCAGATTGACTTCCAGTTGGCAGAGCGTTTCGGAATGGAATATATTGATTCTGACGGTCAAAAGAAGTATCCATACGTTATACACAGAACATCACTTGGTTGTTATGAAAGAACCCTTGCATTGCTTATTGAAAAATATGCAGGTGCATTACCAACCTGGCTTGCTCCTATACAGGTTAAGGTTTTACCTATATCAGAACATTATTTGGATTATGCAAAGCAGGTACAGGATGCATTGATGGACAAGGGAATAAGAGTTGAAGTTGATACAAGAAATGAAAAGATAGGCTATAAAATTCGTGAAGCTCAGCTTGAAAAGCTTCCTTATATGCTTGTTGTAGGTGAAAAAGAACAGGCTGATGGTGCAGTTGCAGTTCGTTCAAGAAAAGAGGGTGACAAGGGTGCTATGAAGCTTGACGAGTTTATTGTAAGCATACTTAACGAGATTGAAACCAAAGCAAGATAAAAAGATAGCCGCCAAGTTTTTGGCGGCTGTCCATATATTTGAAAGGAAGAAAAGTATGTTAAATTTGGAGAGTATTGTTTGGAATTTACGTGATGGTGAAAAAATATTAAATGGCATAAATCTCAATGTAGACGAGGGCAGACTTGTTGTTGTTACAGGTCCAAATGGCGGCGGAAAAACAACTCTTGCCAAAGTTATCGCAGGAATTGAACAGCCAACATCCGGTAAAATTTATTTTGATGGCAAAGAGATAACCAATTTAGATATTACCGAAAGAGCAAAGCTTGGTATTGCCTTTGCGTTTCAGCAACCTGTTAGATTTAAAGGTTTAACTGTAAAAGATTTACTCGAGCTTTCTGCCGGCACAGAGCTTTCAGAAGGAGTTTTATGCGGATATTTGGGTAAGGTTGGTCTTTGTGCAAATGAATATATCAATCGTGAACTAAATTCAAGTCTTTCAGGTGGAGAGATTAAAAGAATAGAGATTGCATCTGTTCTTGCAAGAAATGCAAAGTTATCCATCTTTGACGAGCCTGAGGCAGGAATTGATTTGTGGAGTTTTTCAAGATTGGTTGAAACCTTTGAAGAACTAAGAAGAGAGAATAACGGCACCTTATTGATTATTTCTCATCAGGAGAGAATACTTAATATTGCCGATGATATAATTGTTATCGCAGATGGAAAAGTGCGAGAGGCAGGAAGCAGAGATGCTGTTTGGCCAACACTCTTCGCAAACGAAAAATCTGTGCGCTGTCCTTTAGGGAGAGATGACGCCAAGGTATAAAAGAGGTGAAAAATTTTGGATATAAATAGTATTACAGATAAGCTTTTGAGGACTGTTTCCGATTTTACAGGTGAGTTTAACGGAGCATATAATATAAGAGAAAACGGCGGATGTGCCGCAAGACAATCAACCGAAAATATTAAAATAGAATCAAGAGAAGACGGAAAAGGTATTAACATTACAGTTAAACCCTATACAAAAGGTGAAAATGTATATATTCCGGCTTGCGTTAACAAAGGCGGAATTAACGATGTGGCATATAACGATTTTTATATAGGAGAGTGTGCTGATGTAACCATTATCGCAGGCTGCGGCGTTCATACAGATGATAACAATGAGGCTCAGCACGATGGAGTACACCGTTTTATTTTAGAAAAGGGTGCAAAGGTCTTATACAAGGAAAAGCATATCGGAACAGGAAAAGGAAATGGTAAGAAGAAAATTAATCCTGTTACAGATATTGAACTTAAAGAAGGTGCAAGCCTTGAAATGGATACTGTCCAGATTGGCGGTGTAGATGACAGCAATAGAAAAACCACAGCTAAACTTGGTGCAGATGCAAGGCTTATCGTAAGAGAAAGACTTATGACAGACGGCATCGAAAAGGCAATTTCTGATTTCGATATTATTATGGACGGCGATGATTCAGGTGTTGAATTGATTTCCCGTTCTGTTGCCAAAGGAAATTCTTATCAGGAGTTTAAATCCTGTATACACGGAAATGCCAGATGTACAGGTCATTCCGAATGTGACGCAATCCTTGCAGATAACGGAACAGTTAATGCAATCCCTGCTCTTGAAGCGTCAAATATTGATGCAGAGCTGATACACGAGGCTGCAATAGGTAAAATTGCCGGTGAACAAATTTTAAAACTCAGGACATTGGGACTGACGGAAGAAGAAGCTCAAGAACGAATTATTGCAGGATTCTTGAAATAGTTAATTATAAAAATCCACAGATTTAAAAAATCTGTGGATTTTTCATGGTTCTGGGCATACTAACCCCGAGGTGATTAATTTGAATTTTTATAATCGGGCAATTGAACTAAAGAACGAAACAATTAAAAACAGAAGATTTATTCATAAAAATGCTGAAGCGGGACTTGATTTGCCTGTAACCAAAAAATTTGTAAAAGATAAGTTAACTGAATACGGTTTAAAACCTATTGAATGCGGTATGGGAATAATATCAGTAATTGGAAAAGGTGAACCTATAATTTTGCTCAGAGCAGATATGGACGCATTACCTATGAAAGAACTAAGCGGAGAGGATTTTTCGTCTGTAAACCAAAATTATGCCCATACATGCGGACATGATATGCATACGGCTATGTTGTTAACTGCAGCAAAAATGCTTAAGGAAGAGGAAAATCAACTTAAAGGAACAATTAAATTTATGTTTCAGCCGGGGGAAGAAATCCTTGAAGGCTGTATAAATATGATAGAAAACGGAGTTCTTAAAAATCCAAGTCCGGATGTTGCACTTGCCTTTCACGTTGGTGCAGGGAAGATACCACCAGGGACATTTATGTATAACTCAACAGACACTATGATGTTATCGGTTGATAATTTTACAATTAAAATTACAGGTAAAGGCGGTCATGGGGCATATCCTAATCTTTCTGTAGACCCGATTAATATTGGGGTAAAGATATATAACGGACTTGAATCTATTATTGCAAGAGAGGCAAATCCCGATGATAAAGTAATTATTTCTATAGGTAAATTCCAAGGCGGAACAGTAGGGAATATTATTCCCGATAAGGTTGTTTTAAGCGGTGCACTCAGAACAAATTGTGAGGACGAGAGAAATAAACTCAAAATAAGAATTAAGGAGATTGCTCAAAAAATCGGTGAAGCATACGGAGGAAATGTTAAAGTTGAATTTACGGCTCAAATTCCAACTTTAAAATGCGATGAAGGTTTTACGGAAAAAATTATAAGCTTTATTAAAGAACTAAAGATTGATAATGAAAAATATATTTCTTTAATTAATGCAAATGCCTCCGAAGATTTCGCATTAATTGCTAAGGAAATACCATCTGCATATATTTACCTTTCGGCTGGATTTGCAGACGAAAGAGGCGAATATTATGCGCACAATCCTATGGTAAGATTTAACGAAGAAGTATGTTCAATAGGCTCAGCCTGTATGGCTTATTGTAGTTTTCGTTATCTTGAAGAAATGAAAAAAAAGAAGACCGAGAAATAATCTCGGTCGGGAGTTCCATTTAAGACGGCAATCTTAAATGGTGGAAATGAAAAAAAGATTGTTAGTAATTGTGGTATGTATATATAATACACTATTTTTAACTTTTTTTCTATAGTTAATTTTGTACAGAGCGTAAAAAGAGCGCTAAGTTTTTTGTGTAAACTGTACAAATATTAAGTTTTTGTAACAAAATATATGCAAAATTGAGACTTTGAAGCCAATTTTTACTTTAAAACCAGCTTCAGGAATGTCTTTTTACCTTTTTTAATAATTAATTCGCCGTCATTAAACATATCTTTTGTGATAATCATATCAACAGCAGTAACTTTTTCGTTATTTATACTAAGTCCGTTTTGCTGAATAAGACGTCTGCCTTCGCCCTTTGAGGGAATAAGCTTTACGGTTGTTAAAAGGTCTAAAACATTTATCCCATCACCGACAAGGTCGGAAGATACATCCTCTGATGGCATATTAGCAGTATTTCCACCGCTGAATATTGCCATTGCTGCATCGTTTGCCTCTTTTGCAGCAGCCTCACCGTGAACCATTTTTGTAACTTCGTATGCAAGAACGCATTTAACCTTGTTAAGCTCCTGACCTTCAAGCTTTTCGTACTCAGCAATCTGTTCCATTGGGAGGAATGTAACAAGCTTAAGCATACGGATAACATCCTTGTCGTCAACATTTCTCCAGTATTGATAGAATTCATAAGGGCTAACTTTTTCAGGGTCAAGCCAGAGAGCACCCTTTTCGGTTTTACCCATCTTTTTACCCTCGGAGGTTGTAAGAAGAGTAAATGTCATACCATAAGCCTGTTTACTCTCTTTTCTGCGGATAAGCTCGATACCGCCCAAAATATTTGACCACTGATCATCACCGCCAAATTCCATAAGACAGCCGTAATCCTTGTTCAATTTATAGAAATCGTAGCCCTGCATCAGCATATAGTTAAATTCAAGGAACGTAAGACCTTTTTCCATTCTTGATTTAAAGCACTCTGCTGTCAACATTCTGTTAACAGAGAAATGCACACCGATTTCACGCAAAAATTCAACATAGTTAAGGTCTAAAAGCCAATCAGCATTATTAACCATAAGTGCTTTTCCGTCACTGAAATCAATGAATTTTGACATTTGAACCTTGAAATTATCAGCGTTCTTCTGGATAATTTCCTGAGTTATCATAGGACGCATATCTGTTTTACCGGTAGGGTCGCCGACCATTGTTGTACCGCCGCCAAGGAGGATGATTGGACGATGCCCTGCGTTCTGCATATGCTTCATAACTATCAACTGCATAAAATGACCGATATGAAGGCTATCTGCTGTGGGGTCAAAACCAATGTAAAATGTTATTTTTTCTTTGCCGAGGATTTCTCTGATTTCGTCCTCGTGAGTGGTCTGTGCAATCAAACCACGTTCTTTTAGTGTATCAAAAACGTTCTGCATTAAATTTCTTCCTTTCCTAAGAGGATTATTCCTCAGTTTTATTTTCTTCTGTTTCTATAGTAGCAATACATAATTCCTCAAGCTGTTTTGGGTCAACCTTATCAGGAGAGCTTGTCATAAGTTCTGATGCGGTTTGAACTTTCGGGAATGGGATTACGTCACGAATTGAATCGCATCCTGCCATAATCATTACCAAACGGTCAAGTCCGTATGCCAATCCGCCGTGGGGAGGAGTTCCGTATTTAAATGCTTCCATTAAAAATCCAAATCTGTCCCAAGCCTCTTCCTTAGTAAAGCCGAGAGCTTTAAACATTTTTTCCTGAAGGTCTGTATGGAATATACGCAAGCTTCCGCCACCGATTTCAGTTCCGTTTAATATGATATCGTAAGCCTTTGCTCTAACCTCACCGGGAGCAGTTTCAAGCTTATCAATATCTTCATCAACAGGATGTGTAAATGGGTGATGCTTTGCAACATATCTGTCCTCGTCTTCATCGTATTCAAGAAGAGGAAAATCAGTAACCCATAAGAAGTTGAACTTATTCTTATCTATTAAATCAAAGCGTCTTGCAACTTCCAAACGGAGATTACCCAATGCATCGTATACAACGTTATTTGTATCAGCAATGATTAAAATACCATCGCCACCCTTGCCATTTGTCTTGGCTAATATTCCGTTAATTTCCTCTTCTGTAAGGAATTTTGTTATCTGTGAGCGAAGACCGCCCTCTTCAACAACAATCCAAGCCATACCCTT
>JAZUMJ010000141.1:0-5662 GCA_045603605.1 Ructibacterium sp. | reverse complement strand
CTATATAAACACCTTGCAAACGAGCTTAACAATGCAAAACGGCATCCCGGTAAGTTCAAGACAATTAACGGAGTAGAACACCTTGACAAGGTAATTGATATTGACCAATCTCCAATCGGCAGAACTCCACGAAGTAATCCTGCCACATATACGGGGCTTTTCGGTGATATCCGTGAACTTTTCGCTCTCACTCCTGATGCAAAGGTGCGTGGTTATAAATCCAGCCGTCTCAGTTTCAATGTTAAGGGTGGCAGATGTGAGGCTTGTTCAGGGGATGGTATAATCTGTATTGAAATGAACTTCCTTCCTGATGTTTATGTGCCTTGTGACGTATGTCACGGCAAACGCTATAACCGTGAAACATTAGAAGTCAGGTATAAAGGCAAAAATATTTATGATGTTCTTGAGATGACGGTTGAAGAGGGTTGTCAGTTCTTTGAACATATTCCGAAAATTCACAGAAAACTCCAAACCCTTTTTGATGTGGGACTTGGTTATATCAAAATCGGTCAGCCCTCAACCACCCTTTCGGGCGGCGAGGCACAGAGGGTTAAGCTTGCTACAGAGTTAAGCCGCAGAAGTACCGGTAAAACCATATATATTCTTGACGAGCCAACAACCGGACTTCACACAGCAGATGTTCACAAACTGATTGAGGTTCTGCAAAAGCTTGTTGATGCAGGCAATACTGTTCTTGTAATTGAGCATAACCTTGATATGATAAAGACCGCTGATCACATTATTGATTTAGGTCCTGAAGGCGGCGACAAAGGCGGATATATTGTTGCAACGGGTACTCCTGAAAAGGTTGCAAAATGCAAAGAGTCCTACACAGGACAGTATCTAAAGGAATACCTTAAAAAGAAATAATATGGGTGCGGAATTTCAATTAGATTGAAATTCCCCATAAATACACAAATTTATTATACATATTTCCCCTGATTTGGGTGTTAATACAAATTTGTCTTTTTCTTTAAATAACCGAGAACACTTGATTATTTTTAGATAATTGGGAATAATTATCTGTAACTACAGATAATCACTTTTAATCAGGTTTGATTTATCAGCCTTGATTTTGTATTATAATATCATTAGCACTCAGCAGTTCAGAGTGCTAATAACAAAGATTTTTAAACCTTAAAGGAGGTCAAATTATGAATATTAAACCATTGGCAGACAGAGTTGTTATCAAGATGCTTGAAGCAGAAGAAACAACCAAGAGCGGTATCATTCTTGCAGGTTCTGCAAAGGAAAAGCCACAGATTGCAGAGGTTGTTGCAGTTGGTCCCGGCGGTGTTGTTGACGGCAAGGAAGTTGTTATGGAGCTTGCAGTTGGCGACCGTGTTATTATGAGCAAATATGCAGGCACAGAAGTTAAGCTTGACGGCGAGGAATATACCATTCTCCGTCAGAGCGATATTCTGGCAAAAGTAGACTAATTCAGGAGGTAATTGAAAATGGCTAAACAGATTTTATTCGGTGAAGAAGCAAGACGTGCTCTTGAAAGCGGCGTAAATCAGCTTGCAAACACAGTTAAGGTTACACTTGGTCCTAAGGGAAGAAACGTTGTTCTTGACAAGAAATACGGTGCTCCTCTTATCACTAACGATGGCGTTACAATTGCAAAGGAAGTTGAACTTGAAGACCCATTTGAGAATATGGGTGCTCAGCTTGTTAAGGAAGTTGCAACAAAGACAAACGATGTTGCAGGTGACGGTACAACAACAGCTACACTCCTTGCTCAGGCTTTGGTTCGTGAGGGTATGAAAAACGTTGCAGCAGGTGCAAATCCTATGATTGTTCGCAAGGGTATGGCAAAGGCTGTTGATGCAGCTGTTGCTGAAATCGTTAAAAACAGCAAAACTGTTGACGGAAAAGAGGATATTGCAAGAGTTGCTTCTGTATCAGCTGCAAATGACGAGATTGGTACATTGATTGCAGATGCAATGGAAAAGGTTACAAGCGACGGCGTTATCACTGTTGAAGAATCAAAAACAGCTGAAACATATTCAGAGGTTGTTGAAGGTATGCAGTTTGACCGTGGTTACATCACACCTTATATGGTAACAGATACAGATAAGATGGAAGCTGTTATTGACGATGCTTACATTCTTATTACAGACAAGAAGATTTCAAATATTCAGGAAATTCTTCCTCTTCTTGAGCAGATTGTTCAGTCCGGCAAAAAGCTGATGATTATTGCTGAGGATATTGAGGGCGAGGCACTTTCTACAATTATCGTAAACAAGCTCCGCGGAACATTTACCTGTGTTGCAGTTAAGGCTCCCGGCTTTGGTGACAGAAGAAAGGAAATGCTTACAGATATCGCAATCCTGACCGGCGGTCAGGTTATCTCCGAAGAGGTTGGTCTTGACCTTAAGGAAACCACAATTGACCAGCTTGGCCGTGCTCGTCAGGTTAAGGTTCAAAAAGAAAATACAATTATTGTTGACGGTATGGGCGATAAAGATGAAATTGCTAACCGTGTAAGCAATATCCGTACTCAAATTGAGGAACCAACTTCTGAATTTGATAAGGAAAAATTGATGGAACGTCTTGCAAAATTGGCAGGCGGTGTTGCAGTTATCAAGGTTGGTGCCGCAACAGAAATCGAAATGAAAGAAAAGAAACTCCGCATTGAGGATGCTTTGGCTGCAACCCGTGCGGCTGTTGAAGAGGGTATTGTTGCCGGCGGTGGTACTGCATTTATCAATGCAATCCCTGCTGTTGAAGCTCTTCTTAACGATGTTGAGGGCGATGAAAAGACAGGTGTACAGATTGTTCTTTGTGCACTTGAAGAACCCGTTCGCCAGATTGCTTACAATGCAGGTGTTGAGGGCAGTATCATTGTTAACAAGATTAAGTCTGAGAATAAGGGTATCGGCTACAACGCTTTGATTGACCAGTATATGGATATGCTCAAGGAAGGTATTGTTGACCCAACAAAGGTTACACGTTCTGCGCTTGAGAATGCTTCAAGTGTTGCTTCTATGGTTCTTACCACAGAGAGCCTTGTTGCAGATAAGCCAGACCCTGCTGCTGACGCAGCAGCTGCAGCTGCTATGGCAGGTGCCGGCGGCGGTATGTACTAAAAATAACATTTCAAAAGGCTGAACGAAAATTCGTTCAGCCTTTTAAATTCCCAAAATGTCGGTCTATCACAAGCTGCTTAACGGATGAGCAATTCGGATATACAAGCAGGTTTTAAATCGTCAATTTTTTCCAACACCATAATTTTGGCATCGGTATACTCTTTATCTGTTGTAAATAATACATCCTCATCACCGTAAACCTTGGTTTGCATTTCAACAAGCTTTCCTTCGTCATATAATGCTAAAATGATTGTATAGCCCTTTGTGATGTTTATGGGTTTGACAGAAAATGTCTTTCCATCTTCTGTAACGGCAGTTACAGTAAATTCAAAACATAATTTTGAGTTAAGCAAAGCATCATTTGAATTACCAATGGTGATATCTTCCCACTGACTTTGTGTTCCGCTGTATAATACGTACTTTAAAGATGTGCAATAATTAAACGCATAATCATCAATTTTCGTAACCGCCGTGGGCATGATAACATTTTCAAGTTCTCTACAATAACTAAACACATACTTTTTTATTTCTAAAATATTTTCCGGCAATTTGACCTTTTTCAGCGAATTACAATTTAAAAATGCGAATTCTTTAATATCAGTTATGTTATCAGACAAGACTATTTCTTTTAATTTAGTGCAGCTTTGAAAGGCATGAGCCTCAATAACTGTTACTTCATCAGGAATGATGTATTTTGATAGTTGCTTTGCGGGAGGATAACAATATAAAGTTGTCTTATCCTTGTTAAACAAAATTCCGTCTGTAGCAGAAAAATTCAAATTCTCTTCAGCTACCGAAACTTCTTCTAAAACCGGCATATTCGAAAATGCTCCCATATTGATAAAAGAAACATTTGCACCGATTGTAACACTTTCTATCTTACTGCAACCTGCAAAAGCATAATGGTCAATTCCTACTACATTTACATCTTCAATAGTATCAGGAATTATAACATCAGTACCGAAAAATTCATCCTCATTAAAACCTGTTATAACTATTCCTTCTGAATCTTCGTTATATGAAAAGCAACTGACAGGTGTTAAAATCTTTTCACATACATTTACCACCAGAATACCGGGAAGCAAAGCATCATTTGTTGTATAGGTTATTGTTGCTGTACCGAGGGCTTTTGCTGTCACCGTTCCGTTTTCATCAACCGTTGCCACGGTTTCATCACTTGAAAAATAATAGATTTCCGGATTATCCGTTGCCGGTGATACAGTTATTTCAGGAGTAAATTTCTGTCCCGGCATAAGATCAACGCTTGCCATTGAAAGATTAATCATTCTTTTTTCAATATTTTCAAGGGTATATGATGATATATTATTGGAAGAAGCACTTTCGTCAGTATCACTTTCCAACTCTGCCACAAAAACGGTTTTGTCATATTGGTTGCTGAAGGTATAGTATTTTTCAGGAACCGAAGCAGTTACTGTACGGCTTTCACCAATTTTGATTGTTCCTATACTTTCGGTATATATCTGTTCTCCGCTGTTAGTTCTCAAAGTAAGATTAACATTTTCTGCATCCTCACACCCAATGTTTTCGATGACAATTTTCGCCTCACCGTCATCCGAAACCGTCTGTGCATAAAGCTCACAGGATAAATCAGCATATCCTATATTTCTTGTAGCAGTGTTATTTTCGAGATTGCTTTCTTTTTTATATTCATCTTCATACATAACTGTCGCAGTAATTTCCTGCTTTGAAAAATCCTCGGGGATAGGCACCTTAACCGAAATTTCGCATATCTCACCCGCAGCTGCCTCCAAATATTCCGAATTATTATAAAGCTCTGTTTCTCCCGCTTTTATGCTTACATTCACATATTCACTTATATCAGCGGTAGAGCTGTTGGATGTGTAGATATGTAAGGTTGCAGTTTTTCCGCGTTGTACGTTTTCTGCTTCCATTTTGGAAACCGCTATATCGGGAGCCACATCTAAATCCGAGGTTGACCTACTTACATATATGATTTCTACATTTTGTGAAACAGACTCGGATGCCTGAGCTACTTCTGCCGCCGCAACAGCTAACTCAATTTCACCATCACTGTCAACCGTCACGTCCCACGAACGAATTCTTTTATCAAGCTGTACGAGAGGAACAGGGTCTTTGAATTCGTTGTATTCTCGATTTACCGCCCATAATTCTGAGTTAAAGCCGTTTTCCTTCTCAAATATAATCATTGAATCGTTTATTATACGGGCATCTTTATAATTACCGTTAATTTCCGGCCATGCATAACCGAGTCCTTTCATTGTACAGTATACAGAGCCGTTTTCATTAAAGTATAGGGTATCATTAAGATACAGTAAATCTGATATATTATTATCAGTCTCGTATATTTTTTCGCCATTCATATATATTGATGAGCCATCAGTCGAAATATCGCCATCACTGTCCGAAACATAAATACGGTCGGATGCGGTTATCTCTGTTTCTATAATTAATCCAAGGTTATCTGCCTCTTTGATTATATTTCCAACAGTGCCATCTGTTATTGAGGTTGTATATATCGCTTCGGCAGTTGCATCAGTGGCAGGGGACGGCGTGTTTTTATTATTTTG
>JAZUMJ010000140.1:0-2771 GCA_045603605.1 Ructibacterium sp. | reverse complement strand
TTCAGGAAGGCAAGAGACCCTCCCCTACATTTTTATAGGCAAACTATTTGCCAATATATCAACAACATATTCTAAAAGCATATTTATATTAAACTTGACAAACCTATTATATAATGATAAAATCATAAGATAAATAAAACTACTAAAAAGTGAGGGTTATATAAATGAAAAAATTAAATCTTATTGTGATTATTGCTATCATTATCAGTATGATAAGCTGTCAGGTTTCAGCCGCAAGTTTAGTTATGACAGGAAAAACAGATGGCAATTCGTTTGCAGTAACGGTTTTAGTTGCAAAAAAAGATGTAGAATTAAGAGACCTTAAAGGAAGTGATATTTTTTGGATTGACCAAAAATCCATTAATTCTGACGGAAGTTTTGTTTTAACCCTGCCTGTGTTTTCTTCTGATGAATACACCCTATATTCCAATGCTGCTTCAAAAGATTTAAGTGAAGGCAAGACACGAACAATCTATGTTTCATCAACAGGTAGCAGCACAAACATCGGCGAGACCTCTTCGGAGCCAACTACTCTTGCTGCGGCATACAAAATCATTGACGCTGTAAAAGAGATTGTTTTGATGGACAGTATTGCCTATGAAGATGCTCCTCAAAATTATGCTGGCGGGCTCACCATTAAAGGTTACAGCGGTTCAGAGGTTTTAACTCTCCCTTCGACAGTGAGTCTTAAAGGCGACTTAAAACTCGATAACCTTGTTACAAGCACCGCGGCAACAATTTATGCAAATGGACATTCACTGGAAATAGGTAATAACGTTACTTCCAATGATAGACTAACTGTTTATGGTGGTTCAAACGGAGTTTCTTGTGCATCCACAAACATCAAACTTTACGGCGGTAAATACACTTATGTATACGGTGGTGGCTACGAGACAGGCGGAGTGGTTACCGATAATACAAATGTTATTATCGGAGGCAATGCAAACCTCGGCGATGGAATTATCGGCAACCAAAGCAACTTTTCACCGTGTTATGTATTTGGCGGAGGATACAACGCACCTGTAGGAGGAAAGACTAATCTCACATTAGAGGGCAATGCAGTAACAAAATATCTTATTGGTGCAGGTTCCGGCACAAACGGGACAGTTCCCGAAACCAACATCTATATAAACGGCGGCAGTGTAATGAATGTGTATGCAGGCTCAACAAATACTCATCTTGTAAATTGTAATACACATATCACTATGACAGGCGGTACTGCCGAAGCTTTATTTGGCGGTAGTGAGAGTCAGCCTCTTACAGGAAACACCTGTATTATCGTAAAAGGTGGAGAAGTTACAAGACGAATTTACACCGGTTGTTACAATAATTGGGAACTTTCATGGGGTTCACATAACTATGTAACAGGAACAACTACACTTATACTTTATCCTGATGTTACATTGGTTTCACCTGATAAACTTTCATCTGATGATAGAAATAATTTGGGAGTATTTTCAGGCAGCAGAGTTGATAAAAATTATTCTGCAGAACATAATATGCTAATCTTCCTTGATGATTGTTATAACACTAAAAAATCAAAAATTGGTATGCTTGACACCGGGTTTGCCAGTTACCTTTATCCTTTTAAGAGTTATGCTGACTATACTGTAACTGCAAACAGCGGCGGGGATATTCTTCCAACAGGAAACAGCGGTGAAATAAGTATCATTCCTGACGAAGGATATTACGGATATATAAACGATCAGTTATGTAATACTTATACTGTCCCAAGCGGCGGTTCTGTCAATGTTACCTTTGATAATACTGATTTTAACATAAACTCGGTTGAAGCTACAAAGAGTCAAACCGCAGTTACCGGTACTGCTGATATAATTGCACGCAATAATTCAAATGAACCGGAGCCGAAATTATATATTGCATTGATAGATGCAGATACAAATATGCTCCTCGACTGCGATGTGACATCTGCGATAACTGATAAAATTGACTTTAATTTTACTCATCCAATGGAGACAGGCAAAAAATATATTATACGGGCTATGATATGGAACGGCGAATTAAAGAATCTGACAACAGACTATACCATTGAATTAAAATAATGTTTACTAATTTATCCCCTTGAAATTTTCTATAATTTTGAGGGGCTTTTTTTATGACAAAATAAAATATTCTCGTCCTTTAATTGACAAAAACAAATTATTGTTGTAAAATGTCATTATTAATCATATATATTAAAAAAGAAGGAGGCGGTATCTATGCGTTATTGGTCTAAAACAAGGGCGGTTGCATTGGTGCTGACCTTTATTTTTATGCTTTCAATTCCTGTATACACCTTTGGTTTTTCTCTCTTTAAAAAAGAACCTAAACCTATTGTTTCTGTTCCCGACTTAAAGATGTATACTGTGTCCGAGGAAATCCCCCTGCAGCCCAACGGCAGAAACATTTTTGTTTCGGGTGGTACACAGGAAGATGCCGCAAGGCTTTCAGACGGAGATACCAAAACTGCAGCTGTTGCAAAAACACCTATGACCGTAACTTTGGATTTGGGCGGATTATTTATGCTTGCAGGAGTAAGACTTCTGCCTTCATCTGCTGATGGTTCTTCTGTTAACCGGTGTATAGGGGCAGAGGTTTCTGTCTCTGTTGACAACAGAGTTTTTTATGATATAGGTAAAATTCAGCCTGCCGACAGCAGTGAGGGTTGCTATGAAGACTGGCTTGATATTTTCTCTCAGGGTGTTGGTGAATACAGATATATTCGTATCAAAATCCCCGCAGGTGCGGCTATTGCAGAAATGCGTGGGCTT
>JAZUMJ010000139.1:0-14756 GCA_045603605.1 Ructibacterium sp. | reverse complement strand
TGCCATATCTTATTACGTCAGGTTCTGCTCGTTCCCAGCGGATAGATGAAACAATCTCTTCTGCTGTCTTAGTAGTTGCAGGTATTAGTGCTTCATATAACTTTCTTGTAGGTGAATAGAAAAACTCATAAGCCACTCCGTCAACATCAAGCCAAGGAGACCAGATTTTCCACTTATTTCCTGATGCATCAGCAAATCTTAAACAAAAGCGATTAAAACCTTTTATCCTATTGGATATATTGGAAGATATTATCGCATATTTTGTGTTTGCCGCTGTACACACAAAGCCTGTGCCTGTCCATCCATCCGAACCAATCATCGTTCCGTCGGGGGATGTTGCGGTAAGCTCAGGGGGTGTGTTTAATTGGTTTTCCAGATTGGATATTTCCGAATTAACAAAAGCCTGACTTGCAAAATATGACGGTGCATATCCGCCAAGCTTTTCTGCATTATCTACAATTCCGTTCCCGTTCATATCATATACAGATGTAAGCATATCTCCGGTTCCTGCCTTTAGAGCAATATCGTCAACATATTTTTTTGTAGCAGGGTGGTAATTGCTTGTTGGTGAATAAGCGGTAGTATTTGTTTTGGTAAGAACATTTGCCAATAAACTGCTTAGCTTCTGCTTTTCACTGTCTATTTGTGATTGCAGATTGTTGTCTGAATTGATTCTCTCTGAAACTTCATCGTCAATATTTTGTTGAAGTATTTGGTCTGCATTATTGCGGTTTTCCGTTTCGTTGTTTATAAAAGTCTGCAAACTATTATCATTTTCTTTTCGTGCAGAAACTTCAGTTTCAATGGCTGTTTGCAGTGAAGTGTCTGCAGTTGACCTTTGCAGTGTTTCGGCATCTATTGATGCCTGCAAGGATGTATCAACCGTAATTCTCTGAGTTGTTTCCTTTTCGATTGCTGATTTTACATCAAGTTCACTGTTAAAATCAATATTTTCGGCAGAGTGTCTGCCTTCAAGACCATCATAATGAAAGTTAAATTTAGCAAGAATTTCATCTCTAAGATTTTTTACCAAGTATTCTGCATAAACCTTTAACCACGAAATCTTTCCTTTTGACGCGTATTCTTTTCCTTTTTTGTCATACCATATTGACATATATTTTTCACTCCTTAAAATAATATTTGAAAAGGTTTGCACTTTTTTACATTCCCTTTTGAGGGGATAGGAAAAAAAGAGGCAGAATGTACAAACCGAATCCGAATAAAATTGATTAATATTACCTTATTATTTTGGTTTTATTAATTTCCTGACCTTTTGTGGTCTGCACTTTTTTTACATCCCCTTATTGCCGGCTACAATATGAGTATACTATAAAACTCAGTGCCAAAGAGTGTCATTAAAAGGTTGAATTTTTTTTATATATGATGTATAATAAAATGTGTCAAAAAGTGTCTGTTATTTTACGGAGGTAATTATGCTTAAAGGGAATGTGATAGTAGGACAATCCGGCGGTCCAACCGCTGTAATCAATGCAAGCCTTGTAGGTGTTTTTAAGGCTGCAAAGGATGCGGGAATTAATAAAATATATGGAATGAAAAATGGCCTCCAGGGGCTTTTAAACGAAAGCTATGTAGATTTATATGAACACATACGCAACGATTTGGATATTGAGATTTTGAAAAGAACCCCTTCATCATTTTTGGGAAGTTGCAGATATAAGCTTCCGCCCATAGAAAACAATGAACAGATATACAAACAGCTTTTTAAGATACTTGAAAAACTTAGTATAAAATACTTTGTATATATTGGCGGAAATGACTCTATGGATACCATAATGAAGCTCTCTGAATATGGGCTTTCCATCGGTTCAGATATTCGGTTTATGGGTGTTCCCAAAACAATAGATAATGACCTTGCAATAACTGACCACACACCAGGTTACGGTAGTGCCGCAAAGTATGTTGCATCCGTAATGAAGGAAATTATATGCGACAGTACGGTTTATGATATGGAATCTGTTACTATCGTTGAGGTTATGGGCAGAAATGCAGGCTGGCTGACAGCGGCATCTATACTTTCAAAAGGTGAGGATTGTTGCGGTCCAGACCTGATTTATCTTCCTGAAACCTCCTTTGATGAAAAAGATTTTATTAATAGAATAGATATCTTAAGAAAAGAGAAAAAATCAGTTGTGGTTGCGGTTTCCGAGGCACTTAAGAATAGTGATGGAAAATTTATATGCGAAGAAACCCTTTCATACGCTGCAGAAGACAGCTTTGGGCATAAAATTCTTACAGGCTCGGCATTATATTTATCAGAGCTTGTTGGAAAAGAATTGGGGATAAAAGCAAGAGGTATTGTTCTTAATACTCTGCAAAGATGTGCATCTCATCTTGTTTCCAGACGAGATGTAACCGAGGCATTTACAGCCGGTGCAGAAGCAATTCGCAGTGCAATTGCAGGAAAAAGCGGTGAAATGATTATTTTCAAACGTGTTTGCAACGAACCCTATCAGATTTCAACCGAAAGTTATGATATACGAAAGATTGCCAACGCAGAAAAAATTGTTCCAAAAGAATGGATAATTAACGACGGAACATATATCAGTGACGATTTTATAACATATTCCAGACCCTTGATTATCGGTGAACTTGAACCATTTATGGTAGATGGTTTACCAAGGCATATGTCCTTATAAAAACAAAAAAGAAGACCGTTGGGGGAACGGTCTTCAAGGGAGGGAGTTATGTATTTGCATACAACAGCAATTAACTTGCTGCAAGTTTAGTATAGCAAATTCATAAAATTTAGGGTGAATAATTTATTAAACTTATGTGAATAGTTTGTGAACTCAGATATAAACAAAAAAAGTTTAACAAATTTTAAAAAAACACTTGAAAAATTTAACGTTATGTGATAAAATAGCGGTTACGAGCGTTAAACGTACGAAAGCTACATAATAAATAGATGTGTAGACAAATGAGGAGGAAATTATAATATGATGTTGGCGTTGACTATTATTCATGTAATTATTTCTGTTGCGTTGATTATTGTTGTTCTTTTGCAACATGGTAAGCAACAGGGGTTGTCCGGTGCAATTGCAGGCGGTGCTGAAACATTTTTCGGTAAGAACAAAGGCAGAACAATTGATGCTATGCTCAAGAAGTTCACAGCAGTTATTGCAATTTTGTTTGTAATATCTTCAATAGTTCTTGCAGCCGTTGCAATTACTGATTATAATGCTGCAACTACACCTGTTGAAACAACAGCAGAAGATGCTGCTGCTCCCGAGGGTGAACCTGTCCAGGGAACATTAGACGAGAACGGAAATCTTGTTGATGCAGAAGGAAATATCCTTATGACAGCAGAACAGATGGCAGATGCACAGACACAGGCAGAAGCAGAAGGTGAAACTGCTCCCACAGAGGGAGAGGCTGCTCCTGCTGAAAGTGCAGCTCCCGCAGAGGGAGAGGCTGCTCCTGCAGAAGAAGCTCCTGCTGACGGTGAATAATTCAGAATATGCAAAGGGCTGTTTCACTTTTGTGAAACAGCCCTCTTACTTATCCAAAAATTGAGGTAGAGAAATAAATGAATAATATTAAGCTATATATAACCATTCCTTGCTATAACGAAGAAGCTGTTCTTCCCGAAACATCAAAAAGAATGGGGAATTTATTAACCGAGATGATTGATCGTGGAGAAATATCTCCTGAGAGTAAAATTCTTTTCATTGATGACGGAAGCAAGGATAACACCTGGAAAATAATTCAGGATTTGTCACGTCAACAAATTTTTGAAGGAATTAAGCTTTCACGGAACTCCGGACATCAGGGGGCATTAATGGCAGGGCTTATGACCGCCAAAAACTTTTGTGATTGTGTAATATCCATTGACGCCGATTTACAGGATGATTTAAACGCAATACCATTGATGATTGAGAAATTCAAACAAGGCTGTGATATAGTATACGGAGTTCGGAAAGAGAGAAAAACAGACAGCTGGTTCAAGCGTAATACCGCACATTTCTTCTATAAATTAATGAAAGTCTTAGGGGCTGACGTCCTTGAAAACCACGCAGATTACCGTTTAATGAGCAGGCGTGCACTTGATTCACTTTCAGAGTTTAAAGAAGTTAATCTCTTTCTAAGAGGAATTGTACGGCTTGTTGGATACAAAAGCGATATTGTTTACTATGACAGAACCGAAAGATTTGCAGGGGAAAGCAAATATCCTCTTAAAAAAATGCTCTCTTTTGCTTTCGACGGAATAACATCATTTAGCATAAAACCCATAAGATTGGTTTGGGCACTTGGAACTTTTGTATGTTTCTTAGCCGTTATTGCCGCTATATACACCTTCTGTTCATGGCTTATGGGAAACAGTGTAACAGGATGGTCGTCACTTATGATTTCCATTTGGTTTTTGGGCGGAGTTCAGCTTATATCTGTTGGGGTTATAGGTGAATATATTGGAAAGATTTATAAAGAAACAAAATCCCGACCCATATATATTATTGAAGATAACACCCTTGGATTTGACAAAAAGAATTAAGGATAATTTAAAAATTTTTAACATTCTGCCCTTGTAATCCTTGTAAAAATATGTTATTATAACATCAAATGACTAAATGGATAGATTATGATGGAGGTTTCACATATGAAAGAGCAATTAACAGCTATTCGTTCCGCTGCGGCAGCGGCACTCAACAGTGCATCAACCCTTGCAGAACTTGAAGAGTTGCGTATTCAGTATTTAGGTAAAAAAGGAGAACTTACCGCCGTTATGAAAGGAATGGGTAAGCTCTCAGCAGAAGAAAGACCGATTGTTGGTCAGCTTGCAAATGAAGTTCGCACAGAGATTGAGGCAGAGCTTGAAAGCAAGAAGGCGGCTCTTGAAAAGGCAGCTGCCGATGAAAAGATTGCAAAAGAAACAATTGATGTTACAATGCCCGGCAAAACTCGTTCAAAGGGCAAGAAACATCCTTTAACAACCGTTTTAGATGATTTAAAAGATATTTTTATCGGAATGGGCTTTACAATTGCAGAAGGTCCTGATGTAGAGCTTGATTATTATAACTTTGAGGCTCTCAACATTCCAAAAGACCATCCTGCTCGTGATACACAAGACACTTTCTATATAAACGAAAATGTGGTTTTGCGTTCTCAGACTTCACCTGTTCAAATCAGAGTTATGGAACAAACAAAGCCGCCTATTCGTATTATTTCACCGGGACGTGTTTACAGAAGTGATGCTGTTGATGCAACACATTCACCTGTTTTCCACCAGATCGAAGGTTTGGTTATAGATAAAGGTATTACAATGGCAGACCTTAAAGGAACTCTTGAGGTTTTTGTTAAAAAACTGTATGGCGACGATACACGTTTGCGTTTCCGCCCCCATCATTTTCCTTTCACAGAGCCCAGTGCAGAGGTTGATATTTCCTGCTTTAACTGTGGCGGCGAAGGTTGCAGAATTTGTAAGGGCGAAGGCTGGATTGAGATTTTGGGTTGCGGAATGGTTCATCCCAGAGTTTTGAAAAACTGCGGTATTGACCCTGATGAATATTCCGGATTTGCTTTCGGTATTGGTTTGGAACGTACAACAATGTTCCGCTACGATATTGACGATTTGAGAATGTTCTTTGAAAATGACGTCAGATTTTTAGAGCAGTTTTAATCATATAGGAAAGGATGAATTACAGATGAATTTACCATTATCCTGGTTGAAGGATTATATGAATATAGACGGGATTGATGATGCAACCTACAGACATATGCTGACAATGTCAGGCTCTATGGTTGAGGGTATTGAAAATCCTGCAAATGAGTTTAAGAATGTTGTAACCGGTAAAATTTTGAAGGTTGAACCTCATCCTGATGCAGACAAGCTGGTTGTTTGTCAGGTTCAGGTTGACGAAGATGAGCCTATTCAGATTGTAACAGGTGCACCAAATGTATTCGAGGGTGCAATTGTTCCTGTGGCAAAGCATAAGAGCTGTTTGCCGGGCGGAGTTAAGATTACAAAAGGCAAGCTTCGCGGTGTTACAAGCTGCGGAATGATGTGTTCAACAGACGAACTTGGCATTTCCGAAGAAAGAGCCACCGGCATTTTGATTTTACCTGAAGATACACCAATCGGTGCAGATATCGTTGAAGTTCTCGGTCTTGATGAGAGCGTTGCTGAATTTGAGATTACATCAAACCGCCCCGATTGTATGAGTATAATCGGTTTGGCTCGTGAAACAGCAGCAACCTTTAACAGACCTTTCTCAGTTCCTGAGATTGTTGTTCCTGAAAATGACGAGGATGTTAACGACTATGCTTCTGTTGAGATAGAAAACACAGACCTTTGTTCTCGTTTTGTAGGCAGAGTTGTTAAAAATGTTAAAATTGAGCCGTCACCTGAATGGATGCAAAGACGTCTTAAGGCTTGCGGTATTCGTGCGATAAATAATGTGGTTGATATAACAAACTACATTATGCTCGAATATGGGCAGCCAATGCACGCATACGACCTTGACAATGTTGAAGGCAAAAAGATAGTTGTCCGTAACGCAAAGGACGGAGAACTTCTCGAAACTCTTGACGAACAGCCAAGAGAACTTAATTCTACAATGATTGCTATTGGCGATGCAAAGAGAGCCATCGGTGTTGCAGGTGTTATGGGCGGAGCAAACTCCGAGGTAACCGACAGCACAACCACCATTCTGTTTGAGGCTGCAAACTTTAATGCGGTTGCAGTAAGAAGAGGTGCAAAGGCTCTTGGAATGAGAACAGATGCTTCTGCTTTGTTTGAAAAGGGTCTTGATCCTAACAACTGTCTTGATGCAATCAACCGTGCTTGTCAGCTTATGGCAGAGCTTGGTGCAGGTGAAGTTGTAGGCGGAGTTATTGATTTATATCCCGTTAAGAAAGAAAGATTGGTTCTTCCTTTTGAGCCTGAAAAGATGAACACATTCCTTGGAATGGATATCTCTGAAACAGAGATGAAAGAAATTCTTGAACGTCTTGAATTTGAAGTTAAGGACGGCAAAATATACGTTCCTACCTTCCGTGGCGATGTTGAGGGCAGAGCCGATGTTGCAGAGGAAGTTGCCAGAATTTATGGCTACGATAAAATTCCTGCAACAATGATGATGGGCGAGGTTGTTGTTGGCGGTAAAACAAAGAAACAACAGCTTGAAGATGCAGTAAGAAACGAGCTTACATCTGCCGGAATGTATGAGGCACTTACCTATTCATTTATTGACCCTGTTGAAAATGATATGGTTGCAATTCCTGAGAATGACAGCCGTAGAAATATGGTTCGTATTTCAAATCCATTGGGTGAAGAAAACAGTGTTATGAGAACCTGTATGATTTCTTCTGTATTAAAAACTCTCCGTGTAAACTATACACGCAGAAACCAGAATGCGGCTATATTTGAAATTGGCACAACATACATTCCTATTGACGGTCAGCAACTTCCCGATGAAAAACAGGTTGTTGCCGCCGGTATGTACGGCGATTGTGATTTCTTTGACCTAAAAGGAATTGTTGAGCAATTATTTAACGGTCTTGGTATTTCAAAGTATGAATTTGAAACCTGTACAGATAACCCATCATTCCATCCCGGAAGATGCGCAAGCATATCTGTTAAAGGTAAAAGCATCGGAACTATCGGTCAAATTCATCCTGATGTTACAAAGAACTTCAAGATTGGCGCCGAGGTTTACGTTTTCCTTTTGGATTTCAATACTTTACTTGAAAACTACACAACAGACAGACATTACAAAGCACTTCCCAAATTCCCTGCAACAAGCCGTGACATTGCAGTAACTTTGGACAAGGGAATAAATGTTGGCGAGATTGTAAAAATTATAGAAAGCCAGAGAACTAACATCTTGGAAAGCTATAACCTGTTTGACGTTTACGAGGGCGAACAGGTAGGCGAGGGCAAAAAGAGTGTTGCATATTCACTTTCTTTCCGTGCCGCAGACAGAACCCTCACAGATAACGAGGTTAACGAGGTTATGGACAAGATTTTAGCTGATTTAAAATCTAAACTTAATGCTGAATTAAGATAAAATTTGAACGGAGGTTTGACAAATGGATAATAGTAACAACACTATAATGAACACAATGAAGTTTGATGTTAAGGCTGAACGCCCTATGAAACCAAGAGATATTCTTCTTGCGGTTCATGATGCGTTAAGCGAGAAGGGTTATAATCCTATAAACCAGATTGTGGGCTATGTCCTGTCAGGAGACCCCTCATATATAACATCATATAACGGTGCAAGAAATATGATAAGAAAACTGGAACGTGACGAAATCCTTGAGGAATTGGTTACATTCTATGTAGAACACAGAGAAGACTAAATGCAAAAGGGTTGAGTATTGCTCAACCCTTTTCTATGTAATGTGTGGTAACAAAATCTTGCGCATAAAAAATGCGCAGCCCATAAGGACTACGCAGAAAAATGCACAGTCCTTAATGTCGCCAAACAAAATCAACATAATCATACAAACCGATATGCCAAATAGGACCTGCATTTTTACCAAAAGGGTAAAAAAATACACATCGAATTGTATGAAAAAATATTTGATTTTATTTGGCGATATCTATTATAACACACATATTTAATTTTTGCAAGAGAAAAAATCCATCGGTGATGGATTTTTAATTATATATATCTCTTCTATGTCCTACGTTTAAAATCAAAATTGTTACCCTATTATCCTCTATTTTTGCAAGCAATCGATAATCTCCTATACGATACCGCCATTCACCACTGTGATTTGAGGTTAACCCTTTTCCGTGTTGACGTGGATTTTCGCAATTTTCAAGATTTTTACGAACCCAACCCAATATCAATGATGCTGTATGCTTATCTAATTTTTTTAATTCCTTTAACGCTCTTTGTGTAAATTCTACTTTATAACTCATTGCAACCCCAGTTCCTTTTCCACTTCGTCAAGAGAATAAGTGACCGGATTACTGTTATATTCCTTAACTGCCTTATCAAACAATTCTAAATCATATTCGTTTTCAATTCGTTCCATAAGGGTTTGCCGTATAAGATCGGAAACAGAGATTTTATTAAGCTCAGCATATTTTTTTATTAAAAGTGTATCCTCTTCATTTAACCTTAAAGATATAGTCATATCTAACACCCCTCTTTGTAATACATTGTATTACAAAATTAATTGTTTGTCAATATTATTTGTAAAGTTTTTTTATTTTAAGCATTTATTTTTGTTGGACTATTTTCGTCTCACTACAAAGAACAGGCGTTCTGATTGGTCGGTTGGCGGATTAAATGATAAATTATCATAAACTCCCAATAACTCAAGATTACATTCTTCTACTGTTTTCTTAATATCCTCAACTGAATATGCTCTTTCCTCCTGAAATTCATCTCGACGGGTATATGTACCATCAGGATTTTGAGTGAAGATATTCAAGTCAAAATAACATATTCCCTCTTCCTGATCAAATTCACTGTTCCACACACAGTATGCATCTTTATCATCATAAACAAAGGTGGAACCATCAAGGATATTACGGAATTTATATTCTGTGTTAATATCAAAAATAAGTATACCGCCGGGGTTTAAGTAATAATGAAGTTTACTCAGCATATCCGAAAGCTGACCGTCTTCTGTAAGATAGTTCACCCCATCTAATGCACAGACCATAGCATCAACTGTGCCATAAAGCTCAAAATCAGACATATCCTGATTTAAAAACAAAATATCTTTATCAGCATTTCTTGCTTTTTCTGCGGCAATCTCCAACATCTCAACAGACAGGTCTATACCAATCATATCATAGCCCTTTTCTGCCATAGGAATTGTTATATTCCCTGTGCCGCAACCTAAATCCAGTATAAGTTTTGGTTCTATATTATACCTTTTAAAAATTTCTTCGTAAAAGGCTATAAACCTTTCATAATCAATTTCCTGAAATTTGTCATAGACCGATGCAAGTATGTTATACATATCCTTTTCCTCAAATCTTTTCTATTGGTGCATACGCCGCCAACAGTTTCTTTTCACCAACTTCAAAGACAATACGCAATAAAGTATCTGCTCCCATCTTTTGAGCGGCAACAATTGTTCCCTCGCCGAATTTTCTATGGCGTATTTTATCTCCCACAGCATAATCGCTGTTGCCTGACTTAGTAGTTGTTTCTTTCTTTTCCTGATTTTGCAAGAGGGCACTCTTTCCAAATCCTTGGGCTTTAACATAATTATCAAATCCCGAAAAGCTTTCGGAGCGTTTAATTTCTTCCTCTTTCATATCAAGAAGTTCAAGTGGAATTTCATCTAGAAATCTTGATGGCATATTATACTTTGTTGCCCCAAACAGGGTTCTGCTCTTGGCTCTGCTGATAAATAATCTCTCTTTTGCCCTTGTTATACCAACATAACAAAGTCTGCGTTCCTCTTCTATTTCATCATCATCCCCAAAAGAACGTATGCCGGGGAACACTCCATCTTCCATCCCCATTAAAAACACATTAGGAAACTCCAGTCCCTTTGCACTGTGCAAGGTCATAAGAGTGACTGTATCCTGAGCTTCATCATAATTGTCTATATCAGAAATAAGGGATATATTTTCTAGGAGCTGTCCTAAATCAATAGCCGCATCATTTTTAACTGCCTCCTGAACCATTGAGATAAATTCGTCAAGGTTTTCGAGTCTGGATTGATTTTCAACAGTTTTTTCATTCTTCAACGCCGCAATCATTCCCGTCTTATCCATAACAAGCTTTACAAAAAGCTCCAATCCCATTTCTTCATCTATTTCTTTTTTCAGGCTGTCAATCATAGCGGCAAAAGCCTCTAACTTAGCGGCGGTTTTTGATGGGATTTCATCAAATGTTCCGGCTTTTCGACAAACAGAAAGCATACTTAATCCCTCGCCTATACCGATTGCCTCAACCTTTTCAACCGTTGCCGCTCCAATTCCTCTCTTCGGTTCATTAACAACTCGGCGAAACGCCACATTATCCTCGCCATTATGGATAAGACGAAGATATGATGTTAAGTCCTTTATTTCTTTTCTGTCATAGAATCGCAGACCGCCAAGAACTCTATATGGAATTGCAGAGCGGAGAAGAGCATCCTCCACTACACGGGACATAGCATTCATTCTATATAGAATTACAGTGTTATTCAATTCCGTATCAAGGTTTTTTATGGTATCTGCAATATGATATGCTTCAGAATGTTCATTAAGTGCAGAATACACCTCTATCTTCTCGCCGTCGCCCTTTGCTGTCCATAATTCCTTACCCTTTCTTCCGCTGTTATTTTTGATAACTGCATTTGCCGCATCAAGGATTGTCTGTGTTGACCGATAATTCTCTTCCAGTTTAATCACTCTGCAATTTTCAAATTCTTCTTCAAATTCAAGTATATTGCGGATATCTGCACCTCTGAATTTATATATACTTTGGTCGTCATCTCCTACAACACAAAGATTTAAATTCTTTTTAGCAAGAAGGCTTACAAGCCGATATTGTGCCTTGTTTGTATCCTGATACTCATCAACTAAAATATATTTAAATCTGTTTTGATAATAACTTAAAACATCATCACATTCTTCAAAAAGCCGAACAGTGTTTACAATCAAATCATCAAAATCCATTGCATTGCTTATTTTAAGCTTTTTTTGATAGAGTGCATAAAGGTCAGCAATCGTAGAAAAGTAAAAATCTCCTTTATTTAATTGCGCATATTCAGTGCAATCAATAAGCTTATCCTTGGCATTGCTGATTGCTGCAAGCACCGACCTTGGTGGGTATTTCTTGTCATCAACATCCAATTCCTTTATGCATTCCTTCATAACTGTCTGCTGGTCAGCAGAGTCATATATTGTAAATGATTTTTCATAGCCTATCCTTTCGGCATCACGGCGTAAAAATTTTACACAAGCTGAATGGAATGTGCTTGCAAAAACATCGTTTCCTATCTGCCCAAGCTTTTCTGTTAGTCTTTGCTTCAATTCAGCTGCCGCTTTATTGGTAAAGGTTATAGCCATAATCTGCCAGGGTTGAGGCGGATTATATGAAAGATATTGACTTAAGTGTTCAGGTAATTCGTCAAGCTCGCCATCTGCATACCACTGCATTATCTCCATATCCTGTTGGGATATATTAGTTGGCAAATCTTCTATACAAGTATTTCCGTATTTTATCAGATGAGCTATTTTATGTATAATTACCGTTGTCTTTCCGGAACCTGCTCCCGCAAGAACCAAAAGAGGTCCCTCCGTCTGCATAACCGCCTCAATTTGGCGATTATTAAGGCGGGGATATTCTTTCTCTATAATTTTTCTTCGTATTTCTTGAAAATCCATGTTATTTTCCTTCCTGTCTGTCTATTGTACCGCCGCCCATAACAATGTTGCTGTCCGGTTCGTAAAACACAACCGCCTGTCCCGGTGTAACAGCTCTTTGGGGCTTTTCAAATTCAACAAGCATCTCTTCGCCAATCGGTGTAATCTTTGCCATAGCTTTTGGGGCACTATAACGAATTTTTGCTTCGGCATAGAATGGCTGATTAGGTGCCTCAATTGATATAAAATTCAAATCTCTGCATACAAGCTTTTGGGAAAATTCTTCTCCTGATACACCAAGAACAACCTGATTTTTTTCAGCATCAATCTTTGTTACGAACATCGGCTTTCCAAAGGCTATTCCAAGACCCTTTCTCTGTCCGATTGTATAATTTATTATTCCCTGATGTTTTCCTAAAACATTCCCCTCTGTATCCACAAAATCACCCAATGGCATACATACGTTGGTACGTTTTTTAATAAACGAAACATAGTCTTTATCGGGAATGAAACAGATTTCCATACTATCTGCCTTATCTGCAATCTCAAATCCTAACTCCCTTGCTTTTTCCCGAACCTCTTCCTTTGAGGCAAACTCACCTAAAGGCATAACCGTTCTTGAAAGTTGTTCCTGCGAAAGAAGATACAATGCATATGTCTGGTCTTTTTTGGAATCTGCACAGCTTAAAATATATCTCTTGCGTTTTTCATCAAATTCCACCTTGGCATAATGTCCCGTTGCAAGCTTGGTGCATCCAAACTCTTCTGCCGCCTTAAACATTGCATCAAATTTTAAATATTTATTGCAGACAATACAAGGATTTGGGGTTCTGCCTTTGAGATATTCTGCGGTGAAATAGTCCACCACTGTTTTTGAAAACTCATCACGCATATCAACAAAATGATGTTCAATTCCTAATTTTTTCGCCACTGCCTTGGCATCTTTTTCGGGAATATCCTCGCCGTCCCAAAGCCTCATTGTTATTCCCACAACATCGTAGCCTTGTTCTTTTAAAATGGCTGCCGCAACAGAGCTGTCAACTCCGCCTGACATTCCAATAGCTATTCTTTCCATAATTATTCCTCTCTTTACAGAATAAGTCTATGAAAAGTAGATCTTCTGTAATAAAATTATTTTGGATAAGTATAAAGAAATTTATTCTTATATACGGCGTGCCGAGTCGTCACGCCCTACTTCGTTAGACCGAATTTTTCGACAATCTAAAGGAAATTTATTCTTTATATTTCTGTGATTGTGCAACTGCAAGTTGGTCGCATCGCTCATTTTCAGGATGGCCCGCATGACCTTTCACCCACACCAGTGTGACCTCGTGCTTATCGAGAAGATTAAGGATTTTTTCCCATAAATCAGGATTTAACGCCTTTTCCTTTTTGTTTCTCATCCAGCCTCTGCTTTTCCAACCTTTAGCCCATCCTTTTTGGATTGCATCTATAAAATATTTAGAATCACTGTACAGAGTGACAATACAAGGTTCTGTAAGTGCCTCAAGTCCGGCAATGACCGCAGACAATTCCATACGGTTATTGGTGGTATTTGCCTCGCCGCCGCTGAGTTCCTTTTGATGCTGATTGTAACGAAGAATAACCCCCCAACCACCAGGCCCGGGATTGCCGCTGCAGGCACCGTCTGTAAAGATTTCAACCCTCTTCTTTTCACTCATCTTTCTGCCTCCAAAAACAAAAGTCTATAAAAAATCTTCTATACTTCTCCAATACAGAATTATATCATAAGCTCATTTATAATGCAAGGACAAAGGCTCGTGTTTCCGTTTTGGGAACTTATCCGTTTTAATGTTCATTTAATTGTTATTTTCTCTTTGTTAATGTTTCACAAAAAGCATATTGTTGAGCCAAGCTAAAAATGATATAATAATCAAAAATAGTTTATGTGTTACAATTTTGTAACAGAAACGGAGGAATTAATATGAAAAAACATCAACGGTTACTATCACTGATGCTGATAGTATTCATCTGTGCAAATCTCTTTGTTTTGCCGACCATAGCATCGGAAACATCACCCGATGACGGCAGATATATTCTGTACGAGAGAGATTTTACAAAAAATACGCCTTCTTTAGCAGACTTGCGTGCAGACAACTGGCGTGTAACTGATAATGTAAATCTGGAAACTACATTAAAACTTCCTTATACCGATGGAAAAACTTCGGAAACTGCATTATATGATATGGACTTAGGCTCTGATTACACTGTTGAAGCACAGATTGATTTAACAGGATCTCGTATTTTTGAGCTTATCTTTAACTCTGTTGATGTTCAGAGACTTCCAAACGCCGTTTCAAGACGAGGTGAATACCGATTCAGATTTGTTTCATATCACGATGACTCAAACGGAGCAAACAGCTTGGTTTTATATAAACAAATTTCTAATACTGCAACACCTATTAAGGTATGGAATGTTGAAGAGAGTAATTTAGATGAGTTTATGTAT
>JAZUMJ010000138.1:0-18105 GCA_045603605.1 Ructibacterium sp. | reverse complement strand
AGCAAGCAACGGCGAGGTTTTCTCGATGAAAACTTCGCCGTTTGTTATTATATAGCAATTTAAGAGGAACAGTTATGAACTGTTCCCTACAAAAATATTCTTATTTACGCTTGCGGTAGACCGACTTTTTCGACAGTCTGAGTGGCTGTAGCGGTTGCTACAGCCATTTCATATCCTCAGGTAGAGGTACCTGAAATTTCATTAATTCTTTTGTGGCAGGATGATAAAACTCTGCATAATATGCATGGAGAAGATGACCTGAAAACTTTTCTTTCTCCTCTTTCCCATACAACCAATCCCCAACCAAAGGACAACCTATATCTGAAAAATGCACCCGTATTTGATGGGTTCTTCCTGTTTCCAAAAATACATCAACCAACCCGTATCCATCACGAAAATTTATAACCTTGTAATGGGTAACAGCCCTCTTTCCGTCAGGAGCTGTCATTCTCTTCATTATTCCCTCTTGGGCACGTTTTATTGGCTTATCAATTATTCCCTGTAAAACTTCAGGGACACCATCGGTTATAGCAAGATATCTTCTTGAAAATCTTTGGTTTTTTATCTGCTCGGATAAAACGCCATGGGCAAATCTGTTTTTTGCAATCACGCATATTCCAGATGTATCCTTATCAATTCTGTTCACTGCGTGGAATTTATGAATTTCACCCTTGGATTGCCAGTAATAAATAAGACCGTTTGCAAGAGTATTATCATAATTCTTTATACTTGGATGAACGCACATATTCCTTGGTTTGTTTATAATAATCAGGTATTCATCTTCATACACAATATCAAGCTCAATCAAGCTTGGGACAATGTTTTGGGATTTTTCTTCTTCGGTAACATCTGCCGTAAAAACATCCCCATCTTTTAAAGTATCAACACTTCTGCATATATCACCGTTTATCTTTAGTTTCCCATTAAGTTTAAGGGTTGTAAGCAAACCTGATGAAATTCCAAACTTCTGTTTGCAAATCCACTGGGCAGATTTTCCCTCATCTTCCTTTTTTGCCAGATATTCTAAAACAGCCTTCATTTAGCTCAAAACACTTTCCGGAAGATATTTTTCTTTTGTTTTCATAATTGTTTCTCCTCATTTTATGTACTCAATCAACTCAGCCATAACCGCATTTGCCGTCTTAACCCCCATATCATAAACCCCTTGAAGTTTATCAGGGTCTTTCTCAAGTTTTCCTATAACAATAGGCTCAGGCGGTCTTATAACAAAAACTTTCCCTTCATTTCCAAGCTTTTTAAGGTCATTAACGCTGTTGTTATACATATTATATCTCTCTATTATCCGCTCCGCAAGTTTAGGATATTTTCTGTAAAAAAACTTAACAGGTAGTGTGGATATCTTTTTCTTTACATAGCTTTCATCACGGGTTAGGACAACAACAATTTTATCATATCCCATCTCCATAAACTTTTTATAAGGAATACTGTCAGAAATTCCGCCATCAAGATATTTTTGTCCGTTAATCTCAACAGGTTTTGATACAAAGGGCATTGATGCAGATGCCCGAAGCACATCCATCTGTTCATATATGCCATCTATCTTAACATACTCTGCCTTACCTGTTTCGATATTTGTTATCCCCACATAGTACGGCACACCCGATGCCTTAAAGACATCATCATCAAATCTATCCAACTCGTTGGGCACAACACCGTAAGCGAACTCGGTATTAACAATATTTCCTGTTTTAATCAGCGAACTAACACCCATATAACGTTTATCTCCGTTAAATTTTTTATTATAACGGATTACACGGCCTTTTTGGTTTGACAGATAATTTGCACCAAAAACAGCCCCTGCAGAAACTCCAATCATTCCGTCGAATTTGATATTATTGTCCATCATTGTATCCAGAACACCAGCGGTAAACATTCCACGCATAGCCCCGCCTTCCAATACAATTCCAACCATATATCATACTCTCCTGTCTACAGATTTACATAAATATTATATCATAAAATATTTTTTAGTCAATAAATTCACAATGGTAAATCTATGTAGTCAGATATAAGAACATAAAGGAGAGCATATGCAAGAATATTATTCTCTTTCTCCTCGTTTTCAAGGAGAAGTAAAATCATTGCGGCAATAAGCAAATCCTCAGGGGATAATACCCCGAAAACCTTTTTGGTTTCGGGGTTATACACAGACGATGGTATGAAATTAAATATTGGATTTGCTATCCTTTGTTTTTTTGGAATATTATCAGTTTCCTTTTTCACAGGTTTAGGTTTTTGTTGTGTTTGAACAGCCCCTTTAAGAGGCTGTGTATTATTGGGTCGATTATGTATAGGCACCTGATTTATCTGGGGTTTTTGCTGTTGAACTGGAGAATAACGCCTATACATATTTAATCCCCCTGAACATTTTTCATTACTTCCATAACCTTTGTCAGCTGTAATAATCGCATTGCATTATCTACCTTCTGTCTTCTGGATGGTTTAAGAAATGGTTTTAACGCCGTTAAAAGTCTTGATTGATTGTTGTTTTTATCCGAGTTCATCACCGTCATAGCCTGTTGGAGCTTTAAAAACATTTCAATGTTATCAGGGTCAATGCCGCCTGTAGCCTGACCGGGGCTTTGAGAGTTTTCAGGGTTATCTCCTCCAAACATTCCGATTATGTTCTGAATTTGCTGTTGCCCTTCGTCATTGGAGAGCATATTTTTCAGCATATCCACCGCTCCTGATAAATCCAAGGAATTTCCCTCCATCATTCTCACCCCCTATAAATATTAAAATTATTTTATTACATTCTTTAGTTTCTGCATCAATTCAGGATTATTTGCAAGCTGTTTTGCAAGATTTGGATTATTCTTAAGTTCTTTTTGCAAATCTGCCGTGTTTAGATTACTTAGTTTCTTACTTAATTCATCCTTACTTGTAGATTTAATTGCCGCCTGAACCTGTTGCATCTGCTGGGGTGTTAAGGCGCTGCTCATCCTCTGTATTGCCGAAGATAGAGTTTTGGGATCAATATTTTTAAGCATTTCTTCAATATTCATAGAAATTCTCCTTTCAACATAAATCGTTTCATATCATCATATGCTGCAAAAATAAAATTAGTGACAAATCCTTTATATTGTGATATAATCACATACTAATATCAGACACAAAGAGGTACTTTTAAATGAAAATACTTGTATTGAGCGATTCACACAACAGCTTTTCAAGCATTCTCCGTGCAATGGAAAATGAAAGAAACATAGATATGATAATCCACGCAGGAGATGTTCATAGAGATGTTGAGGATATAATGATTATGTGGCCAAATATCCCTTGTGCCTACGTATTGGGAAACAACGATTTTTTTGTTCACGATGCTCCTAACCAACGTTTTTTTGAAGTATGCGGCAAAAAAATATTTTTGACTCACGGCCATCTCTATGGAGTAAAATCTTCAACTGCAAGGGTTGAGTATGAGGCAAGAAAGCTTGGTGCCGATATCTGTATTTTCGGTCATACCCACACACGGCATCTTGAAGAAAAGGACGGATTATGGATTTTAAATCCGGGGGCTGCATCAAGAAGCTATGGGATTATCCAAATCAAAAATGGTGTAACAGAGATTAAGATTAAGGACAATTAAACTTTAATGCCTCAATCATTAAAGGCAGAGTTTTTTCATATATTTCAGGAAGGTCATCAACGGGAAGGGGATTTTCACCCTTCCCTGTTTCTATGGTAAAACCCGGACGCTTATAGGTTTTAATAAACCAATCCTTATATCCTCCGTAGGATGCAGCCTTGTCAGGATTTTCCGCCTTATATGGTGATACCCTCTCAAATCTATTTACATAATCTAATGTTAAAGGTGGAACATATCCGCAAAAATCATAGTATATTACCTGACCTTGGCTATGAAATGCCATAACAACATCAAAATCATTTTGCCGTGTAAAATCTGCAATCGCTCTGCTTTCAGGCTCCGACTCAGGATACGCTCCTGAAAACCGAGTTGGACCCGGTCCTTTTATTCCAATATCCTCTTCCATTTCCTTGTATCTGTGCCAAAGTGCATCATAATTATGATTTAAATCTACACCTCTGGCATTAGCTTGCCATCTTCTTCCCGATGATGCAATCTCTACTCCGTCAGGGTTTACCATAGGTACGATATACAACGTACAATTTTTCATAATCTCTGCTGTTTCATACATCTGTCTTTCAAGATCAAATGCAAAATCCATTAACAGCTTTGATGTAAGCCATTCCATTCCGTGATGGGCACCATTGAAAAAAACTCGTTTTCCTCCGCCCTTTCCCAATCGTAGTGCATACAAACGTCTCCCCTGAATACTTCTTCCTATAGAGAAAACAGGTACAGAGGGAAATTCCTTCTTAAATAAATTGATATCATTTTCAAGTTCCGAATAAGTATATACATAATCCATAATTAGCTCTCCCATCTAAGTAGGGAACGACCTATGTGTCGTTCCGGCATTTGCTCATCTTTCTCAGCAATCAGTATTTACTTTATTTTGTATTATATTCAGTGAAGTTCAAAAACTTTACAATTATGTATAATTATGAGTTTTTTCTTGACTTGACCCTTGTAAAGTGATATTATTGATATAATAATATATTTGTTAATAAGGAGGTCTTTAACGAGAGATTTTATTTCCCGTTATCCTCCGGCGGATTGGAGATTTTTTTATGACAAATTATGACGACAAAGCAAATTTAATTCTGGAGCTTTTGCACCGTGACTGCCGTAATTCTCTGGAGCAGATGGCAACAATGCTCAATCTCTCTGTTGATGAAGTTGCAGGCATTATAGATGAACTTGAAAAGAAAAATGTTATCCTTGGCTACGGTGCAAGAATTAATTGGGATGAAGCAAACGGCAGTGATGTTGTTACTGCATATATCGAGCTTAAGGTTACTCCTCAGCGTGATTTGGGATATGACCGTATAGCAGAGCGTATCTATCAGTATCCTGAAGTTAAGGCTGTTAACCTTATGAGCGGAAGCTATGACTTCGGTATTACTGTTGAAGGCCGTGATATTCGTGAGGTTGCTCAATTTGTTTCTCAGCATCTTGCAGCTATGGAATCTGTTATCAGCACAGCAACCCACTTCGTTCTTAAAAGATACAAGTATGACGGTATAATATGCTCAACCCCTGAAAAAGACGAAAGAGAGGTTATCACCTTATGAGCATAGATTTAAAATCCCTTTTAAATCCTGTGGTGAGAGATATTCCTCCATCAGGTATTCGTCGTTTCTTTGATTTGGCTGCAGAAATGGATGATGTAATTTCCTTGGGCGTTGGTGAGCCTGACTTTGTAACCCCTTGGCATATTCGTGATGAGGGTATATATTCTCTCGAAAAAGGCAGAACATATTATACTGCAAATGCAGGATTAAAGGAACTTCGTGCTGAGATTTCAAATTATTTAAGCAGAAGATTCCACTTAAAGTATGACCCTTTAACTCAGGTTATTGTTACTGTTGGCGGCAGTGAGGCAATCGACCTTTTTATGCGTTCGGTTATCTCCCCCGGAGATGAAGTGTTAATTCCTGAACCAAGCTTTGTTTGTTACAGCCCTATCACATCAATCTGTGGCGGTGTCCCCGTTCCGATTGTTACTAAAGCAGAAAATGAATTTCGTTTAACTGCCGATGAACTTAAGGCTGCAATAACTCCAAAAACAAAGGCACTTGTTCTTCCTTTCCCAAATAACCCCACAGGTGCAGTTATGAGAAAGGAACACCTTGAGGCTATTGCAGAGGTTCTTGATGGCACAGATATCCTTGTTATATCAGATGAAATATACAGTGAACTTACATACGGAAACCAACCCCACGTTTCATTTGCATCCATTCCGGGAATGTATGAAAGAACTGTTATAGTCAGCGGTTTTTCAAAGGCGTATGCTATGACAGGTTGGCGTCTTGGTTATGTTTGCGGTCATCCTGATTTGGTTAAGGTTATGACTAAGGTTCATCAGTTTGCAATTATGTCCGCTCCGACAACGGCACAGTATGCAGCTATTGAAGCCCTTAAAAACGGCGATAACGATATAGCTATGATGCGTGAAGAATATAACCGTCGAAGAATGGTTATGGTTAAAGGCTTTAATGATATGGGTCTTTCCTGTTTTGAACCTGAAGGAGCTTTCTATACATTCCCTTGCATAGAAAGTACCGGTATGGATTCAAATACTTTCTGCGAAACACTTCTTAATGAAAAACATGTTGCAGTTGTTCCGGGTAATGCCTTTGGTAAAAGCGGTGAAGGTTTCGTAAGATGTTCTTATGCCTATTCAATCAAGAGTATTAACGCTGCTTTAGAACGTATAGAGGCATTTGTTAAGCATCGGTAAGATTAGGGAGGATTTAAAAATGAACGATAATTCAAATAAAACAATTATTATAATTGCATTTGTTACACTTATTACGATTGTTGTTGTAATGGTGGCAACTCTTGCCATTGTTCTTTTAAAAGACAAGGATCCCCAGCCAACTCCTGAACCTGTTCCAACATCAGTAGCAACAGCTGTAACTGCCACTCCAACAGTGGTTCCTGCTCCCATTATAACACCATCACCTACAGCAGTTCCCACAGTTCAGCCGGTTGTAACTGCCACTCCGACAGCAACACCTGCACCACGGGACCACACTATAGATGAAATAACTCTTCACAAAATCGCTAATGAATCGGTGTGTGGATTTATTGAAGCTGTTAATACAGGTGATTTTTCTTATGCTGAACCGTATCTTGACCCAAATTCAAGCTTTTATAACAGCCAAAAAAAGGCTATTGAACACATCCACAGCCAAGGTATCACAGAGAAATTTCAGTCTTGTATTGTATCAAATATAAAATGGATAGACGATAACACCTGTACAATGGTTCAAAATACCGTTATCCGTTGTTTCTATCCTGATAAAGACCCTCGTGATGTTGAAGAAACATATACATACAAATTAAGACGTTCAGGGAATAAATTTCTTTACGTTTCCCAAACTAAATAAAAAGGAATGACAGTTTTGACTTTAGAAGAAGCATTAAAGAAGATAGATGAACAAGGACAGATTATTGAAAAGCAGAATAAAAAACTGGAAAAATACAAGCTTATGCTGAGTTATTTTGAATATTGTATTAAGGAATTATCGGACTTACATTATCCCATTTTCCCTCAAATGATTCGTGAAGGTGATTGGGAGCCTGATTTTCTAAACCGTGCAAATATTGCCGAATATGGTATGCGTAATATTTTCGGTAAAACCTTTGCACTTGATGAAATCTTCTTTCCTGAAGAATGTACGTCGAATTTAGCCTGCTATGACTTAGACCAATTCTTTGCAGAGCTTGTAAATCAAATTAACAGCTCTCTTGGTCATAAAATTAATGGTGAGGTTCGGTTTGTGAAAAAGAATATGGAAAACACTTCCGCAGCATTTAACGCCAGAAAATTCTGTATGATAATTTATAATTTGGTTGCAAATTCTATGTTACACGGCAAAACCGACAACAAAAATATTGATATAATCTGCAAATCAAATGAAAATTTTCTTGAAATTTCCGTTAGAGACCATGGCGGTGGATTAGGTGATGTGGATATGGAAAATTTATTCACATTTAACGAAAAAGATTTTAACTTTAAAGACCAGCGTATGGGAGCCTTCCCACCACAAAAACGTGGTATGGGATTACCTATATGCGCTAAGCTTGCCTCTTCTATGGATGGGAAGTTTAGTATCAAAAATTTCCGCAACGGAGTTCAGGCAACTTTTGTAATTCCAGTTCAAAGTTCAGGTGCAAAGCAGATTATTGCATTTGTGCCGGACAACACATTATTTATGCATTTTATGGCTCCTGTTTTCAGAAATATATTACTAAGAGAGGATAACTGATTATGACTATAACTTACGAATATTTCAAATCATTATATGTAAATCTGACTAATCGTTGTTCTAATAAATGTACATTCTGTGTGCGTAACAATCACGACAACGTTAACGGACAGGATAATTTGTGGTTGGACAGAGAGCCTACGATTGAAGAAATCAAAGAAGACTTTTTAAAGCGTGATTTGAGTAAATATGATTCGGTGGTTTTCTGCGGTTACGGAGAACCAACCATAAGATTTGATGAGATGTGTGAAATTGCAAGATGGCTCAAAGAAATTGCGCCTAATCTTCCAATCAGGCTAAATACAAACGGACAGGCAAACCTTATCCACAACAGGGATGTTACTCCCCAGATGAAAGACTTATTTGATTGCGTTTCCATAAGCCTTAATGCTAACAATGCTGAAAAATATCAAAAGCTTTGTATAAGTGACTTTGGCGGTGAGACCGCATTTGAAGGGCTTCAGGAGTTCGCTTGTCTTGCAAAAAAATATGTTCCCAATGTAGTTTTCTCGGTTGTAGACATTATGCCGAAAGACGAAATTGAGGATTGCAGAAAGATTGCTGAAAAATGCGGCGTGGAATTTAGAGTAAGAAGTTTCATAAAATAAGGAATTATTTTCTAATAAATATTACTTGTTTAAATGTAGGTGCGGTTTAAAATCGCCCTCAAGACGGGGCATTGGTAAATGCCCCTACAATATTATGGAGGATTTATGATTGAATTACAAGAGATAACAATAGATAAAAAAGACTTAATCACTAATTATCTTAACCGAAAATGCAGTCAGAATTCCGAATTTACATTTACAAATCTTTTTATGTGGCGAAAAAGCTATGATATTCGCTATGCAATAATAGATGATATGCTCTGCATTATGCCTCAGCATAAAGGCGGACCCAGAAGTGCAACCTTTCCCATCGGTTTTATCAATCCTGACGGAACTGAAAAGGATATAAAACCTTTTATAGAAAAGGTTCTTCTTCATTTTCAGGAAACAGGCGAAACGCCTTTAATAAGGTTGTATGATGACTATACTGTTAAAAAGCTCACAGAGGCTTTTCCCAATAAGTTTTTAATTACAGAAGATGTAAATTATTTTGATTATGTATACAGCGTTTCGGATTTAACAAATCTTCCCGGTAAAAAATTTCACGCCAAGAAAAACCATATTAACAAATTCAAAAAAACATATAACTGGGAATACTGCCCTCTTACGTCTGAAAATGTGTCAGAATGTTTAGGTCTTTTTGAAAAGTGGTATGACAATAAAGAAGGCGAAGAATTTGCTGTTTCCGAAGAAAAAGAGGCTGTACTTGAACTGTTTAACAATTGGGACAGCCTTAATGTAAAAGGCGGTTGCATCAGGGTTGACGGTCAAATGACAGCATTCTCTGTTGGAGAACCTCTTTGCGACAAGATGGCAGTAATACATCTTGAACACGCAGATACTAACTACAATGGTTCCTTTGCAATAATGAACCAACAGTTTTTAGAAAATGAATGGCAGAGTTTTGAATATGTCAACCGTGAAGAAGATATGGGAATACCCGGTATGCGCCGTGCAAAGGAATCATACCGACCTGTGTTTCAGGTTAAAAAATATGTAGCAACACTGATGCCATAAAAATCTTGATTATTGTTCTAATTTATGTTAGAATATTTGGATAGGCTGTAAACATGTGGAGGTTATTGTATGTTTTATTATATTTCGGGAAAGCTTGTGCATAAGACAGATACATTTGCTGTCATTGATGCAGGCGGTGTAGGTTATAAGATATACTCCACTCTCACATCCCTTCAGGACGTAGGTGAAATTGGAGAAAGTGCAAAATTATATACCTATATGAACCTAAAATCAGCTTCGGATATTTGTGTCTTATACGGATTTTCAACCCTTGAAGAATTAAACATCTTTGAAATGATTTTGGGAGTATCAGGTGTTGGTGCAAAAACTGCAGCAGTTCTTCTTTCAAATGTTTCGCCCTCCAAATTTGCACTTTGTGTTGTGACAGACGATGCAAAATATCTTTCATCCCACACACCCGGACTTGGTCCTAAGGGTGCACAGCGTATAATCCTTGAACTAAAGGATAAATTCAAGGGAATGGATTTAAATGATATTCCTACCGACGAAATCTTTACCCCCTCAAATGACGATGAAAACGAGGCAGTATCCGCCCTTGTTGTTCTGGGTTATTCTTCTCAGGAGGCAAAAGCTGCACTTAAAGGTGCAACAGGTAGTGTTGAAGAAATGGTTAAAATTGGACTTAAAAATCTAATGAAAGGCTGATTTTAAATGGATAGTAACGAAAATCGGATTATTACCTCTGCCGAAATAACCGAGGACGGCGAGGCAGAGTTTAGTTTAAGGCCTAAGGCTTTAGACGAGTATATAGGTCAAAAAAAAGCAAAGGAAAACCTTAAGGTATTTATCGAGGCTGCAAAGCAACGCTCCGAGGCACTTGACCATGTATTGCTATATGGTCCTCCGGGACTTGGAAAAACAACCCTTGCAGGGGTTATCGCCAATGAAATGGGTGTAAATCTTCGTATAACATCAGGTCCGGCAATAGAAAAGCCCGGAGATTTGGCGGCACTCCTTACCAATTTAGGTCAGGATGATATACTTTTTGTGGATGAAATTCATCGGCTAAGCCGAAGTGTTGAAGAAATCTTATATCCTGCAATGGAGGATTTTGCGCTTGATATTATAATCGGTAAAGGTCCTTCTGCACGCTCAATTCGTTTGGATTTACCTAAGTTTACCTTAATTGGCGCAACAACAAAGGCAGGGGCTTTGACTGCTCCTCTTCGTGACAGATTTGGAGTTATAAGCCGTCTTGAAATGTATACCACTGAGGAGCTTGCAACAATCGTTACCCGAAGTGCAGGAATTCTTGGAATTGAAATCGAAGCTGACGGAGCCGCAGAAATTGCATCTCGTTCCAGAGGCACCCCAAGAATTGCAAACCGACTTTTAAAGAGGGTTCGGGATTTTGCTCAGGTTATCTCAAATGGTGTAATTACAAAAGAAGTTGCTGACCTGGCTTTGAGCCGACTTGAAATCGACTCTTTAGGTCTTGATTCAAATGATAAACGAATGTTAAAAACGGTAATTGAACATTACGACGGCGGTCCTGTTGGGCTTGACACTTTAGCCGCAACCATAGGCGAGGAAAGTGACACCATCGAAGATGTTTATGAGCCTTATTTGATGCAGATTGGTTTTATAAACCGAACCCCAAGGGGACGAATTGTAACAAAACGGGCATACGACCATTTTGATATTCCATTTAAGCAACAATCTTCAAACGAAAATATTTCAATGTTTGAAGAAGATGAATAAGCCTCATACGGCAGATTGGAGAATTAGATTATGTGTAACAAAGAAAAATTTTATATTACAACTGCGATTGCATACACATCAAGAAAACCTCATATAGGCAATACATATGAGATTGTATTGACAGACGCAATTGCAAGATTTAAACGTTATCTTGGCTATGACGTTTTCTTCTGTACCGGAACTGATGAACATGGTCAGAAAATTCAGGAGCTTGCAGAAGCTGCAGGCATTTCACCAAAAGAATATGTTGACGGAGTTGCTGCTCAAATTAAGGATATTTGGGATATGATGAACACAAGCTATGATAAGTTCATTCGTACCACTGATGATTATCACGAAGAAACTGTTCAAAAGATATTTAAAAAATTATATGATCAGGGTGATATTTATCTTGGCTCATACGAGGGTTGGTATTGTACTCCTTGTGAATCATTCTGGACAGATACACAGTTGGTTGACGGTAAATGTCCCGATTGCGGCAGAGAGGTTCACAAACAGAACGAAGAGGCGTATTTCTTCAAGATGAGTAAGTATGCTGACCGCTTAATGAAACATATTGAAGAAAATCCTGATTTCATTCAGCCTGAATCAAGAAAGAAAGAAATGGTTAATAACTTCTTAAAACCGGGGCTTCAGGATCTATGTGTTTCAAGAACAAGCTTTACATGGGGAATACCTGTTTCTTTTGACCCTAAACATGTTACCTATGTATGGCTTGATGCACTTACAAACTATATCACAGCCTTAGGTTACCGCTGTGACAGCAAGGGTGAAAACTATGATAAATACTGGCCTGCTGATGTCCATATTATAGGAAAGGATATCCTCCGTTTCCATACAATATATTGGCCAATCTTCCTTATGGCTTTGGGCGAACCACTGCCAAAACAGATATTTGGTCATCCTTGGCTTTTAAACGGTCAGGATAAAATGAGTAAATCTATCGGCAACGTAATATATGCTGATGATTTGGTTAGAAACTTTGGTGTTGACGCTGTAAGATATTATCTTCTCCACGAAATGCCTTTTGCATCAGACGGAAATATCACCTTTGAAACATTAATCAGCAGATTTAACTCCGACCTTGCAAACACATTGGGCAACTTGGTTAACAGAACAGTTTCGATGATAAATAAATACTTTGACGGTGAAATCCCTGCAATTGATGTAAAAACTGATTTTGACGAAGATTTACAGAATGTTTGCATCTCTTCTGCAAAAGCAACTGCTTCTGCTATGGATAATCTTAAGGTTGCAGATGCAATGGATTGTATATGGACAATTGTTAATCGTTCAAATAAATATATTGACGAAACAATGCCTTGGGTTCTTGCAAAGACCGACGATGGCAAAGCACAGTTAAAGACAGTGATGTATCATCTTGCAGAGTCAATCAGATATATTGCATCCCTTCTTTCATCCTTTATGCCCGATACAAGTGTTGCCATTGCAAAACAGCTTGGAAATCCTGAACTTTCTTGGGAAAGCCTTAACGAATTTGGTAAAACTGTTGCCGGCACAAAGGTTGAGGACCCACAACCCCTATTTGTTCGTCTTGACCCTGAAAAGAAACTTGCAGAGCTTGAAGAAGAACTTAAACAACCTGAAACCGAGCCTGTGGTTGAGATTGAACCATTTAAAGATTTTGTTGAATTTTCTGATTTTGAGAAATTGGATATCCGAGTTGGTAAAGTTTTGGTTTGCGAAAAGGTTCCAAAGTCCTCAAAACTTCTCCGTTTTGAGATTGAAACCGGAAACGAAACCAGACAAATCCTTTCAGGTATCGCAAAATATTATAAGCCCGAAGATTTGGTTGGAAAGAACGTATTGTTTATTGCAAACTTCCCACCAAGAAAAATGATGGGACTTGAATCAAATGGAATGATTTTATCTGCCGAACACAACGGCAACCTTGTGGTAACCACCACATTAGATGATATTCAATCAGGTGCACAAATAGTATAGCATTAAAGGAGCAGCATTTCGCTGCTCCTTTCAGACTGTCGAAAAAGTCGGTCTACCGCAAGCGTAAATAAGAATATTTTTGTAGGGAACAGTTCATAACTGTTCCTCTTAAATTGCCATAATATAACAAACGGCGAAGTTTTCATCGAGAAAACATCGCCGTTGCTTGCTTTTTGCGAAATCGTTCTCTGTAGTACCTCTGTACAACGACGAAAACGATTTCACAAAATATACCTTCCTTTTTCAGCATCTGCCAGCGTGTCAATACTTTATCGACACGCTGAAAGGAGCAGCACTTCGCTGCTCCTTTATTTTCTAAATACCCAGAATTTACTGAAAATATAATTTAAAACTATTACTATAATATTTATCAAAAACTTCATTAAAATTGCATCAAATCCCAAACTTATAACCGTTATCTGCATCAATACTTCCGCAATGACAAGGCTTAAAATTCTCGCTGAATAAAACTCCGTTATTTCCTTTATAATTCCCTTTCTCCCTGTAACTCTGCTTTTAAAAACAAATTTTCGATTTGTAACATATGCAAATGTTATTGCTAAAATCGTAGATGTTATACTGCATAAATGCATTAAAACCCCATCTGTATTTAAATCAAGAAGAAAATCAAAAATAGAAAAAACTCCTAAATCAACAAAAAAGGTTAAAACTCCAAATATCACATATGAGATAATCTCTCTGTGTTTTAAAAATAATTTTTTCATTCCTCTTCTCCTTTCATTAAACATATATACATTATCAACGATTTTTAGTGTTATGTCAAGAAAAACATAATTTCTCTTTACTAATTTCAAATTTTATGTTACAATAATTGAAATTTGTTTTTTATGCATAAAGAATGCTTTATTCATATAAATTTAGTATAGGATGGTGATTATATGCCCATTAAAGTTCAGGATAATCTCCCTGCAATAGAAACACTAAATAACGAAAATATCTTTGTTATAACCGAAAAAAGAGCATTGACTCAGGATATAAGACCTTTGAAAATATTAATTCTTAATCTTATGCCAACAAAGATTGCAACCGAAACACAGCTTCTCCGTGTTTTGGGAAACACACCATTACAGATAGATGTTAACTTTATGCACACCAAGACCCATGAGGCAAAAAACACCTCAAAGAGCCACATCGAAACCTTTTACGGCACATTTGATGACTATAAAAACCAAAAATTTGATGGTATGATTATTACAGGTGCTCCTGTTGAAAACATCGAATTTGAAGAAGTGGATTACTGGGAAGAGCTTTGCGAGATTATGGAATGGTCTAAAAAGAATGTTACTTCCACCTTCCATATCTGTTGGGGTGCTCAAGCGGCACTTTATTATCATTACGGAATTAAAAAGTATCCTCTTGATAAAAAAATGTTTGGTGTTTTTCCACACACAGTTGCTCCTGAAAAGAAACATAAAATTCTTCTTCGTGGCTTTGACGATGTTTTTTATGTTCCTCATTCAAGACATACAGAAATCCGTGAAGAGGATATCGCTAAGGTTCCTGAGCTTGAAATTCTTTCGTCATCGCCTGAGGCAGGTGTTTATATCGTAACAGCAAAAAGCGAAAGACAGTTCTTTATAACGGGTCATTCTGAATATGACAATATAACCCTTGCCAATGAATATTTCAGGGATGTGGATAAAGGCTTGCCAATAGAAATTCCTAAGAATTATTTCCCTGATGATGACCCTGAAAAAGTTCCTCCAATGGTATGGAAAGCACACGCAAATCTTCTGTATTCAAACTGGCTTAACTACTTTGTATATCAGACAACACCATATAACATTGAAGAAATTGAATAATCGGGAGGTAAAATATGTTAGATATAATTAAAAGTATCATTTTAGGTATCGTTGAGGGAATAACCGAATGGCTTCCTATAAGCAGTACCGGACATATGATTTTAGTTAATGAATTTATGAACACAGCCGACGGCTTTTTCGGTTCACAAATATACTTATATGTTATTCAGCTTGGTGCAATCCTTGCAATTGCAACACTGTATTTTAAAAAGCTTAATCCCTTTTCTCCCTCAAAAACAAAAGAAGAGAAAAATGCAACTTGGCAGATGTGGTTTAAGGTAATTGTTGCCTGTATCCCAGCCGCAGTATTTGGGCTTTTATTTAATGATTATATGGACTCAATCTCCACACCTTTTGTTGTTTCTGTTATGCTGATTATCTACGGAATAGGCTTTTTGTTTGTTGAAAATAAAAACAAAACTGCAAAAATTACAGATATGAATGATATGACATACAAAACAGCAATCTTAATAGGATTGTTTCAGGTTCTCTCTATTATCCCCGGAACATCACGGTCCGGTGCTACCATATTAGGTGCAATTATGATTGGAACCTCAAGGGAGCTTGCAGCAGAGTTTTCATTCTTCCTTGCAATACCTGTTATGTTCGGGGTTAGTCTTTTGAAGATAGTAACCAACGATTATTCTATGACACCCAATGAATGGATTTTGCTGATTGTTGCTATGGTAACAGCTTATGTTGTTTCTATGCTTGCAGTTAAGTTCCTTGTAAATTACGTTCGTAACCACGATTTTAAAGTTTTTGGATGGTACAGAATTGTTCTTGGAATAGTTGTTATACTATACTTTATTATATCAGGAGCAAATATATTTAGTATATAAATTTATAGGGCTGTCTCACCTATTTAGTGAGACAGCCCCTTGATTTTATATAAACATAAATATAAGCGGTATTGTTACTGCAGACATAAGATGTGATATAACCGCCATACCTGCCGCAACAGTTGTATCCTTTCCTAAACCGCTTGGGATAACAACTGTATTAAGACCCAATGGCATAGCAAGTGAACAAAGTGCACAGATATAAGTTGCCTCTGACATTTCAAAAAATGATGCAACGCCTATAAACACAAGGGGAATAATAATCAATCTAATAATCGAAATTATATATGTTCTAACATTAGTAAATGTTTGCTTTAATGAAATAGTCGAAACTACAATACCTGTTAATATCATTGCAATTGGTGACATACAATCACCTGACACAGAAACCAGAGAGCTTATCCATTGAGGAACAGGTATCTCCGCAAGACCAATCACCATTCCTATAATCATTGCAATGAACATCGGATTAACAAATGCTTTCAGGCTTTCTTTAAATGTTTGCTTTTTTTCAGCGTCTGCCATAAGAAGTCTTGGCACACCCCATAAATAGATAAACACCCATAAAGGTAAAGTAAAAATCAAATATTCAAAGAAAATATCGGGAAACATTTTACTTACAACTGCATTGCCCATAAATCCAAAGTTTGCAAAGGATAAACTATATGTATATATTCTTTGAATATACTTATCTTTTATGACAAGCTTTGAAATCAAAACTGCTGTCGGCATTGCAATTAAAGCAATTACAATACTTACAAAAAGTAATCCTTTAGCTGAACTTATACGCTCAACTGTAAAATTCTTCATAAATGTTCCCAGAACAAGAGCCGGAATAAAGAGGGTATTTTCCAGCTTAGATAAAACAGCTGCCGAATTTTCAGGAATGACCTTTATTTTTGCCAAAATATAACCAATAATTATAAATCCAAACAAAAATGCAATTTGATTTAGAGTAGAGCTGAAAATTTCCATTTGTCTTTCATATCCTTTCAGAATTTTATCGCAAACAATTTTCTATTTTATCAGCCAAACCGCAATATGTCAAGGAAAATATTATAATTTTTAATGAATATATTGATTTTAAATTTGATATGATATATAATTATTTAAAATTATATTGAAAGTGAGTTTATTGAATATGAAAAAAATATATAAGTCAGCCGATGAACTTATCGGCAATACCCCTATTCTTGAACTTAAAAATATAGAAAAAGAGTTCAAGTTAAACTCAACTCTTCTTGCAAAACTGGAATTTTTTAATCCGGGCGGTTCTGTTAAAGACCGTGTTGCAAAGACTATGCTTGACGAAGCAGAAAAAACAGGAGCTATAAAACCTGATTCAGTTATAATAGAACCTACAAGCGGAAATACCGGAATAGGTCTTGCCTCTGTTGCTGCATCAAGAGGTTATAGGATAATAATTGTAATGCCCGAAACAATGTCTGTTGAACGCAGACAACTTATGAAAGCATACGGAGCAGAACTTGTATTAACAGATGGCTCTAAAGGTATGTCCGGTGCAATTGAAAAAGCAGAAGAACTCGCATCACAAATTCCAAACAGCTTTATTCCCGGACAGTTTACAAACCCTGCCAACCCTTTGGCACATATAAACACTACGGGACCTGAAATATATGCAGATACCGATGGAGATATTGATATATTTGTTGCAGGAGTTGGAACAGGCGGCACAATAACAGGCGTTGGTGAATATCTTAAAAAGAAAAATCCGAACATTAAGGTTGTCGCTGTTGAACCTGAATCCTCGGCATTTCTATCAACAGGCATTGGCGGTGCACACAAAATCCAAGGGATAGGTGCAGGATTTCTTCCTGATGTATTAAATACTGATATCTACGATGAGATAATCCCTGTTTCAGATGAAAATGCCTTTGACTCCGCACGATTAGTTGGAAAAAAAGAGGGAATTTTGGTTGGTATCTCATCAGGGGCTGCTCTTTTCGCTTCAATCGAGCTTGCTAAACGACCTGAAAACAAAAACAAAACAATCGTTGTTTTACTTCCTGATACAGGTGACAGATACCTATCAACCGAATTATTTGAATAATAAAGTAAAAAAGCACCGACAAAGTCGATGCTTTTTTTTGGAGCGGAAGACGAGATTCGAACTCGCGACGTTCACCTTGGCAAGGTGACGCTCTACCACTGAGCCACTCCCGCACAACAATCGTATTCTATCACAATATACGATTGTTGTCAATAGTTTTTTTATAAAATTTT
>JAZUMJ010000137.1:0-7652 GCA_045603605.1 Ructibacterium sp. | reverse complement strand
CAGGCATATATGTTATAACACACGGAAGCGGTGTGATTTCTGGAAATGATTTCAGCAGAAAGTTGAAAAAAGGAGATTATTTCCTTTTGCCGGATATTGCAAGAAAGAATTATACAATAAAAGGCGAGATTACAATTATAGAATGTTTTGTATAAAACACCTTTGTTCTCTATCAATATTTTACAAATGTGCCTTGGACTCAAAAGTTGCATCTGTTATGAACGTGAAAACCAAAAAAGAAACGACAATTTTCGCATGGAAAGTTGACGTTCCTTTTTGTCCGAAATACTTGACAAGTTTCGAAAAGGTAGTTTTGCTATGCAAAATATTGAATTATATATGTATTTATGATATACTGTATATGAGGTAAAAATATATGGAAAGCCCACTGCTAAATAAATCTTTAGCGTTTGCCACGCAAATCGTTTTGTTTTATGAGGAATATGCAAAATCAAAACGAGATACAACTATTGCTAAGCAGCTTCTCAGATGTGCGACAAGTGTTGGTGCTAATATTAATGAAGCTAATATGCACAGAAAATTTGATAATATATGAAATGGAGAATAGCTATGGTATGGTATGACGAAGCGGTATTTTATCACATATATCCCTTAGGAATGACAGGAGCACCAAAGCAAAATATTTATGGTGAGCCTGAGAATAGATTGAATACCTTAATTCCGTTTATTTCACAAATTAAAAAGCTTAACTGTAACGCACTGTATATTGGTCCTCTTTTTGAATCGGTAGGGCATGGCTATGAAACAACGGACTACAAAAAGTTAGATTCAAGGCTTGGGACAAATGAGGATTTAACAGAGTTTGTTAAAGAATGTCATAAGCAAGGAATACGGGTGATTTTAGATGGTGTATTTAATCATACAGGACGGGATTTTTTTGCTTTTAAGGATATAAGGGAAAACAGAGAATCCTCAAGATATAAAGACTGGTATTGTAATGTAAATTTTTACGGGAATAATGAATACAATGACGGATTTACTTATGATAACTGGGGCGGATATAATTTACTTGCTAAGCTTAATCAGCATAATAACGAGGTCAGAGAGTATATATGTGATGTAATTCGTTTTTGGGTAAATGAATTCGATATTGACGGAATACGTTTGGATGCTGCTGATGTTTTAGATTTTAGCTATATGCAGATGCTTCGCAAGGTAGCAAACGAGGTAAAACCTGATTTCTGGCTTATGGGCGAGGTTATCCATGGTGATTATATTCGTTGGGTAAATGGAGATACGTTACATTCAGTTACTAATTACCATCTGCATAAGGCGTTATATTCAGGTCATAATGACCATAATTATTTTGAAATTGCTCACACGGTAAAACGTTTATATGAAATGGGCGGAAACAGACCGGATGGACTTAAGCTGTATAATTTTGCAGATAATCACGATGTTGAACGAATTTATACAAAATTAAATAATAAGAGTCATTTTATACCTGTTCATATTTTAATGTATACACTGCCGGGTATACCGTCTGTTTATTATGGTTCAGAGTTTGGTATTGAGGGGCAAAAACAACGTGGTTCCGATGATTCATTAAGGCCTGCTATTTCATATGAAGAATATATTAAAGCTGTGGAGAAGAATGATTTAACTAATTTAATTTCCGGATTAGGTAAAATACGTTTGGACACAAAAGCATTATCCTACGGAACCTATAAAGAACTGTTCTTAACAACAGGACAGTATGCATTTGAGAGAAATTATAACGGAGAGTCTGTAATTGTTACCGTGAATAATAGTGACAATGACTTTATGATGCAAATTCCAACTAAAAACACAGGTGAATATGTGGGCGGACTTTTCGGTGAAAAGGTATCTGTAAAGGATGGGTGTATATCTGTGAATGTTAAGGCAAATTCCGGAGAAATTTGGTTGCCGGTATGTTCAACGGATAAACAGATAGAACCAATCAAAGTTGAAACTATCGAAAATAAAATGGAAGTGTCAGCTTGTGAAAGTGTAGTTGAAACTCAGGTATATATAGAAAAAGAGCAAAGTGTTGTCACCAATAAAGAGTACGAGGAAATGACGGTGGAAGAGCTTCAAAGGGCAATACTTAAGAGGATGGAGAGCAATGGACCTGTTACAGAGCAAATGAAGAAAGATGTCTATGAAAATATCTATCATAATTCCTTGGTAAATTGGATTAAAAGTTTTAATTAAGGATAGTTCAAAAGGTGATAAGATAAATGATAGTAAAAATATTTTAATTTTTTTGGTTATAACTGGACAAATGGCGACAGTAGGTGTATAATCAAAATTAAATAAGTTTATGGAGGAAAAAGTTATGGCAATAGATAAGGTTAAATTTGGAGAATGCAGTGAAGGAGTTGTTTATGCATATACTCTTTCAAATAAAAATGGTATGACAGCAGAAATATTAAATTACGGCGGAATAATCAGAAAGCTTGTTTATAAAGATACAGATGTGGTACTTGGAAGAGATACATTGGAAGAATATTTAAATAACAGTGGTTATTTTTCTGCTTTAATCGGCAGAAATTCTAACCGTATCCAAAACTCAGAGTTTGAACTTAACGGAAAAAAATATCAGCTTTTCGCAAACGACGGAAAGAATAATCTTCACGGCGGAAAAATAGGTTTTGATAAGAAAATTTGGGATGCAGAGATGGTAGATGGCGATGAACCGTCATTGGTTTTAACCACAGTAAGTCCTGACGGAGAAGAAGGATTTCCCGGAAATGTAAATATTCAGGTTACATATACCCTTACACAGGATAATAGTCTTAAAATCCATTACTTAGGTGAGAGTGATGCTGATACAGTGCTTAATATGACAAATCACGCATATTTTAACCTGAACGGACATTCAAGCGGATGTGTATATAATCATTCTCTTTGGATGGATTGCGATTTTTATACACCAAATTCTGACGAGTGTATTCCTACAGGAGAAGTGCTCAGCGTAAAGAATACTCCATTTGATTTTTCAACAGATGATTTAATGGGAGCAAGATTTGAATCCGACCACGAGCAGATAAGAAAATTTGGAGGATTTGACCATAATTTCATTCTTAACGGCAGAGGTTACAGAAAAATAGGCAGATTTGAAGGTGATAAAACCGGCATTGCTATGGAAATATATACAGACCAAGCCGGCATACAGATTTATTCAGGAAATATGATAGAAAAAGACAGAGTTTGCAAAGACGGGGCAGTGTATGGCTCGCATCACGGAGTTTGCTTTGAAACACAAGCATTTCCAAATAATATAAATATTTCACATTTTCCTGACTCAATCTTGAAAAAAGGCGAGAAATACGACACAGTAACAACCTATAAATTTATCTGATTAGTTGATAGTGAAGCATAAGCCTTAATTAAGCAGAGAGGTTATAATATTATGAACTATGACGAAACAATAGAATACATACATAAAACGCCTAAGTTCAGCCGTGAACTTGGAAACAGAATGCTAAAAAAACTTCTTGGCTTTTTGGAAAATCCTCAGGATGGATTGAAATTTGTGCATATTGCGGGGACAAACGGAAAAGGCTCAACAGCTGTAATGATTAATGAAATTTTAATTAGTGCGGGATATAAAACAGGTATGTTTACATCACCATATATCCATCGCTTTAATGAGAGGATTAAGGTTAATAATACAGAAATTCCCGATAAAGAGTTGGCTGAAATTGTAACCCAAATTCGAGAAAAAATTGAAAAGTATGATGCACCTGTTTCTGAATTTGCATTGGATACCGCAGCAGCATTTTGTTATTTTAAAAAGATGAACTGTGATATTGTTGTTCTGGAAACAGGTCTTGGCGGAAGATTAGACGCAACAAATGTGATAAATGAAAATCTTGTGACGGTTATTACATCAATTGGTCTTGACCACACCCAATATTTGGGTGATACGATTGAGAAAATAACTGCTGAAAAATGCGGAATATTCAAAAAAGGCTGTCCTGTTGTTACAACAAAAAATCAAGATATGAAAGCCAAAAAGGTTATAAACGAGAATGCTGAAAAAATGAATTTGGCATTGTATTATACCGATGACTATGAAAAGACTTTGAAAGGTGCAAGAATAGGTCAAAAGGAATATGTTCTGGCTATGGATGGAGAGTTTCAGGCGGAAAACGGAGCACTTGCTGTAAAAACTGCCGAAATTTTAAAAAAGTCAGGGTTTGATATTACAGACGAAGATATCCGAACCGGGCTTGAAAATGCGGTTAATATTGCAAGATTTGAGTGGCTTGGTAAGAACGTAATCCTTGACGGCGGACACAATCCCCAGGGGGCAGAAATGCTACTTAGTTCTTTAAAAAAGCTTAACAGAAATGTTTATCTTTGTGTTGCTATGATGGAAGATAAAGAATATGTTAAGGTGGCAGAAGTTCTATCTGAAATATCAAAAAAAGTTGTTACAACACAGATTGATATGCCAAGGTGTGCGTCAGCAAAAAAACTTGCGGATGTATTTGAAAGTTTTAAAATAGATACAGTTGCGGTTGAAATTCCCGAAGATGCAGTGGATTATGCAATAAATGATATGGACAAGGAAGATGTTCTATGTATATGTGGCTCATTGTACCTTGCGGGAAAAATAAGAAATTATTTGAAAAATTATATTGACAAATAGTTAAAATCTGTATATAATACTAATAAATTAAATATTATCTCATACATTGGGGAGTAGTTGAAAGTATGCTGTCAACATCACGGCAAATGCCTGGCAGTGTACACCGAAGCGGTAACAAGACTTTTGTATGACTGTTTTTGCGGTCATACAGGGTCTTTTTTGTTTTTTATAAAGCAAAAAATGGAATAGTTTCCGCATAAATAGGGGAAAGTTAAAAGGAAAGGACGAGAAAAACTATGAAAAATGGAATGGATGCTTTCTTAAAAAGCGGAAAACAGGTATTGATGGATTTAAAATCAGATATTAGCGGTTTATCTGTTGCGGAGGCATCAGAAAGACTTAAACAAAACGGTAAAAATTTATTAACTGAGGGAAAAAAGAAAACTGCTTTGCAAGTCTTTCTGGGACAATTTAAGGATTTACTTATTGCAATACTCATTATCGCAGGGGTTGTGTCAATGATTTCGGGACAAATTGAGAGTACTATTGTAATTTTTTCTGTTATAGTTTTGAATGCAATTTTAGGTACAGTTCAGCATTTTAAGGCTGAAAAATCCCTTGAAAGCCTGAAACAAATGTCAGCGCCTTCTGCAAAAGTAATAAGGGATGGTGTTAAGACGGAAATTAAGGCGGAAGAACTTGTTGTTGGGGATATACTAATTCTTGAGGCAGGGGATATGGTAACTGCTGATGCCAGAATAATTGAAAACTATTCACTTAAAGTAAATGAAAGTTCCCTTACGGGGGAATCGGAAGCCGTAGAGAAAAACATAGATGTGATTGAAAATGAAAAAACTCCCCTTGGCGACAGAAAAAATATGGTTTTTTCAGGTTCACTTGTGACTTACGGCAGATGTATTGCGGTTGTTACTGCAACCGGAATGGATACTGAGATTGGTAAGATAGCGGGACTTCTTAATAAAACCGCACAAAGAAAGACACCTCTCCAAATCAGCCTTGATAAATTCAGCAGAAATCTTGCTTTTGTAATTATTGGCATATGTATTGTTGTTTTTGGATTATCGATATATAGGGATATGGGTATTTTAAATTCTCTTTTATTTGCAGTTGCACTGGCAGTTGCGGCAATTCCTGAGGCATTAAGTTCAATTGTAACTATTGTTCTTGCTATGGGAACTCAAAAAATGGCTAAAGAGAATGCTGTTATTAAAGATTTAAAGGCTGTTGAGAGTTTAGGCAGTGTATCTGTTGTATGTTCTGATAAGACAGGAACTCTTACACAAAACCGAATGGAAGTTCAGGAAATGTATGCAGGAGGAAGAATTTTCTTACGAGAACAAATAGATTTGCAAAGTGGAGCAGAGTATATTCTCCTTAAAGAAGCAATTCTTGTAAATGATGCTGTTATATCCAACGGACAGGAAATCGGCGACCCTACAGAAACTGCATTGGTTCAGCTTGCAGAAAGCTTTGGAATTGGTGTTGAAGATTACAGAAATCAGCATCCGAGAATATCAGAACTTGCATTTGACTCAGAACGTAAGCTTATGAGCACTGTTCATAGAATGGAAGATAAAAATATTCTCTGCACCAAGGGAGCGGTTGATGTTTTATTAAAACGTATAACAGGTATAATGACGGCTGACGGAGTTGTTCCTATAACGGATGATTATATAAAGGAAATAGAAGAGGTTAATGAAAAGTTTTCTAAGAAAGGCTTAAGAGTACTTTGTTTTGCAATTCGTGATATTGGAGATAAAACAGAGGCAGAATTAAGTGACGAAGATAACTTTACCTTTATAGGCTTGATTTCTATGATGGATCCGCCAAGACCCGAGGCGATTAAAGCGGTTGCAGATGCAAAGCTTGGCGGAGTAAAAACAGTTATGATAACAGGCGACCATAAGATAACTGCAGCAGCAATTGCCGAGAAAATAGGAATTTTTGAGGATGGGGATATTGCCATTGACGGAACCGAACTTGATGAGATGTCAGACGAAGAATTGTCTGAGAAGTTAGACAAAATCTCTGTTTATGCAAGAGTTTCACCTGAACATAAAATCAGGATTGTGGACATGTGGCAAAAGCGAGGAAACATTGTTTCTATGACAGGTGACGGGGTGAATGATGCCCCTGCCTTAAAGAAAGCAGATATTGGTGTTGCAATGGGAATAACAGGAACTGAAGTTGCAAAAGATGCGGCATCAATGATACTGACAGATGATAATTTTGCTACAATTGTAAAGGCGATTGTCAACGGCAGAGGTGTATATGAAAATATTAAAAACTCAATACAGTTTTTGCTTTCAGGTAATGCAGCAGGAATATTCTGTGTGTTGTTTACATCCCTTGCAGGGCTTTCTGTTCCATTTCAGGCAGTGCATCTTCTTTTTATTAACTTGTTAACAGATAGCCTTCCTGCAATTGCAATAGGAATGGAGCCATCAGGCAAAGAACTTATGAACCGTCCGCCAAGGGACCCAAAAGAGTCTATTGTAAGTAAAAACGTTCTCGGAAGAATTGTTATACAAGGGGGCATAATCGGACTGTTTACTATGTTTGCATATTTTATTGGCTTAAAAACCAATGGGGCAACAGCATCAACAATGGCATTTGCAACATTAACCCTTTCAAGGCTTTTCCACGGATTTAATTGCAGAGGTAATCTTGGAATATGGAAACTTAAGTTCTCAACAAATAAGGCAAGTGTTGGAGCATTTATAATAGGAGTTGTCCTTTTGACAGCGGTATTATTCGTGCCAATTTTACAGCGGTTCTTTATTGTAACTTCGCTTAATGTGATGCAGATTGCATCAATTGCAGTTTTTGCATTTATCCCAACGCTAATAATTCAGTTATCAAGAATAGGCAAGAAATAAATAAATGGAATGGCTTTCGCCATTCCATTTCAGCGTGTCGATAAAGTATCGACACGCTGGCAGATGTTGAAAAAGGAAGGTATATTTTGTGAAATCGTTTTCGTCGTTGTACGATGGTACTACAGAGAACGATTTCGCGAAAAGCAAGCAACGGCAAGGTTTTCTCGATG
>JAZUMJ010000136.1:0-8641 GCA_045603605.1 Ructibacterium sp. | reverse complement strand
CTTCCGTCAAAACTTCGTTTTGCCACCTCCCTCAAAGAGGGAGGCTCAAATAAATGCTCTTTGACATTCCCACCGTCAAAGAGGAAGACTCAAACGAAGGCTCCCTCTCTGAGGGAGCTCAGACTGTCGAAGAACCCGTATTTGCGTTAAGCAAAAATCGGGTTCTTCGACAGTCTGTGGGGCTGTCCTTGACGCCCCATTATTTTACCATATGCCTTCAAATTGTTTCATAAATTCATCTATATCCGCAGGCATATTCTCCGGCATATTTTCACCATATTTTTGAACAAAATCGTCAATTGTATCCTGATTAAACTCTCCGCCGTGTTCTTCCATAAACTTTTCTACAAATTCATCAATGTTCTCTCCGTTTACCCCGGGAACCTGAGGAATATCAGGAATGTTTGGAACAACCGGAGATTCGGAAACGTTAGGTGCATTGGGTGAAGTTTGAATATTGTCCTGTATCTGCTGTTGGATAACTCTGTTGTTGGGGTTAAAAATTGCATCATTTGATAATTCAAAAGCAAAAGCAGTGATGGCAAGAGAAATAACAATAATAGCAATACTGATTATTGCAAGCCACCAATGGTTTGCAGGCTTTTTAAATCTTTCTGTATCACCGGGATATACACCAATTCCCTTTGGATTTACACCGTATTTGTTTGTGCCGAATTCACTGTCCATAACTGCAAAAACTAAGGTCACAATTGTGCCAACAGTAGGAACAAATCCAATCAAATACCACCATCCGCTTTTTCCTGAATCGTGAAAACGTCTTACAGTTAATGCCCAAAAGGGAACAAAGGCAATGCCTTCAAAAATTACTACAGGCACAATAGCCCAAAACAGTTTATCCATCATATGAGCATGGTCAACAATTCCCGTTTCCATAACTCCGCTTGTAAGAACACCGCCGGCAATTGAAACTGCAACCCAAATACCCAAAATCAATTCGATTATAAAATGGGCAAGATTAGCATACCAAAACTCACTTCTTCGGCTTCTTCCCCCGAATTGACCAAACTTTTTAAATGCACTTATGTATGCGGTAATCAAATTATATTTTTTTGGAACAAAAGGTTCCGCAACAGGCTGAGCCTGAACCGTTTCGGTTTTACCACCTGCGTAGCTTCCGCAAGCTGTGCAGAACTCAACATTCTGCTCCAGTTCTGTTCCGCATTTGTCACATATTTTACTCATTTTTAACACCATCCCTTTTAATGATTTATTTTATTATAACATCATATAACCATAAGGTCAATTATTTTTTTAGATAAATGTTCAGTTGCATAGAAAAAGAATCAGCTTAATTTACGGCGGAGAGTATATAGAGCAGAAAAATGGAAAAAATACCATGAAGGCAATGTTTGCATTTTACGAAAGTGCGAAGAACAAAGGAGTGAATGTAAAATTATGAAAATGACGTTTCGTTGGTATGGTAAAGATGACCCTGTAACATTGGAAAAAATAAGACAAATCCCCGGTATGCGTGGAATTGTAACTGCCATCTATGATATTCCCGTAGGAGAAGCATGGCCTCTTGAACGAATATTAGAGCTTAAGAACGAGGTAGAGGCATCAGGACTTGAGTTGTCTGTAATTGAAAGCGTTCCCGTTCACGAGGACATTAAAACAGGTGACGGAAATCGTGACAGATATATTGAAAACTATTGCACAACCTTAAGAAATCTTGCAAAGGCAGGAGTTGATTGTGTGTGTTATAACTTTATGCCGGTCTTTGATTGGACACGCTCTGACCTTGCATATACACTTCAGGACGGCTCAAATGCACTTATATATAAGGAAGAAACCGTCAAGGATATGAACCCTCTTACGGGGGATTTAAGTCTGCCGGGCTGGGACTCAAGCTATACAAAGGATGGAATGAAGGCTCTTTTGGAAAAATATCAGGCAATCACTGATGAGGATTTATGGAATAATCTTAAGTACTTCTTAGACCGTATTATTAAGGTGGCAGAGGAAGTTAAGATAAAAATGGCAATCCATCCCGATGACCCACCCTGGGGAATTTTCGGTCTGCCAAGGATTATAACCACAAAGGAAAATATAGAAAGATTTTTAAAGTTATACGACAGCCCTTATAACGGATTAACACTCTGCAGCGGTTCTTTGGGTGTTTCTCCTGATAATGATATAACAGATATGGTATATGCCTTTGGTGACAGAATACATTTTGCTCATATAAGAAATATAAAAATTACAGGCGAAAAATCATTTGAAGAGAGTGCGCATCTGTCAGAATGCGGTTCGCTGGATATTGTAAAAATTTTAAAGGCATACCACGATAAAGGCTTTGAGGGATATATCCGCCCTGACCACGGAAGAATGATTTGGGGAGAAACAGGCAGACCGGGCTACGGACTTTATGACCGTGCTTTGGGTGCAACATATATCAATGGTATATGGGAAACATTAGAGAAACTTGATAGAAAGGAAGATTAATTATGGAACTTCCATTTAGTCTTGATTTAAAAGATAAGGTAGCAGTTGTAACCGGTGGCGGAGGAGTGCTTTGCTCTATCTTTGCAGAGGCGCTTGGTCAGTGCGGTGCAAAGGTTGCGATACTTGATTTAAACAAAGATGCGGCAGATACTGTTGCAGAAAAGATAAATAAAAATGGCGGAGAGGCAAAAGGGTATGGCGTAAACGTTTTAGACAGTGACGCTCTTAAAGAATGCAGAGACAAGATTGCCGAGGATTTGGGAGTCTGCGATATACTCTTAAACGGTGCGGGAGGAAACAATCCCAAAGGCACAACCTCAAAGGAGTATTTGGAACTTGATGATTTAAAGGCGAATTCTGATTTTACCACATTTTTTGACCTTGACCCCAAAGGGGTGGAATTTGTATTTAACCTGAACTTTTTGGGAACACTTCTGCCAACTCAGGTATTTGCCAGAGATATGGCAGAGAGTAAAAAGGGGATAATCATAAACGTTTCATCAATGAACGCCTTTTGCCCATTGACAAAAATACCTGCTTACAGCGGTGCGAAAGCAGCTGTTTCAAACTTCACACAATGGCTTGCAGTACATTTTTCAAAGATAGGCATAAGAGTAAATGCCATTGCCCCCGGATTTTTTGTGACTAATCAGAACAGAGGGTTACTATTTAATGAAGACGGAACACCGACTCCACGTGCAGGTAAAATTCTTGCAGCAACCCCAATGGGACGGTTTGGCGAGGCAGAGGAACTTATCGGCACACTTTTGTGGTTGGTAAATGATAAGGCATCGGGCTTTGTAAACGGTACGGTTATACCCGTAGATGGAGGATTTTCAGCATATTCGGGAGTATAATACAACCTGTTTTTGAAAAAATTTTAAAAAAATTCAAAAAAAGGCTTGCATTCTTTATAAGTTTGTGATATTATATTGAAGTTAATTATGGGCAGTCCTCTGCCATAGGGCACGAATGCTTAGAGAAGAAAGGAAAAAGATATGGATATCTTAACACAAATCACACAGGAACAGATCAGAACAGACCTTCCCAAATTGGAAATCGGTGACACAATCAAGGTTTTCGTTAAGGTTAAAGAGGGTAACAGAGAAAGAGTTCAGATGTTTGAAGGAACCGTTATTAAGAAAAATCACGGTGGCATTCAGGAAACATTCACAGTTCGTCGTGTATCATACGGCGTAGGCGTTGAAAGAACATTCCCTGTAAACTCACCTAAGATTGACCACATCGAAGTTGTTCGTCACGGTAAAGTTCGCAGAGCGAAACTCTACTATCTGCGTGACAGAGTCGGTAAGGCAGCTAAGGTTAAGGAAAAACTTAAATAAGACCAATTGGGCAGTGGTGGTTATGATTATAATCACCACTGTTTGACATTTATGGCAAATTAATGAAAAGGAGTGTCTGTTATGTCAGAAGAAATGAATTTGAATAATACAAACGGCAACGAGAACAGTTTTGATACAGAAATATTCAATACTGAAGATATTGTTGCTGCAACAGAAAATAAGGATGAAAAGCCTGAAAAGGAGAAATTTAATTTGGTTAAGGAAATCCGTGACTGGGTTGTTGCAATTGCAATTGCAGTTGTTTTAGCACTTCTTATCCGTAACTTTGTCTTTACTCTTGTAAAGGTTCAGGGTGCATCAATGGAACCAACTCTTCAAAGCTCGGACAGACTTTTTGTAAACAGAATGTTCTATAATCCCGAAAAGGGAGACGTTGTTATATTTCAGCCTGAGTCAGACCCAAATCATCCTTATGTTAAACGTGTAATTGCTATTGAGGGTGACACTGTGTACATTGACTTTAAAACAGGCGATGTGTATGTTAACGACGAATTGATTGAAGAAGAATACATCAAGGAAAAAACCGAACGTGCAGGTTCATATATTATGGGCTTGGTTGACGGTGATGAATATAGCAGAACCACCCCGATTGTGGTTCAGCCGGGACATATATTTGTAATGGGCGATAATCGCAACAATAGTAAGGACAGCCGTGAAATCGGTCAAATTCCTCTCGACGAAGTAATGGGTGAGGCAGTGTTCAGATTTTGGCCTATTAGTCAGTTTGGGTCAGTTCACAGGGATGTCAAATAAGGAGAAGAAGAATGGAACTACAATGGTTTCCGGGACATATGGCGAAAACCAGACGTCTTATTACTGAAAATTTAAAGCTTGTAGATGTTGTGGTTGAGCTTTTGGATGCAAGACTTCCTATGTCATCAAGAAATCCTGAGATTGATAAGATTGTTGGCAACCGCCCAAGAGTTCTGGTTCTTAACAAAGCAGATATGGCAGATGAAGAACAGACAAAGGTATGGCTTGAAGAGTTTTCAAAAGAGGGCTTTGAGGCAATTGCGGTTGACAGCCGTAGCGGAAAGGGATTTTCCTCTCTTGAACCTGCAATCACACGGGTTATGAAAGAGAAGATTGAACGTGACCGTGCAAAGGGAATTGGCAAGCATAGCGTCAAGCTGATGGTTGTGGGTATTCCAAATGTAGGTAAGTCTTCATTTATCAATCGTCTGTCAGGCAGAAGTGCAACCAAGACAGGTGACAGACCGGGTATAACTACAGCTAAACAGTGGATAAGAATTGCAGGTAAATATGAGCTTTTGGATACTCCCGGAATATTATGGCCAAAGTTTGAAGACCCTGAGGCGGCAAAGAAAATTGCTTTTTGCGGAAGTATAAAAGATGAGATAATGGACATTGAAGAGATAGCTTTTTATCTTATTGAATACTTAAAAGAGAATTACCCTCAGGCATTGGTTGATCGCTATAAATTGGAAGATGATGTGCTTGAAATGGAGTCGTATGACCTGTTGGAGCAGATTGGCAGAAAAAGAGGTTGTGTGATTTCAGGCGGAAATATTGATACATTCCGTGCATCAAATTTGATTATGGATGATTTCAGAAGTACTAAAATCGGAAGGATAACGCTTGAAAGTCCAAAGGATTTTAGAGGATAATGCAGGGGCTGTAAAAAATTTTACAGCCCATTTTTTCGGAGGAAAATTATGCTTACATATGAGAAAATTTGTATGGAAAAAGGGTATAATAATATTGCGGGTATAGACGAAGTAGGAAGAGGTCCTTTGGCGGGACCTGTCTGTGCGGCGGCAGTAATTTTGCCTAAAGGACTTATTATTGATGGGATAAACGATTCAAAAAAGCTTACAGAAAAACGCAGAGAGGCTTTGTATGATGTGATTGCCAAAGAGGCGATAGCATGGGCGACAGCTTTTGTTGAACCTGAGGTAATTGATGAAATTAACATCCGTCAGGCAACTCACAAAGCAATGCAAATGGCAGTTGACGCACTTAAGATTTCTCCTGATTTTTTGTTGGTGGACGGGAATGACAAGATACCATTTACGGTGGATTCTGAATATATTGTAAAGGGCGATGCAAAATCCCAGACCATTGCGGCGGCATCAATTATGGCAAAGGTCACAAGGGACAGGTATATGGTAAAGATGGAAGAAGAATATCCGGGTTATGCTTTTGCAAAGAATAAGGGATATGGAACAAAGGCACATATGGAAGGAATTCGTCAAATCGGTCTTTGTCCTCTTCATAGAAGAAGTTTTATCACCGCAAAGGTGCTGGGTAAAGAATGAGCAGATATAATAAGGATTTAGGTGATTTTGGGGAAAGAGTTGCAGTTTCCTATCTGGAAAAAGAGGGATATAAAATCCTTGATAAAAATTTCAGAGCAGGCGGTTGTGAGATAGATATTATTGCAGAAAATGAAAAGTATCTTGTTTTCGTTGAGGTTAAAACCAGAAGCAGTAATAAATTTGGAAATCCGTCGACGGCAGTTAACAGCAAAAAAATGCAGCATATGGTTTTAGCGGCAGAGGCTTGGCTTTTGGAAAATGAAACAGAAAAGGAAATACGCTTTGATGTAGCTGAGGTATATGCTAAAATTGTTGATTTAAATCCTGTCTGTGATGAAATTAACTATATTTCTGGAATAATAATTGATGTCTAAACTGCTCACATTTTCAAAAGGAAGGCCATTCTTTGTGAAAAAATTATGAAAAATGACGTTGCATTTTGTTGAGTTTTATATTAAAATAGTATCTAAATATGTAAAAAATTTGGAGGGTTAAATTTTTATGGAATTGAGAATTTCAAATAAGGCAAAAACAATCAGTCCGTCACCTACATTGGCAATTGATTCAAAGTTCAAGCAGATGAAACAGCAGGGTGTTCCCGTTGTAGGCTTTGGTGCAGGTGAGCCGGATTTTAATACTCCTGATAATATTAAGACAGCAGGAATCAAGGCTATTGAGAATAATATCACACGTTATACCCCGGCATCAGGTACAGTTGACTTGAAAAAAGCTATTTGCGAAAAGGTTAAGAAGGACACAGGACTTGACTATGATATTTCAAATGTTATAGTTTCAAACGGCGGTAAGCATGCCTTGACAAATATTTTTATGGCTATCCTCAATCCCGGGGATGAAGTTGTTATCCCTACTCCTTATTGGGTAAGCTATCCTGAAATGGTTAAGATGGCAGACGGTACACCTGTTTTTCTTGAAACCACAGAGGAAAATAACTTTAAATTCAATGTTGAACAATTAAAGGCTGTTGTTACAGATAAGACCCGTGCATTGGTTCTCAATACCCCCAGTAACCCTACAGGTATGGTATATACAAGAGAAGAACTTCAGGCAATCGCAGATTTTGCAGTCGAAAAAGAAATCTTCGTTGTATTTGACGAGATTTATGAAAAGCTTATATATGAGGGTGAGCATGTTAATATTGCAACCTTAGGCGATGCAATAAAAGAACTTACAATCATAGTAAGCGGTATGGCAAAAACATATGCAATGACCGGTTGGAGAATTGGATATACTGTTGCAGATTCAAGAATTGTTAAGGCTATGAGCAATATGCAGAGCCATGCAACATCAAATCCAAACTCAATTGCTCAGGCGGCATCTGTTGAGGCATTAAACGGCGACCAAAGCATAATTGATATAATGAAAGCTGAATATGTAAAACGCCGTGATTATATGGTTGAAAGAATTAACTCAATTGATGGACTTAGCTGTAAAAAGCCAAACGGAGCATTCTATATCTTTATGAATGTTAAGGATGTTCTTGGAAAAGAGCATTACGGAAAGATGATTAATACAGCAAGTGAGCTTTGTGATGATATTTTAGACCGTGCATTGGTTGCAATGGTTCCAAGTGAGGGCTTTGGAATTGATGGTTATGTTCGTCTTTCATATGCAACATCAATGGAGGTTATCACAGCAGGTCTTGACAGAATTGAACAATATCTCAAAGGCGAGTGCAAATAAACTCTACAAACGCAGAAGGGTGATAGATATGAGGATAGGATTTATCGGTGCCGGAAATATGGCAACAGCTCTTTTGAGCGGTATTATAAAATCAGGCTTGGTTAATCCAAATGATGCTATAATATCAGATAAATTTGCAGATAAGCTGACAGAGTGGAAGGAAAAAGGCGTTACTGTTACTGATGACAATAATCAGGTTGAAGACTTTGCTGATATAATTTTTCTGGCGGTAAAGCCAAATATTATTCCTGTAGTGCTCAAACAGATAAAGGGCGATAGCAGTAAGATTTATATTTCTATTGCCGCAGGTGTGACGGTTTCATTTTTGGAAAACTGTCTTGGCTCAGATAAAAAGATTGTCCGCACAATGCCCAACACTCCTGCTTTGGTGGGCTGTGGAATGACGGCAGTTGTGCCAAATGAAAATCTAACCGAGGATGAAATCAGCATAGTTATAGATTTGCTTGAAGGTGTTGGTGATGCATTGCTTATGACCGAAAAGGATTTAGAAATAGCAACGGCAATCCACGGAAGTAGTCCTGCTTATATCTATATGATGATTGATGCAATGGCAGATGCGGGAGTTCGCCACGGACTTACGAAAAAGACAGCCCTTGCTCTTGCGGCAAAGGCAACAGAGGGCAGTGCAAAGATGGTTATGGAAACAGGAAAGCATCCTCAACAGCTTAAGGATGAAGTCTGCTCCCCCGGTGGAACAACAATTGCGGCAGTTTGTGAGCTTGAAAATAAAGGCTTTGCATCTGCGGTTCAAAGTGCAGTTGATGCGTGTATAGAGAGAAATAATCAAATGAAGAAATAATATTAAAGGGT
>JAZUMJ010000135.1:0-46926 GCA_045603605.1 Ructibacterium sp. | reverse complement strand
GCAATCGGCTCAGTGATGGGTTCAGGTGGTCTTATCGTTATGGACGGAGACAACTGTATGGTTGTTATTGCTAAGTTCTTCCTTGTATTTACAGTTGACGAATCCTGTGGTAAGTGTAATCCTTGCCGTGTTGGTACAAAGCGTCCTTATGAGCTTCTTGACAAAATTACAAAGGGTCAGGGAACAATGGAAGACTTAGACCGTTTGGAAGAATTGGCACTTAGTATTAAAGAAGGCTCTCTCTGTGGTCTTGGTCAATCTGCTCCAAACCCTGTTTTGTCAACACTTCGTTACTTCCGTGATGAATATATTGCTCACGTTAGAGATAAGAAGTGTCCCGCAGGTGTATGTAAGGATTTGGCAAACTATGAGATTGACCCTGAAAAGTGCCGTGGCTGTAGTCTGTGTTCTAAGGCTTGTCCTGTTGGGGCAATCTCAGGTGAGATTAAGAAACCATTCACTATCGATTCAAGTAAATGTATCAAGTGTGGCGCTTGTATGGCTAAGTGTCCGTTTGGTGCAATATCCAGATAGGAAGGAGGACGATTGAGATGGAAAATGTAACATTAAAAATTAATGGTCAGGACATTACTGTTCCTGCTGATTATACCATTTTACAGGCGGCAAAAGAGGCCGGAATTGATATTCCTACTCTTTGTTACCTTAAAGACGTAAGTAAGACAGGTTCTTGCCGTATGTGTGTTGTTGAAATTAAAGGAGCACGCAATCTTCAGGCAGCTTGTGTATATCCTGTTTCTGAGGGCTTGGAAGTATACACTAACACTCCAAAGGTTCGTCGTTCAAGAAAAGTTACTTTGGAGCTTTTGCTCTCAAACCACGAACGTAAATGTCTTACTTGTGTAAGAAACCGTAACTGTGAGCTTCAGACTTTGGCTGAAGAGTTGGGTATTGAAGAGATTTCATACGAGGGCGAAAGAATTCCTCATGAAATCGATGACCTTTCACCGTCAATCATTCGTGACAACAACAAGTGCGTGCTTTGCCGCCGTTGTGTAAGCGTTTGTAAGGATATTCAGACTGTTGGTGTTATTGATGCAACAGAACGTGGATTTAATACAACAATTTCTACTGCATTTAATAAGTCATTGGGTGAAGTTCCTTGTGTTAATTGTGGACAGTGTATAACTGCTTGTCCTGTTGGTGCTTTAAGGGAAAAGGATGCAACCGATTTGGTTTGGGATGCAATAGCTGACCCTGAAAAGGTTGTTATTGTCCAGACAGCTCCTGCGGTTCGTGCTGCATTGGGCGAAGAATTTGGTATGCCAATCGGAACTCCTGTAACAGGAAAGATGGCTGCTGCACTTCGCAGATTAGGTTTTGATAAGACTTTCGATACAGATACAGTTGCAGACCTTACCATTATGGAAGAAGGAACAGAGCTTCTTAACAGAATAAAAAATGGCGGAAAGCTGCCTTTGATTACATCATGCAGCCCCGGCTGGATTAAGTTCTGTGAGCATAACTTCCCTGACTTCCTTGATAACTTGTCAAGCTGTAAGTCACCTCACCAGATGTTTGGTGCAATTATTAAATCTTACTATGCTGAGAAGAACGGAATTGATCCGGAAAAGATAGTAACAGTTTCTGTTATGCCATGCGTAGCTAAGAAATTTGAGTCAGGTCGTGATGAGATGGAGGTTGGCGGTCTTCGTGATGTAGATATCGTTATCTCTACTCGTGAACTTGCTCGTATGATTAAGCAGGCAGGTATTAACTTTGTAAATCTTCCTGATGAGAAATTTGATAATCCATTTGAAGAGGCAACCGGTGCAGGCGTTATCTTTGGTGCAACCGGCGGTGTTATGGAAGCGGCACTTAGAACTGTTGCGGAAATCGTAACCGGTGAAGAACTCAAAAAGCTTGAGTTTGACCAGGTTCGTGGAACAGAGGGTATTAAGACCGCAGTTGTTCCGGTTGGCGATTTGAATGTTCGTGTTGCAATCGCTCATGGTTTGGGTAATGCCCGTGCGTTGCTTGAATCAATCAGAAACGGCGAGGCTGAATATGACTTCATTGAGATTATGGCATGTCCCGGCGGTTGTGTAACAGGTGGCGGACAGCCTATCGTTCCTGCAAAAGAACAGATGGGAATTAACCTTAAAGCGGAAAGAGCAAAGGCTCTCTATACGGAAGATGCTAATGCTGCAATCCGTAAGAGCCACGAAAATCCTGATATCCAGTTGCTCTATAAAGAATTTTTGGGCGAACCCGGAAGCCATAAGGCGCATGAATTATTGCATACTCACTATCACGCACGTCCTAAGTTTTAAAGACGAAGAGGCTGTCTCACTAAAAAGTGAGACAGCCCTTTTTTCACTTTATAGGAAACTTCGTTTCTATAAAGTAAAAAAACAAACAAAAAGCATTAGCTTTTCAAAATCAGTAGAATATTTTCCAAAAAAGTATTGTAAAATTATTGAGATTATGTTATACTAATGCATATGTTTTTAATGAAAAAAATGAGACTGAAAACAGCCTCATTGTATGTGCTGGAATAACTCAGTTGGTAGAGTACCTCACTCGTAATGAGGAAGTCGTGGGTTCGAGTCCCATTTCCAGCTCCAAAAAAATCCTGTCTACTGACAGGATTTTTTACTCTCTTTTATTTCAATGTATAGCCATTACAAAGAGGAGTACAATCATTTAAATTATTCCAAAGCATAATTTTATCCCCTTCCTCAAATATCATTGAGGAAGTATTCTCTGTAACCTTATAATCCCCTTCTCCTGTTGCTGTCAAAGGAATTACAGCCAATTTCTGCAACACCTTCTTGGAATTATAGTCCGCAAAAATCACTGAATAACTTCCTGCCTTTGGAACATGAACAGTTACAACTTTATTTGTTTTATCCAGTAGCGTAAAACCATAGGGATGGTTTGAGTATCCTTCAAGATAACTGAAAACTTTTGCCCCATCCAAAACGGGTTGTGCCTGAACTGTTAATCCGTTATCAATATTTTGTCCGTAGGATAATCCCAACAGATATGCAACCTCACCGGATTCAAACTCCTCTGTTGTTTTTGCTTCAGCAGAGCCTAAATAGTCCACTCCGCCTATTCCACCGAATACAAATTTGCTGTCATCTAAATAATAGCAATTTTCAATTTTCACCAATTTGCAATCATTATATCCTTCGCTTATACCCGCAACGCCACCGCTCTCTTCATTCTCAGAAAACTCGCCTGTACTGTAACAGTTTTTAACTGTTGCCGATGCGGTTTCACTCCATGCATAATTCTCAGCTACAACGCCTGCCACATGCCAACCGCTTGCACTAACCTTTCCCTGATTATAGCAATCTTCAATTATTGCCTTTGTATTATCACCAGATGCGTTGTTTTGTCCCACAACTCCGCCGGCATTACTATCAAAAGCAACCGCCCAACCGGTGTTGTAACACTTTTTAACAGTTGATTTAGCATTGTCGCTGTATGCCTCATTAAGCCCTACAACTCCGCCTATAGTACCATATCCGCCGACTTTCGTTGCGGTGTTATAACAATTCTCAACAATACCGACAGGATAGCTATCACCGGAAAAATTACTTCCTACAACTCCGCCTATATTACTGCCTCCGGCATCAATTGAGCCGGAATTACTGCAATTCTTTATAGTTGCTCCAAAGCAAACGCCTGCTATTCCGCCTACATTGTCACTATCTGATTTAAGAAAAGCAGAACTTGAACAATCGGTAACAGTTCCGTTTTCAATACTTCCTACAATTCCTCCAACGCCTGCATCTCCCCGAAAATAAGAATCTGTAAGCTTTACATTTTCAATTGTACCATTTTTTACAACCCCAAAAAGCCCTATATCACATTGATAATCATCAAAATACAAACCGCTGATTGTTTTTCCGTTGCCGTCAAAGGTGCCTGAATACGGCTTTTCTACTGTACCAATAGGTTTCCAAGAATCAAAAATTCCTGTATTTAAGCGCCCATCTGCATCAAGTACATTTTCGTTAAATAAAATATCATTTATCAGTTTTGCATTAAGTGAAGTTTGTCCGCCGTTTACCTTTCCTGCAAATTCCCATAACTCTTCAGCTGTAGAAATTTCAACAACATCCGTATTTGTTGCCAAAGCTGAAAATGGCATTAAGACCATACTCGTCATCAATAATAGAATATATGCGACTATCTTTCTTGACCACACATTCATAACAATATCTCCTTCTTCATATTTCATTTATTTATAATAGCATACTTTAACAATTTCTGCAATAGAAAATTAAAAGTTATAGCCATTTAAAAAAAACTGTCACTTTAGCGACAGTTTAATTATTTTGAGCTATTTTGTTTTGCGGTGTTGATAGAGGATATGAGCATAATTCGCTTCGTGGATATTTGCACCTATGGATGTGGCACTGCGTTCAAGTTGATTTGTAAGAGAATAATGACCTTTTATGTTTTCGCATAATTTAATTATCTTGCCAGAAAACTCGACTGATAAATTTCGTAATTTTGATTCAGCCATATCGCATCAACCCCTCGGAATCATTATAGCACATATATTTGTTCTTGTCCACAAGTGAAATATCAAGCAATGCTTGATGTGAAATAATTTACTAAAGTAAATTGTGAAATAGAAAACTAAAGTTTTCTGTGAAATGAAATAAATCCACACGCCGCAAGGCGTATTTCACATTGCGAAGCAATATTTCACGCCCGAAGGGTATTTCACAAATCCTGAAAGGATTTATTTCGTTGAAAAAACGGTAGATTTTTTATCAAAATCTACCGTTTTTTCTGGTGCCGCTGGCCGGAGTCGAACCGGCACGGGGTCGCCCCCGACGGATTTTGAGTCCGTTGCGTCTGCCAATTTCACCACAGCGGCATATTAAATTATTTATTCTCAATACGAACAAAAATTATTATAACACACTATTTCCGCAATTGCAAGACTTTTTTACAAATTTTTTTTAATTTCCTTCCAAAAATATTTGTATTATATCATCAATAGAAATTTCGTCTTCATTTTCCATTATTAGTACGCATCTATATTCATCAATTTTTTTTACCTTTGAACAAGTGGTAATATACTCCCCTCCTGCTTTTTTCTCATCAGGCTTAAAATAGGTTATTGCAATTTCGGGTTGCTTGTTAATATTTTCAGCCAATTCTCTTATTTTTCTATCAAGCTCAACTTTTACATCTTCACTAAGTTCGATTTTTTGTCCAACCTGTCTGGCAGTTTCCCGTATTACAGCATCATGTCCTGTCAATGCCGCAAAAGGTGCAAACTGTGCTGCACGGTCAGCCACCGCCATAGGAGGTCTTGTTTTTGACTGTTTATGAGGCAAATTTATTATATCATCATATTTCAAAACCCTACACCTCGCTTATCACCAACGTTTTTACATAAAAGAAAAACTTGCACTTTGTGTCCGCTCTCACTTTTGTATTGAATACAAAAAACCTATGCTTTATGTCCGCCTATCTGATTATTCCTGTCAATTGTAGTCGCACCATCCTGAAGGTTATTACCTTTAATAACAGCATTCTTGCCATATCTCTTTTTTAAATCTATTATGGTTTTTTGCAAAGTTCTCTCTCTTTTTAAATATATCTTTTTCTCTTTTTCCTTTTCCTTTATTTCATCATAATCTGTGAATAAATTCAGCTGTTCATACCTGTCTTCCTCTAAAACATCATATTCTGATATAATATGATTTGCAACAATATTCACACGTCTTACCAGTAAATTTTTATCTACAATATCTTCAAACAGTTCCATTACCTTTTCCATAATCAACTGGGTTGAAGATGTTTTTCTTCCTATATTCATCGTTCCATGAGCGTGTTTCGGGACACGTCTGCCGTAATAATCAACTGTAACTTCGCCCTTATACGCCCCTGCCCTTTGAGTGTTTGTAAGATTTTCGATGTCATAGCCTATTGTTAAAACTATTTGGTCTGTTACTAATTCCTTATCAACCAAGTCCAATACTAATAAATCTGTCATTTCCCGAACAATCAGCTTTGCTTTTTCGTAGTCATAAGGACAATGAAGAACCTGACCTGAACCTATACTGTTATTTTCAGGTTTATAAGCCTTTATATCTGCCATGGTACAAGGTTCCCATCCCCAGGAATGATCAATAAGCAATTCTGCATTGACCCCAAATAATCTATACAGCAAATTCTCGCCGTAATCCGTAAGGGACGCCTTTGCAATATCCCCCATTGTATATAGACGATTCTCCTGAAGTTTTTTTGAGTAACCTTTTCCCACACGCCAAAAATCTGTTAATGGACGATGTTCCCACAGTTGTCTGCGATAGGACATTTCATCAAGTTCTGCAATTCTTATCCCGTCTTTATCACCGCTGACATGTTTTGCTACAATATCCATCGCCACCTTTGCCAAATATAAATTGGTTCCTATTCCGGCAGTTGCTGTAATCCCGGTGGTCTTGAAAACATCCGATATAATCTCTTTGGCAAATTCCCGGGGAGTTTTTTTAGCAATATTCAAATATTTTGTTATATCCATAAAAACTTCGTCAATTGAATAGACATGTATATCTTCCGGTGCCACATATTTAAGATAAACTTCGTATATTCTGGCACTGTATTCCATATAATGCGCCATTCTGGGCATTGCGGTTATATATGACAGTTCAAGAGAAGCATCTTTTTTCAATTGTATAGCATCGGCAGATGCCCCGGTAAATTTCTTATCAGGTGCAAAACGTTTTCTTTGTTGGTTGACATTTTTCACCCTCTGCACAACTTCAAAAAGCCTTGCTCTTCCTGACAACCCCAGTTCTTTAAGAGAAGGTGTCACTGCAAGGCATATAGTTTTTTCGGTTCTTGATGGATCTGCTACAACTAAATTAGTTGTCATCGGGTCAAGACCCCGCTCCACACATTCAACCGATGCATAAAAGCTTTTTAGATCAATACATAAATAATATTTATCCATATTAATTATCAAAAATTATTCCATAACTTTCAAATGATGTCCCCTTAAAAGCAACAGCCGGCAAGCCCATATCTGTCCAACTCCATACATCACACTGATTATTTTTGTTCTCACCAACTGCATAGCCTGTGCCGTTATGTGCAATTCCCATAGAATGATGAAGTCCGCCGTCTGCACTTATAACTCCGTTCCACAACGAAGTATCGCATTGATGCCAATCATTATCTCCTGTTGCCCAAATTCTTCCGTTCTGCAAAATAGCAATAATATGTCCATCGCCGGCTTTAACAGAAACGGCTTTTTCAATCTCTCTTCCTTTTAAAACCCCATAGGTATCATCGCCTGTTACCAATACACTGCCATCAGCCTTTACCCCTGCAGTAAAACCATTTCCGGCAGAAACCGAAACTATATCTGTCCAGTTTCCTACTTCACAAGCACCAAGACTGTTATCGCCAACAGCTACAACTGTTCCGTCTGTTCTAAGACCTACCGTGTGAGTTTTTCCGGCAGAAACGGATACAACCCCCGACCAGGCTGCAGTATCGCATTGTCCCATGGAGTTATCACCCTTAGCTATAACCTGACCATTATTCAAAACTCCAACTGAGTGATATTCTCCCCCGGAGATTGCAATTATATTCTTCCAATCTCCCAAGTTACACTGCCAAAAAGAGTTATCTCCCACCGCTGAAACAGTTCCATCCTTATGCAGAGCGATAGTATGTTCTCCACCGCAGGCAACAGCTATCACGGAGGACCATTTCTCAACATTACACTGTCCTCTTGAATTATCACCGACAGCTACAACTGTTCCGTCTTTTTTAAGCCCCGCCGAATGCTGATTTCCTGAGCCTACCAATCCCGAAAGAACAGCATTAAGCTGTCTTAAACAAGAATCACTCTCGCCGTCACCTTCCAGTTCTCCAAGTTCACGCAAGGCTCTTGTGTATCTTCCGCTATGAATACAGATTAACGCCTGATGCCATTTTATATCATTTTTAATTTTGGCTGGCAGAAAGGGCGAGGATATCTGTTCAAAAACAACAGATGCCTGATTATATTGCCGATTTTTAAACATTGAAACTGCTGATTTATATTTTTCATTGGCAATATATCCGCTTATACCACAGCCTAATATTGAGATAATCAAAACAACAATAAAACCTATTCTGATTTTTTTGTTCCTTTTTTTTCGTTCCTTAATTTTATCAAGATGTTCAAGTTGCTCGGGAGTCATATACCGCTCCCATATTTCTTCCTCTGCTTCCCTTTGGGCTCTTTTATGGGAAAACAGCAAATCCTCCATTGACGGAATTTCTTCACTCATATTCTCCAAAATTTTGTCCGTTTCACTTTTTGCTGTCCAAACCTCATCATCTGCAAAAGTTACTTTAGTTACTGATGCAGTTACCCTGACAGTTCGTAAAGATGGCAAAGAAACGGCAGTATCTTCTCCAAACTCAATTTGTGGATCAATTGATAAATTATCAATCAAAAATTCCTTCTTTTCAGAAATCAATTCTCCATCCTTGTCATAGGCACAGATATTTAACGAAACTGCCTTAACAACCTTTTCGCTTACATTTTTCATATCAAGATAAAGTAAAATCTCGAATGTGTCTTTAGATTGATAAAGACGGCTTTGAAGAACTTCTACAGGATTTTCTTCGGAAGAGAAATACTTTTCAATTTTGATTTCTTTTAAGTTTGGATTTTCCATAATTCCACCAACTTTTTATCTTTTACTCACCATATGCTCTGGAAATTCCCAAAGGCTCTAATGTATTCATATCACTCCATAAAAAGTGCTTTAGCTTTGCCCCGGGCAACTTATCATATTCAACAGTTTTCTTTTCTCCCTTTTCAATCTCAACACTTACAGGTGTGTTAAATACAGAAAGAGCATCTCCATATTCTGCCCATATGCTTATTCCCGTTGCTTTTTTATCTGTATTATTATAAATCAAAGCTGAACAACCGTCTTCGTCGGTATTTATCGGAGAAATATATACCGTGTTTTCTATCATTTTTTCAACAAGTGCCTGAGCATTAACAAGACCATAACCATACTTAACGTCATAACCTTCATCGCCCAAATCCTCTGAGGTATCAATCAATAACTGTTTAAATTCATCTTGAGTTATATTTGGATTAATAGACTTTGCAATCGCCGCAAGCCCTGCCACATGAGGAGTTGAAAAAGATGTACCGCTATCTTCTATATATCCATTTACTAATGTCGTGCTATTTACGTTGTATCCCGGCGCACATATGAATACAGATGCTCCGTAATTTGAAAACTCCGACGAAAATTCTTTTTCTCCTGTAGCTGTTCCAACAGAAGATACACCAATAACGGATTCGCAATGCGCCGGATAACATATTGTTTCTGATTTCTCGTTCCCAACCGCAGCAACAAGCAAAACTCCTTTTGATGCCGCATAATCTAAGGCGCTCTCTACTTTACTGAAACTTATCTCTAAATTTTCTTCACACACATAATCAATGCTTTCGGCGAAATAAACTTCATATTTATCTGGTTTTTTTTCAATCCAATCTTGTACAATAGCATCTATTTTTTCATTTATTTGTTCTTCAGTGTAATCTCCTGTTGCCAATAATTCATCTATTATATCTTTTTTTATATTTTCATAGGCCAAGTTTTCCGCTAATTTATCTATTGCAGCAGTATTATTCCTATAAAACAAAGCTGCAGAAAGTCCCCAACTCATATTTATAACATCACAATCATACTCATCAACTGCCAAGCGAATTGCCTTTTCAACATTTGCAAGGGTAAAGTTTTTCTCATTTGTTAATTTTATAGGAACAATCTTTGCCTTTGGCGCTATCCCTACCACTCCAGTATTATTTAACGCAGCAGCAATAATTCCGGAAACATGTGTTCCATGTCCATATGTATCTGTTACGTCATTGGTATTCGTAAGAAGGCTATATCCTTCCAAAACGTTAGCTTTCAACTCGTCATGCGGTGCATATCCGGAATCAATAACTGCCACTCTTACTTCATTTCCATATGTTTCAAGATTTTCCCATGGGTATGCTCCATTTAATAAATTTATATTATCTCCTATTTCGGATGTTTCAGAAAAAAGGCTGATATTATATTGTTCTTCATAATCTGTATTTGGCAAACCTAACGGAATTTCCATTCGTGGATTTTCTATAAGTATCTTCGACTTGTCAATATCATCCTCTAAACCATCATACTTAATCTGTAGTGAATTAACCACTTCTCTAATATTAATTTCATTAGCAAAAGCTGAAGTGCCAAAAAGAAAACTTACCCCTATTATTCCTGCTATTATATTTCTAAATTTCATCATTAATCCATCCTCTGTTTAAACTAAATTTTCACAAATACATTTTAACATAGTTTCTTTTCAACTGCAAGAGTTTGTTTAAAATTCAAGGAAAAAGGGTAAAATTTGGCAAAAAAAGACTTGCTTTTTCTGTATAATTATGCTATAATGTGCTTGTATCCTCGATAAGTACATAGTACTTACATTAAAGTGAGTTTTCTTATTTGGGTCCGTGAGATAAGGTTTCTTCGGGGGGACAGAAATTTTTTACTTTGGAGGTACCTCAATATGAATACTGGTACAGTTAAATGGTTCAATCCGGCAAAGGGTTTCGGATTTATTGAAAACGACAATGGCGGAAGTGATGTGTTTGTTCATTTTTCAGCAATTGTTGCAGAAGGTTTTAAAACTTTATCGGAAGGACAAAAGGTTACTTTTGAAACAGAAACTGACCCAAAAGATCCTGAAAAGCTTCGTGCAATTGACGTTCGTGTTGTATAATTTAAGGCTGTTGCGTCTGCAACAGTCTTTTTCATTCTTGACTTCATAGAGCATTTTTTGTATAATAAATAGTATTATTTAAGAAAGAAGGTTTTTTATATGAAACGAATTATCGCTGTTTTATGTTTGGTTGCAATGCTTTCCTTAACACTTCCTTTTGTAGCATTTGCGGCATGGGACGGAAATGCGGCAACCGAATTTTCAGGAGGCGCTGGAACTGTTGATGACCCATTTTTGATTTCCACTCCTGAACAACTGGCATTATTTAGAAACAAAGTTAATAATGGCTCAAGCACAATATGTGCCAAGCTTATAGATAATGTTGATATGAATAATATTGATTGGGATCCTATCGGTCTTTCCAGCGGTGGTTATAATGGAACCTTCGACGGATGCGGTTATGCTATAAGAAACCTTAAAATAAGCCGTATTTCAAAGGGAAGCAGTCTTGGAAGTATGTATTTATACGGTGGCGGTCTTTTTGGTATAGTGGGCAAAAACGGCGTTGTTAAACACGTTAACGTAGACGGTGTAATCTCTACTGATGAAACAGTTTCAAACAATCCCGATATTGGTGCTATATGCGGTGGTAATTTTGGAATAATTCAGGAGTGTTTTTCAACAGTTCAAATTAGAGATTTTAACCTCAAATCTACTGCCGGCAGCAGCGGTCATGTAAATATAGGCGGAATCTGCGGTGTAAATGCAGGAACAGTTAAGAACTGTTATGCAATCGGAAGCTTTGATATTAATATTTCATCCCGTGCACCTGTATGCATAGGCGGAATCTGCGGTTTGGTTTACACAAATGGTTCTGTTATGAAAAATTGTTACAGTGCTGTCAGAGTAAAGGCTGATACAACAGCTGAAAATAATATTGGGGGTATATTCGGTTGCTTAGATATTTCACAGGGAGATTTGAGTAATTTATATACCGACAGCTATTATCACTCAAGCTTAACAGGAAACGGAACAGACAGTTATCTCAGCAACTCAGCCGTATACGGAACAGCACATATGACATCTCAGGAATTTGTTAATCAGCTCGGCAATGCATTTCAGGTTGATACTGAGAAAAAGAATTTAGGATATCCCATTCTTGCGGTTATGGTTTATGAAGAGGAGAATGATTCCTCCGATTGGTTCGAAGATGAAATCAACAGTTCAAATGTTGATAAAGAACTTTTTGACCAATTAACTCCATCCGAACTTCGCAATCGTGATTTAACACAACCTATTACCAGAGCAGAGTTTTGTGCAGTTTCCGTTAAATTATATGAAGAAATGGGCGGAATTGTTTACAGTGCCACTCAGCTTGAATGTCCGTTTGAAGATGCAAGCAGTGATGATATAACTAAGGCGTATAAGATAGGAATTACCAACGGAATCAGCGAAACACAGTTTAATCCATATGCAAAAATCAGCAGACAGGATATGTCAGTTATGCTTACCCGTGTTCACAAAGCCCTTAATCTGGAGGGCTGGAGCCTGACAAATGATGAAGATTATGCTTTTGACCGCAGCAGCATCCGCACTTTTGACGATGATGCAGAAATCTCTATGTATGCTAAAAATTCAGTATACTTTATGGCATATAACAACATAATTAAAGGCGTAAACGAAACAGGAACAATATTTGCTCCACGGAATACAACAAGTAGTCACGATGCCATTGGCTACGCAAATGCAACCCGTGAACAGGCAATTATCCTTTCCATCAGAATGTTTAATAAATTTAATTAAACAGTGCTTTTGCAATAAAGCTTTTATGTTTTAAAAAATGTTAAAAGGAACGGTTCATAACCGTTCCTTTTTGAAATACTTATTTATTTTTTATGTTCAATAGCCTAACCACAACAGGACTAAGTATTATTGTTGATGCAAGCTCAACAAGGAAGTTAATTCCAACCAAGCCTACTATCATATATTGTCCTACGTTTCCGCCAAGACCTGCAGCTGTTGCCCATTCTGTAACGGCATCCATAAAGAATGCAAGACATCCTAAAAGGAAAACTCCCGTATTTACTACAGGGCAGGTAAACGCCGCAACAACAACCGCAACGTATTTATTAAACTTTTTAACAAGTTCATAAACTGCCGCTGCTGCAAATCCGCAGAGAATACCTTTTAAAAGTACTGTGATAAAGGTTCCTACAGGATTAACCGCCAGGAACAGTGCAGCGTCTCCGCTTAATAAAACTGCTGCTCCAAAGACAAGACCAAGCCAAGCACCTACACCTTTTCCACATTCCGCTCCTCCAATGACAATTGGAATAGTAACAAGTGATATGGCAAATGGTCCAATCTTCACAAATGCTCCCATCCACTGCAACAAAAATACCAGTGCCGTCATTATGGCAGCCAGTACCATTGTTCTTGTTGACATTCTGCTTTTTTCTTTCATATAAATTCCTCCTTGCTGTCGTTCACATAAAGTGATACAACGCATAATTAATTTATTTGAACTCCTTGCTTTGGCAAAGAAGAACAAAGCAACTTTATTTAATTGTTTTTGCTGTATATTATCTCAAGACCTTTTAATACCAAATCTTCATCAATCAAAATTTCGTGATTACAGTGGCAGACAATGGTTGAACAAAGTCCGCCTGTTGCAATAACCTGAAGTTCACAGCCCATTTCCTGATTGAATCTTTCAATCATTCCGTCTATCATAGACGCATTTCCAAACACAACTCCGGACCGCATACAATCTGCTGTATTTTTGCCAATAACCGATTTTGGAGCCTCAAGACTGATTTGGGGAAGCTGTGCTGTGTCGGATGCCAGTGCTTTTAAGCTTATTCCCACACCGGGGATAATTGAAACCCCGATAAATGCCCCGTTTTTATCAACAACCATCATTTTTGTTGCCGTACCCATATCTACAATCAAAGAAGGACTTCCATATATATGATGTGCTGCAACGCACGCACATATTAAATCAGCCCCAACAGTTGATGGATTATCGCATAAGATATTAATTCCTGTTTTAATGCCTGGCCCAACCATTATGGGATCTACATTATAAACTTTACTTATTGCTTTTTTCATAACAGTATTAAGGGGAGGTACAACGGATGAAATAATTGCACCTTTGACAGTTGCCGTATCAATATTATAAAGGGTAAGAATACTCTTTATTTTTGTTGCATATTCATCTTCGGTTTTGGTTGCATCTGTTGCAATTCTCGCCACAAAGGCAAGTTCTTTCTCAATAAAACCGCCAAGAACAATGTTTGTATTACCAATATCAACTGCTAAAACCATTTCTAACCCTCTTTTCGACCCATTTTACGGAGTAAATATAACACAAATAGATAAATTTGTCAAATGCAAAGAAATATTTCACTTGCCACAGGCGTATTTCATTGAAAAAAGCACCGACATAGTCGATGCTTTTTCTGGAGGAGAGGATGGGATTCGAACCCACGGTACGCTATTAACGTACACAGCATTTCCAATGCTGCGCCTTAAACCATCTCGACCACCTCTCCATTTTGGTGTCTTGAAAAGTCACTTGATTATTATAGCATAATTTTGAAAAAAATCAAGCCCTTATTTAAAAAAAATTTAAATTCGGTATAAGATTATCCATTGCTGACAATAATCTATAAAGAAAATTTGTTTGGGAGGATAATCTAATGAAAGAAAAAAATTCCAAAAAGGTTATTATTATAAATGAAATAGCTTCAGATACAATAGAACAGGCAATCTTTATTCTTAAAAATTCAGGAAAAGAGGTAAAGCCAATCTCGCAAAACAGCTATGTTTTGGCAGAAGCCCAGAATATAATCAAAAGCTATATCGAAAAAATAGAAAAGCCCCCCAAAAATATTTACAGAAAGAAACGAATTATTAATCCAAAACTAAAAAGTGCATTAATCCTGGGAAGCACTCTGCTTTTTGGTATGGGAATTTGCTATGTAATGGTCTGTGTTTTTGAGAATATTTTAAAAACCTTGTAAAAAAATTAAATTTCCTCCCCCTTTCGACAGAAAAAATGGAAAATTATGGATATAATATCCTTGAGTTTGTACGGAGGTGGAAAAATGAATAATTTAAAAGAGATGGAAATTACTTTAATTTCAAAAGAGAAGAGGAAGAGAGAGGCGTATCGGCTTGAGTCAATTGATTGGGTTGATTTGATTATAAGAGTTTCGGGAATATTGGTTGCTCGAGCTGTGCCTATTAGCGGGGTAGCCCCTTTTGGACTTGTTTTTTTGACTATGAACAGAAATTTTAGTCTGAAAAGTATAATTTCGTTAATAGCGGTATTGATTGGCTATATAAGTTTTGGAGAGGGGCATATGCTCCGATACATAGGCGCTTGTCTTGCCTTTGAAGGCGTACTTGCGGTTTTAGGGAAAAATGAAAAATTGAGTTTTCCATTAATACTTATCAGCGGCAGTGCAATTATGATTTTGTTTGATATAGGAAGTATGCTGTGGTATGGATTTAATGGAGGAATGTTGTTGCTGACATTGTTTGACAGTGTTCTTGTTGTTTTGGGAATATGTGTTTTTTCAAAGTGTAAAAGCCTGATGAAGGGAAAAGATATTATGACACATATTCCTACAACCGAAGAAAAGCTGTGTATATTTACAGCGGTGGCAATTGCGTTGCTTAGCTTTCAGAGTATAAACATATTACCGTTTTTTTCGATTGCAAATTTATTGGGATTTGTACTGCTGGGTATTGCGGCGATATCAGGCGGAGTAATAAGTTCAATGGCGGCAGGAATGGTGCTTGCGGTTATACTTGGTATTAATACAGAGCCTATATATTATTTTGCGGCATTTGGGGTTTGCGGATATATATGCGGATTGCTTTCAAGGTTTGGGAAAATATCGGCAGCAGCCGCTTTGGCGTTAAGCGGGTTTATGATATCAATACTCTTGGCAGGGGAGCAAACAGAGATAAGATTTTATGAAACAGCCTTTGCGGCGGTTATTTTGGCTGTAATACCTGATTTTGTATATGGTACCCTTAATCGGTTTGCTGATTTAAGGACAACGGTTTTTGGAGCAGACAGTTCGTATAAGGAGCATTTAAAGGGCAAGCTTGGTATGACGGCGGCATCTTTTGAAAAGTTAGCGGAAACATTTGAGAATTTATCGGATAAACAGGGAAAGATTGATATGCAGGATGTTTCTGCATTATTTGATACTGCGGCGGATAATGTATGCAGAAGTTGCAGCAAGGTAGACAGATGTTGGGAGAGAGATTTTAACTCTACATATAAGACAATGTTTAAGTTTTTGGAAATACTCGAAAGAAAGGGAGTATTAACCGAAAATGATGCGGACCCTTATTTCATCGGTCAGTGTCAAAAACCCAATCAGCTTTTGTCGGAGATAAACCGATTATTTGAAATATATAAGATAAACCGAATTTGGAAAAATAAGCTTGCAGAAAACAGAGAGCTTGTGGGAGAACAATTTGGAGGTATAGCCCAAATTATCAGGAATATTGCAGAGGACTTGGACAAGGAAAATGTGTTAGACAGTGCCGCATCCGAAAAGGTTAAGCAAAAATTAACAGAGAAAAATATTTGCGTCAGACATACAGAGGTAGTCAGCAGCTCGGAAAATGACAGAACAGTACAAATAACATTTAAGAATCAACCTGACAGAAATCAAATTTTAGAAACCATAGCAGTTTTAGAACAAGAGCTTAAAGGGAGGTTTGATATATCGGGAAGTTCGGTTGTGTCGGAAAAATGCAAAACCCTACAGTTTACCGAAGCCCCGGGTTTGGTTGTGTCATCTGCAATTGTTTGCAACGGACAAACAGAGGAAAGCGGAGATTCTCATATGATTAACAGTCTAAGCGGCGGAAAGTTTATTGCCACATTAAGTGATGGAATGGGAACAGGGCATAGGGCAAGCCGTGACAGCGGTGCAATAATCTCACTTTTAGAGGATTTTATGAATACGGGATTTGATAAGAAAACTGCAGTGAAACTAATAAATTCTATAATGGTGATGAAATCTGCCAATGAGGCTTTTGCTACGGTGGATATGTGTATGGTAGATTTATACAGCGGAGAAACAGAGTTTATTAAGAATGGGGCGGAAGCAAGCTATATTAAGAGAAAAAAGGCAACCGAAACTGTTCGGGGTGCATCGTTGCCGATAGGAATAATGTCCGGGATTGAGGCAGATAGCTTTGCTCATAATATAGACGAGGGTGATATTATTGTTATGATAAGTGACGGAATTGAAATGAAAAACGGAAAAGATGGTTGGCTCCGCAGGGTAATCGAGCGAACAGACAGTAATATTTCTCCAAAAGAACTTGCAGATGAAATAATGGAAAAGTCTTTGGAACTAAAAGGCGGAGTTGCAGATGATGATATGACAGTTATTGTTATGAAAATAGAAGCAGCATAATGTGAAAAAGCCCTTTGCTCAAAAATGAGCAAAGGGCTTTTATTAATCCTCAAAATCAAACATATCCTTGTTTCTTTCTTTAAACAGGTCATATACAGGACCTAATAATTCAGGGTCGTCTACCTGTTCAAGGCAATCTTCCTCAGCATCTTTATTAAGAAGGAAGATAACAACCTCAGTTACAACCTCTTCGTCATCATCATAAGGTATACAGATGACGTAATCTTTGTTTTTGTATTGAACAGTGTCAAGATGTTCAAAAGTAACGGTTTTTCCGTCTTCGTCAATTAAGTCAATCAAATGATTGTTTTCTGGTAATTCAGACATAATAATTTTCTCCTTTTAAATCAGTTTTTGTTACTGTCAAGATAAGCTTGCAAAATATATGCCGCAGAAACGCTGTCAACCTTTGATTTGCGTTTTTCTCCTCGAACATTGGTTTCGTTCATCAGCATATGCGCAGAGACAGTGGTTAAACGTTCGTCCTGCAAAATGATGGGAATATCTAAAATTTCCTCAAGCATTTTTTTTAGGGCTTTAGTTTTTTCACCTCTTGGTCCAACAGATCCATCCATATTTTTTGGAAATCCCAAAACTATTTTTTCTGCATTGTATTCTTTGACCAAAGCCAAAGTGTGTTCAGCAACCTTCCTCATTCCGTTGGATTTAAAGGGGTCAAGAGTTGTTACGCCGAACCCAAGAGGGTCTGATACAGCATAACCGGTACGGCTGTCACCAAAATCAATTCCCAAAACTCGCATAAGCTTACCTCATATTTTATATTCATATAAGAGATTGTAACATATTATTTCTTAATAATCAAGAGTTTATATCATAAAACGTTGATAATCGGAAATTTCTTCTTTTGCAAGGGGATGGTATATATAAGGCTTTGTTTCTGGTTTCTGCCTGGGCGGAAGAGGGTTACCCATCAGAAAATATTTCATTGCATCATAGAGATGGTCTTCCTGTTTTGTATCAACATCTTCGGGGCGGGTAGGGTCATATCTTAGCTGAGGAAGAGTGCGTATCATATTTTTGCAAGTGTCGAATACATATAACATAGGATATCCTTCGTCATCAAAAGTCAGGCGGTAATGAACCTGCATCTTTCCTGAAAGTCTGTTATTTTTTCCCTTTTCAAAATATATACCGCATTTCTCCATCATATCTGCAATGCTGCCCTCAGAAGAGCCTGTTTCATTCCATATAGCAGGGTCAGCATACCCTATAATGGTCTGACCCTTTTCTTCAGTTTCTTCGATAAGCTTGATCTCTTCGGCTATTCTTTGGGCTGTCCAACGTATGCCTGTATCAGGTTGTCCGGTACAACCATAAAGCTCCCGATAGTTGTAGGCTCTGCCGTCGTGGTCAACTGCAAACCAGGATACGGCAAAGGGTTTGGAATAACCAAAGTCAAAGGTTCGGTATCTTCTCCACTCTTTTGGAATTTTAAAGGGTGGAATAACATGAGTCCACTGCCGTGTTTTGGCACCGTTGGGATTGTTTCTCCATTCGGTAAAAACCTGACCGTCGAAAATATCCCATTCTCCATAAAGGAGAGCTTTTCTCTCTGTTTCAGGCAGCATCTCAAGCCTTTTTTGATAATCCTTATCTGCGGACATTAAAAACACATTATCCTGAACAAAGGAGGGAATAAACACCCGCTGTATACCGCTTTTTTCATCAGTATGAACAGTGTTTGGGGTAAAACCGTCGATAAACCGCCGCTTAACCCAGTTATGACCTATTCCCCCGGGATTTGTACTTGATTTTACTTGTTTGGGATAAGGATTAACACCTCTTATACGGGAAATAAGATAGGTGTATTGTTCCTCGGTAAAGTGAGTTAGCTCGTCAAATCTGACAACATCATATTCTGCACCCTGATATCTTAAAACATCCTTTTCGCCGGCACAGTAACCAAACTCAATCGTTGAACCGTTCAGAAAATCCCATATATGTGCCGATGAGCGATATTTGGCAACGTCGGTGGGATAAAACTGCAATGAAGTGAGAATAATTGAGTGCTCCAGTTCCGGAAAGGTTCGACGAAGAATAAGTTGCTTGCTCTTTGGATATTTAAGGGCATATAAAAGAGCATCAGCAACCTGTCCGTATGATTTTCCGCCACCTGCGGCACCGCCAAACAAAACCTCGTCGGCAGTGCAATCAATAAAGGATTTTTGGGTTTTTGTCAGTTCAAGGTAAAGGTTTACTGTTTTCATTTTTATCAACTCCGTTAAATCTACTCAACAATTTTTATTTCAACCTCCAACCTGACGGTTCCTTCGGTTTCCTTGTTTTTTAATGACGCCTGGGCTTCAGCTATTGATAAAATCTCTTTTGCGGCAGATAATTCAACACGCTCATTCCCGCAAGTGAGAAGTTCTTCAAGCTTGGTTGCCGCACGGGACAAATTTTCTTCAGGGGATGAAGACTTCTTTTTAGCCATAATTATTCCCCTCCTACCTGGGAGCCTACTAATTTTTTAATAGCTTCGTTATGTATTCTTATAGCTTGTCTTCTGCTGTAATGAACATGAAACTCAATTGCATCCCACATTATTCGTCTGACATATTTAGCAGTAAGTATTAATTTTTCATCAGGGTCAAGAACTTCAGTTATCTTGTCAAAATCTATGGTTAAGTTTTTTATTTTATCTGCAAGCTTTTCTATTTCCTGAGTGTAAATAGCTTCTCTCTTTGCTGTTTCATTTCCGAATTTCTTCATATCCTTTATAAGGTCTGAATAAAAATCAATTTTCATCTTCATTTCTCTCTGTGCACATGGTAACCCCCTAAGCCATTTTTTTACCTCGTTTGTTGTATTTAAAATCATTGTACTTCTCCTTTCTTTTGTAAAAAATAATTAAATATGATGTATTTCATAAAATTCCAGACAGCAGTCCATATGACAGAACTTGCCGTCTATACTTTCAACCAATTCGACGCTGTCATCATACAAATTTTCTCCGCAATAGTGACATTCACCAACTTTATTGAGGCTTTGTATGGGGTCAAGGCAACCGTCTTTTTCCATCTTTAAAATATCGGGATGTGTCATATTCTCTCCTTTCCGCCAGAAAGTAACACCGCTTTTTACTGGTTCATCCCAAACAATTTAAATGATATAACAATATTATATAACAATATTATCGTTTGTCAAGAGGAAAATATCATTTTTATCGTTTTCTCTATTGCAATTTATCAATTAGTATGATATAATTTGACATAGATACCACGAAAAGTGGGAATATTTGTCCGCATAAATAGAATTTTGTTATTGCGAACGGAAAGGTAACGGATGTTACAATGGCTAATATATATATAAGTAAAAGATTAAAAGAGGCAAGAATTGCAGCTGGGTTTACGCAAAAGCAGGTATATCAATGGTTGGGAATAGGGCAATCTACTTTTAGTGCCTGGGAAACGGGTCTTGGTGAACCCTCCGTTGAGGTTTTTTTACGTCTTTGTCGTAAGTATGAGGTCAAGGATATTGAAAGGTTTTTTTTGCCTGATCCTGATACGGGAAAGCGACAGGATGAGCTTGACCCTGTTTTTATCAAAAAGATGATGGCTCTTCCCAAAAAGGGACAGGATGCTGTCAGGAATTGCCTTGATTTTGAATATAACAGTACCATTGAGAGTCGGCTTAAAAACTTCAGACGACTTAGAAGAATTCCTTTGTATTCCCAGGTTGCTACGGCGGGGATGGGAAGTTATCTTGATGATAGTAACGCAACTATGCAAGAGTTTGATGCTCCTGAAGAAACAAGTTTTGCATTGCCTATATCAGGGGATAGTATGGAACCATTAATCCACGACGGCGATATTGTTTTTGTTCGCCGACAAGAACGCTTGCAATCGGGAGAAATAGGAATTTTTACATATAACGGCGAAAGCTTTTGTAAAATGTGGGATAACCGTTCGGGTATTCCAAAGCTTGTATCTATGAACAAAGCATATAAACCTATTCTGTTAAAAGAAAACGATGTCTTGGTTATACACGGCAAAGTTCTTATCTAACCGTGCAAAAATACGCCCATAATGCTCAAACCAAACCCTCGGAGTACCTTTGTACACCATCGGGCACAGGGGCGTTGCCCTTTGGTTTGAACATTCTGCATCATATTTTATAAGCACGGTGATGAGATGAAGATCAACAATTCTTTCCTGTTTTGGGAGAGCACGTAGGATTGCCCCTATAACATTAATTTGTATATTTGTGTGTTGTTCCCTGTTAGGAAGGGTAAAACTTTTTATATTTTAGAATTATTGCATATTTTTCATATACTCAGCATAGTTTTTTTCAATACCTTCAAGAAGTTTTTCCTTTCCGTCAATATGCATTGCTTCAAGGAGAAGTCTTGCACCTGAAGCGGCATCAGGATTAAATACGCCTAATTTCCATAAATCTGTTAAGGTTTGATTTTGTGCAACCCTGCTGTAAGGGTTATTTTTTTCTGCATTCACAGCAATATCAAATTCAATTGGTGTATGACGATAATCTTTGGGTAATCTGCTGTTGGAGAATTTAAGGTATTCCCGTGTGCCGTCATTTTTATCTATTCGGTATGAACGGGGAGTGTCGTAAAATTGACGCATAAGTTCAATACACAAATATACAATCTCCTTATAGGCATTATATCCCTCGGAAATCATATCACGGCTTAGCTTTTCTCCTGCCTGTTGCAGAGCCACAATTGCTGAATAAGCAGTAACGCCGCCGGTTGTATCACCTTGCTGAAAGTCACGGTTGCCGGCAATTTCTTTTAATTCCTCAATTTTATTTTGTCGATGCTGAATTATGTAACTGTGAAGAGGTTTTGCCTGAAGCTCCCGAATGTTTTCATCATTTACAGAACCGGCAACGTGAATAATATCCTTTGATAAATCTCCAAGCTCATATTCATTTAAACCGCCGTTATCTTTTACCATAAATCTGGTTTTTCCTGCAATCAATGCATTTTTGCTGATAAGGCTGTCTAACTTGTCAATATATAGTTGTGGGCTTTTTATTATATCAACCAGACCGAAACCTACGGGACTATCCTCATCAGGATACATAACATCAAGAACGAAGGGGTATTTGCCGTGAGCATATATTCCCTCATTTCCTCTGTCCTCTGACGCATCAAGAATAATATTTCCGCAAAATTTAATTAATTCGACTGTCTGGAGATTTCCACGTTGTTTTTTATAATAACAATCTATAACCAAAACCTTATCTTGATTTTTATCAGAATTTGAGGTGTTTTGCATATCATCATAAGTCATAATTTCCATTGGAGATTCTCCGCTGAATTTGTCTGCATATTTAGGGTACTTTAGTTTAAGCTCTTCCACCTCAGCTAAGGCTGTCAGGAAAACAAAACGGCTATCCTGAATATTTGTTATTCCCGGTTCCCAAAACAGGTTTAACAGGTCAATTTTTTTGATGTCTATTTCTCCAAGACCTCCCCTGAGCTGTGGATTAAAAAATACTCCATAACAAGATGCTCCGTTTTTTAATTTATACCACCAGCTTTTGCTGTATGTATTTCTAAAGTTACAAATATCAAGCTGAATAGGGAGAATTCGGGTAAATGTTTCTGCCAATTCACGGTCGTCCTCACGTCTTTCAAGAATGTTGGGCGATGGATAATTGTCCATTGCATCGGCGTGCTTATTTGCAATTGCATTAAAGAGATAAGGAGTAGTAGGTGCAGGCATTTCTCCGTTGTTAAAATCTCCGTATCGTGCCTTGAACCATCGGTTGTTCTCAATTATTCTTCTGTCGAATTGCTGTTTGTGTTCTCTGTATCTTCTGAATTGTTCTGTTATTTTATCAAAAAATTCAGGTTTAATATTTCCTGTATAATTATTAATTAACATATAAATCCCTCCTGTTAACCGCCTAATGCGGAAAGTCTTTTTTCAATATTTTCAATTTTAGAATTAATATCAATTCCGTTTACTAAAACTCTGTCACCTGATAACCATAGCTCACCGCTGTTTTCCCAAAAGAAAATATGAGGCGAATATCCGCTTAATCCCATTACGGCATAATCTTCATTTTTCTCCATCTTGAATGAGCCGTTAGTATAAACAACTCCGTTAATGTTGTGCTCGCCCTCTCCGTTACCTGCACCAAGGACAAGATATGCGGTCCCGTCATCGGAAACGGCAATCCCGGCCTTCTGTCTGCGACCGCCATCTGTGTCTTGCATTATTTTTATTCCCGTAGGGTCAAGCTGTGCAAAAACTCCGCCTGTTTGAGTTTCGTATGAGAGGCTGTCCGTTCCGATTATTGTTGAACCATAAAGAGTTGAACCCTGTAAAGAACCGGTAAAGATTGCGTCGCCGTTACTGTTAAGATAGATAGTAGGCTCGCCGTCTTCGTTGTAGAGCAGAAACATAAATTTATCGGTGGCTTTATCATACTGGGCTAAAAATCTGTCCTGCATATTGTCACGAATAACAATTTTTGAGTCAGATAATTCAAGTGAACCCTCCTTGTCGGAGATGGTAACCTTTTTTGTGTCGATAGTTCCTGCTGTAAGTTTTTCGGCAGATAAAGCACCAATTTGAGCATTGCTTATTTTTGCATTTTTGGTGTCAATGTTTTCTGCCTTAACGGAGCTTGCCTCACTGACGTTGCCGGCATCTAGGTTATTAAACAAGTATACAAGCTCGTCAATTAAAGCTGTCCCCCATTCTTTAAGGTTTTTTAAGTCTTCAGTTGTTTGTCCGCTTAAAGGTGGCGGAATAGGTGTTGTTAAATTTGGCATTTAAAGCCCTCCTTTGAATTTTGTTTACAATTTAATTATATTCAAAAAAAGGTGACATAGAGTGCCAACATAGGAAATAGAAAATAGAAAGAGCCTTAGGTCTTTCGACCTAAGGCTCCCAAGATTAACATTTTATTCAACAGGTTGTTCAGGATTTTCTTCAGGGTCAGGCGTAGGTGTCGGTGCTGTATATGTTACAGTAATTGTTTTTGGAGTACCCTCTCCAACCTTAATTGTTATTGCATCATCTTTTTTGAGTGTTACAGTTGATCCTTCAAGAGGTTCTTCGCCTTTAGTAATAACAATTTCGTCACGGGTATCTTTGGCAACAACTGTAATATCTACTTCATCTGTTTCTGCTGCAAGAGCAATGCTTTCAATAAAGTCTTCATCGCTTAATGAGTAAATCTTTGTTTCTGCTACTGTCTTAACAACAACATAAGCATCATCGTCATCAGTTTCAGCACTTATAGTAGATAGGTCTTCTTCATCATAGGTAGGATAAAGAACCGGATAGTCTGCATCAATCTTTTCAATATCCTTAAAGTAGTTATAGCTGTAATCTTCAATTGCATTAACAGCCTCGGATTTAATGTTTAAGGTATTGTCAAGGAATACATTATCAGCCAACACATTAGTGCCTTCGCCTTTTATAAGAATTGCTGTTGCAAAACCATCAAAGCTGTTGTTTTTGATTTCAACATTTGCACCTGATGAAATTTCAATTGCAGTTACATCTTCGCCTTCTGTAACAAAATCAAGATTAGATATTACAGTTTTTGAATCAGTGCTTGCAGGAACAGTTAATTTATTGTTCAAAACAACTGTTTTCTTTGAATCTTCCAAGCCGTAAGCAGTGCCTGCAACCAGTGTGATATCTTCATTTACTATAATCTTTGTGATATCTTCATCAGCAATTGCTGTAGCAAAGTCCTCTTCGGTTGTAACTGTTGTAAAGGTCTGCTTACCAAGTTTAAGCTCTGAAATATCAACCGAAATTTCCTCTGCTTCATAATCCTCTTCATCGCCATCAAAATCTACAGAGAAGATAATGTATTTTGGTGTATTATCATCTATAAGGAATACACGGGTAAAGCTAAGTTCTTCGTCTTTAAACTTTGAATAGCTTTCAGCAGTATCCTTTTCCATTCCGTCATAGTAAGAAGTTACAACAGCGTCCTCAGGATTTTTGAGGGTTGAAGGAAGGGTATAGGTAAGAGCAATAAAGTTACCGCTTGTTACCATTGCAGAATACTCGTATTCAACAAAGTTCAATGTTCCTTCTGCTGTAAACTCTGTTTCGTCCTTTTTGTTTATTGAAACTTTAACGTCTTTCATAAAGTCTTCAGCTTTTTCAAACTCTTCCTTAGTTGCTGCAGTAATTGCACCGTATTTAGGGTCAATTTTTTCCCAACCGGCATAGAGTGTATCATCCTTAGTAACCAAGTCGCCTCTCATATCAACTTCCTGAGAACTATCTGCTTCATCAGGCTCATAGGCTTTGTAATACCAACCGATGAACTTATATCCGTCATATGTTGGGTCATCAGGAGCACAAGTCTTGAATGAATTATTCTTTCTTGCTGATGTCTTATATGTTTCATCGCCGTCATCAAATTCTCCGCCGTTTGCATCAAACTTAATATCATAGTATGTGGTTTTGTTACTACTACTGCTGCCTCCGCCACCGCCGGAACCGCCGTAACCACCGCCGCTGTAACTTCCGCCTGTGTTATAGCTTGGGGTTGTGGTGTTCTTCTTGTTAGGTGCTGTCTGGCTGGCAACCTTAGCACCCGCAACACTTACAGTAGAATCTGTTGAAAGGTCCATCAAATGACCGTTAATTTTTGAGTTGTTATTAAAGTTAACTCTGCCGGTAAATGCAGGGCTTACAACAGCTCCGCCTAAAACAACGCCGTTAAATGTAACATTGTCTTTAATTACCGTGATTTTATGTCCAAAATCACCGCTGTATGTTGATTGTGTTCCGTTTGCATAGATGCCCACAATATTATTAACGATAGTAACAATCTCCGCACGGGTTATCTGTGCAGTAGGACGGAATTGTCCGTCATTACCCTGAACATAACCTCTTTCAGCCATAAATGCAATTGCATCTGCAGACCAATCGCCGATTAAGTCTTTATCGCTAAAGCTGTCAAGAACAGCAGTGTCTGCATCATCTGTTTCAAAACCAAAAGCACGGCTCATCATAACAACAGCTTCCTGTCTTGAAATGCTGTTATTTGGAGCAATTGTTCCGTCTTCATAACCGGTAATAACTCCTGCCTGATAAAGACGTGAAATCGAATAAGCAAACCAATCACTCTTTGAAACATCAGAGAAAACCTTAACGCTTTGCTTTGTATAACCAATCATATTATCAAGAATGGTTGCGGTTTCCGCTCTTGTGATTGAATCGTTAGGTCTGAAATTACCTTGATCATCACCGTTAACTATTCCGTTGTCACTCCACACAGAAACTGCATTTTCTGCCCAGTGTCCTGTTGTATCGGGGAATGATTTTGCAAATGCAGGCATTGCAGAGGTTGCAAGCATTGCAACTGAAACAACGGCTGCAAAAATCTTTTTCATCTTCATAATTATGTACCTCCGTTCGGATGAAATTTTTTCATTTTTTATTAGTATAACATAGTGGTTTCGCTTTGTCAAAGAATTATATTGTAAATAATGTTAACTTTTAGTAACAAGATAAATTTGACGTATTTAATAAGTTTATGTTAAAATAAAAATCGGAGGTGTTAACGTGAAAGGAACTTTCAGGTTAACACCTCCGGCGGAATTATTGTCCGTGCAAAATTTTCCTCGCTAATGCTCGGAAATGCACATGGACGAAATAATCTCTTGTCATCCCTTGCTCTGCGGATAAGAGAAAATTAATTATTATTTGTGCCGACGCAGAGCGGCGGAATGGAGATTATTATGAAAGTTTTTAGAGTTATTGCAATTGTATTACTTATCTGTTTTATGATACAAAGCACATGTTTTGCATTTACCTTTCCTGAACCTGATTGGGGTGCTTTGCTCAGTGAAAAAACAAGGATGGTTAAAACCGATGAGCTTGAACTTTACACTGAAGGGCAAGCAGACTCTGCTCCTTATTATGGTGCGAAATTGGAGCCAAGGAGCGGAACCTATATCGGGATGATAACCGAAAATTCAGCTGATTTTGCCCCTGTGGGAAGCTACTTGACATATATTCAGGAAATGGCACAGGACGATTTTTATCATCCTGCAAATGTTATGATAAGCGAAGGGAACTCGGTTGTAATGGTTGGCTGGACTATTAACGATTTATACAGTGTTGATTACAATCAGGTAAGACGTGTTCTGGATAATATAAGCAGATATAATAAGCCTACTATTATCAGGTTTGCCAACGAGATGAATGTTTCAAGTATTGGAAATGACCCAAATAAATATATTGAAGTATTTAGAAATGTGGCAAATATGGTTCACGAATATCCAAACTTTGCAACAGTATGGTCCCCAAACGATATGGGAGCACTTGACAGACCCTTTGAGTATTATTATCCCGGAGATGAATATGTGGATTGGATAGGTGTCAGTTCGTATATGAAAAAATATTTTCAGGGCAGAGAAACTCTTGAGAAAGAAGCAATATATTTTATGACAGGTGATTATGCCTGGGCAACCAATGCAGTTAAACCTATAATAAAATTTATGGAAGAAAACAACATCCAAAAACCGCTGATGATAAGTGAGGGCGGAGTTGCAACAAGCAATAAAAAAGGCGAGAACGTGGGCTGGTGGGCAGAACCAAGACTTAAAAATATGTTGTGGTATCTGCCGATGATATATCCTCAAATAAAAATGATTAATATATTTAATACCCATCGCCCTAATGAGGCAGAAAGATTTGATATTTCAAATTATCAATATGCAGCAGATATTTTTAAAGAGGCTTCCGATAACGGAGTGTATCTCCGCTCTGCTACGGATACACCGGAGTTTACTTTTGTTCCGGCAAAGAATGGTGAAACTCTAAATGGCGAAAACGGAGTTGTCAATCTATATTCCTTTGTATATCACACAAAAACTCCTGACGTGACAGTAACCTATCATATTGACGGGAATTGGTATCACTCTGTAAATCAAATTCCTTATATGTGCAGACTGGATATTTCCAATTTGACAGATGGTGAGCATACAGTGAAAATTTCCACAGACAGAATGGAAAAAACATATCTGTTTTATAAAAACGGAAATTCTATTAGATTTGGAGGAGAGCCTGAAAAAGTTGCCACAGAGGAAATTACAGTAAGAATTAACGGCAAGAAAATTGAATTTGACCAGCCTCCAATAATGAAAAATGACAGAACATTGGTTCCTCTCAGGAAAATATTTGAAGAGCTTGGTGCAACAGTTGAATGGAATGATCGTCTTCAAAAGGTAACTGCGGTTAAAGACGATATAAAAGTTATGTTGACAATCGGTGATGATAAGTTGTATATTAATAACGGATATATCACTCTTGATGTACCGGCCCAACTTGTAAATGGAAGAACTCTTGTTCCCGTAAGGGCGGTCAGCGAGAGCTTTAACTGTAATGTGAATTGGGACGATAATACACAAACGGTTATGATTGTAAATTAAAAAATTTTTTGAGGTTAAATTATGAAAAGGATGCTTGTGCTTGCTCTGAATATTTTATCTATTGCTCCATTTATAGTTTTATTTAAACTCGGTGGAAATGTCGCAATCTTTATGTTAATTATTTGGCCTATTATTATGTTTATAAACTATTCTTGTGCCAAAAGTATTAAAGGTCTTATAGGATATAATTGTTGTCTTGCCGTATTTTCAGCAGTTGGTATTTATATTTGTGGGCAGTTATATTTTAAATATGTCCAGTGGGATAGTATAGGAGAAGCAATTGTCCAAATTGAAATTATAGTTGAACTGATTTATATTGCAACAATAACTGTGATTGAATGCATTATAAATAAATATTTAGATAAAAAAATTAAGGAGTGATTTTAAGTGCCATATATAGCAATAAAAGCTTATCCAAAGGATGAGAAGATTAAAACAAAGGTAGTGGACGAAATAAACGAAATATTCATCAAATATTGGGGTTGTCCAAAGGAGGCAATATCTGTTTCCATAGAAGAGTATTTACCTGAAATTTGGGAAGAGGCTGTTGTAAAACCTGAAATTGAAACCAAGCTTGATAAAATGATGATAATTTCAGGGGAAAAGAAATATTGAGGTTAAATTATGAAAAAATGTATGAATACAGATAATCTCCATGGCAGATTAAAGAAGATAATAGGACAAGTTCAGGCAATAGACAGAATGATTGACGAAGATGTTCCCTGTGAAGATGTGCTGTCTCAGATAAATGCGGCAAAATCTGCACTTCATAAAGCGGGGCAGGTGGTTCTTGAAGGTCATATCAGGCATTGTGTCCGTGACGGAATAGAACACGGCGATGCGGATAAGACAATTGAAAATTTTGCAAAGGCTGTAGAGAGATTTGCAAATATGAAATAATATAGAGAATAATAAGCACCACAAAAGTATTTAACTTTTGAGGTGCTTATTGTTTGTTATTTTAATATTAAGGTAATAATCTCATATGGCTTGAATGAAAAATGTAATTGATTGTTTTCAATTTCAAGCTTGTGGGTTATGTTTTCCATCATATCACATAAGTAGGCCTCTTTTATTTCAAAGCCTGCTTTAATTGTTGCCTTTGCACGTTTGTTTTTAGAAGCATACATTCGTATAACCGTTCCGTCACTATCCTCTGCTTTTTTCACAGTTTCGATAATAATGTCATCGTTATCACAGGATATAAATGAATATTCGCTGGGAAGTGTTCCGTTGGTTGAACCAATTTCGCATACATCAAAATCACTGTTAAACTTATATGCTTGAGTGATTACATCGCTGTCTGCCAGTGCTCCCTTGTGAGGATAGAGGGCATACTTAAACTGATGCTCGCCTCTGTCTGCAACAGGATTTGGATATGTAGGTGCCTTTAAAAGACTAAGTCTTAAGGTAGAGCCATCAACACTATGACCATATTTACAGTCATTGAGCAGGGCAACTCCGTAATCAGCCTCTGAAAGGTCTGCCCATTTATGAGCACAAACTTCATATTTAGCCTCTTCCCAACTTGTGTTTCTGGTTACAGGTCTTTCTACGTTACCAAACTGAATGTCATATGTTGCAGTATTGGTGTGAATATCCAGTGGAAATGCCGTCTTTAGTATAACGTGGTCTTCCTGCCAATCTACCTTTGTATCAAATTCAATCTGTGCAGAGGAAGAAGTTAATGAAATTTTTTGTGTTATAGTTGAATTATTATATTGTCTTGTAATTTCAAAACCTGCCTTGGCTCCCTCATCAAATGTTGTAACTGCTGTTACATCATCAATTGTCCACATTTTCTTTTCGTGATAAATTCCAAGTTCCCAGGCATCATACTTGTGCGGTCTGTCTTCAAATACCTGAAGATGATTTGCTTTTTCGCCTTCGATTAAAACTTCCCTGTTATTAGCTTTATCATAAACAGATGTGATATTATAATCTTTATCGAATATAACCTTTACAAAATCATTTTCCATCATCATATCGCCTACAACGATAGAAGATACAGGGTTTGTATCTTTAATGACCTTCCAACCAAAAGCAGGAATGTTTTCTGCAAGGATATATTTATCACCAACCTTAACAGGTTCGGTAACAGTAAAGGAACAAGGATTATATACTAAAATTCCACCATCGGTTTCAATCTGCTGGGCAATAGCTTTCAGGGTATCTGCTTTTACTGAGGAAACCTCTTTAAGAAGCTCTTCGTATTGAGCGTGGGAATCATCATATACCTCTTTGATAGAGGAACCGGGTATAATATCGTGGAATTGGTTAAGGAGAACAACCTTCCAGTTTTTATTAAGTATATCCTGTTCATATTCCTTATTCAGCAAATTTTTTGCTATAGCAGATACGGCTTCTGTACTTTGCAGCAAAATCTCGGACTTTCTGTTATACTTTTTGTTTTTTGCCATAGATGTATAGGTTCCTCTATGGTATTCCAAATACAATTCTCCCGTCCATTTTGGAGTAAATCTATGTAATTTACAGGAATTTATAAAGTCCTTTTCGAGCTTATTAAGGTAATCAGTTGGGTTGACAATCTTTGTTGCCGGTAATCCGGGAAGACCTTTTTCAAGTCTTCTTGCCTGTTCAAGCATATCCTTTGTTGGTCCGCCGCCCCCGTCACCAAAGCCGAAGGTTATCATAGAATCGTTTATATAGTGCTTATCAGAGTTTCTTTTATAACTTCCGTAAACCTGAGTAGGTCTTACATAGCCTACATATGTGGCATAATTGTGAGATGGAGCTGCATCATTATTAATGTCCTGTGCGGTCATAAAGCTTGTAAAAATTTCTGTTCCGTCAATACCCTCCCACATAAATGTTTCGTGAGGCATTCTGTCACGGTCATTCCAGGAAATTTTACTGGTCACAAACTTATCAACACCGCATTTTTTCATAATCTGAGGCATTGCAGCGCTGTAGCCGAATACATCAGGGAGCCATACAACCTTGTTATCAACGTTGAATTCCTTTTTAAAGAAACGCTTACCAAACATAATCTGTCGAACAAGGCTTTCTCCGCCGGAGAGGTTACAATCCGCTTCAAGCCACATTGCACCCTCAGCTTCCCATCTGCCATCTTTAATTGCCTGTTTTATCTCTTCATATAATTCAGGGGCTTCCTGCTTAACATATTCGTAAAGCTGAGGTTGGCTGGACATAAATCTGTATTCAGGATATTGCTTCATTAAATTAATGACAGTTGCAAAACTTCTTTGGGATTTTTCTACGGTCTGTGCCAGTGTCCAGAGCCATGCAACATCAATATGTGTATGTCCCACAAGATTTACAGTATGGTTTTTGCCGCCGCAAAGTCTGTTATAATAGTTTTCCTGCAGATAATCACTGCATTTTTCAAGACTTTCGTAGAATTCTTTGCTGTAGGGTTTTCTTAAATCAAGATAGTTTGTTGCAATAGTCAATTCACGAACAGGCTGAATATATTCATCCTTTTCTACATCAAAAATCTTTGCTGCACTCATTGGAACGGTTATATCATACCATAGCTTTTCTATTCGTTCATCATATATTCTTACAGTTGGTTCGAAATAAACCCTCTCTTCTATCATACCGAGATAGAAATAAACAAGAATGTCATATGATTTATCAAATTCAAGGGCAACAAAGGTATGGTTTACATCCATTCCCTGAGTCATAACACCATTTAAATATATCAAAGCCTGTGGATTGCTGCCGTCCCATTGCCCCTCTCTGCCGGTGCTGATGTTAAGTTCTACTCTCTTGTGTTCATCTTCTGCCTTTGGGGTATCTATATGAAATTTAAACCAATAGTGCTGGTCTTTGCCTTGGAAAAAACCGTTAGTGCTAATTTTTTCCCATCCTGTTTCAGGTGGAGTATTTGATGTTTTGTATCCGCATTTTACACATTCAACTTCAGGAATTTGATTTTTTTCTGTGTAAATCAAGTCTTTCAAAACATTGCTGATACTTTCAATCTGCTCTTGATAAAACTTCATTTTTTCCTTCTCCTTTTTCATTTTGGGTTTAAAACCAAATTTCACCTATATTCTATAATAAATATAAGCAAAATTCAATAGTCAATTTTTAAAGTGGATTGTCATTTTTTAAGATTTAAAAGGAACTGCCAAAGAATTGGCAGTTCCATAACTATTATCTTGAATCCTTTGAAACACCCTTAAGAATATATATACTGGCACCAAAGCAAATAACAACAAAGAGGATAAGCACAAACCATGCAGATGTCAGATTAGACATAACATATTCATAAACTTCCTTAAACTTTGCCGCAACTTCCATTGTGGTTTCAACTCCGTTTTGGGTTGTTGTCATTGTGGTTTTAAGATTATTCAGGTTCGAGATGGTTCCGAATGAGGATATTGACCATCTGCTTACAGTGAGATATGCAATTTTCTCGGTAAGTCCTTTAAGCTCAAAAAGAATACCTGAGAATAAGAGCTGAATAATCAGTAAAAACGGAGCGTAGGTCATAGCCTTGTCGCTGTTTTTTGATACAGCAGAAACGATTAAGCCGATTGCAGAAGATGAGAAAATAGTTAAAAGCATAGTTATAAACATCTGCATAAATGGAGAATCGGTTTCTACACCTGTTTCGGGCGTACCAACTAATAAAACAAATATTCCAAGCATTATAACAGCTTGAATAAAGCTTAATATAAACTGTACCACAAACTTAGACAGAACGTAGGCTCCAAGCCTTAGGTTTGCCATATATTCACGTTTAAGAATATTTCGTTCTTTACATATTTCCTGTATAGAGTTAAATAAACCAACCCATATACCGGCACAGGTCAAAGCAAAAAGTATCGATTGAGTGGAGTTATAAACCTCAAACACATCATCGTTTGCAACCAGTGCTAAAAGTATGGCAATCAGCAAGGGCTGAAGGAATATCATCATAAGCTTTTGGGTGTCATTTTTTATCAGGGTAATATATCTTGCAGACAAAACTCCAAACTGCTTCATAAACGAAGCTTTCTTTTGAGAGCCTGTTTGGTCGCTGTGGGATTGACGTTGGCTTTTGGGATGAGAGCCATATTCTCTTAAATATTTGGCATTCCATTTGTCAACGTCCTGCTGAGTTTGGGCTTTGTTATATATTTCGGTAAGGTTATCAACCCCAAAGAATGTCATACATTCAGAGGGTGAACCATAGAAACAAATCTTACCGCCCCGACCCATAAACAAAATTTTGTCACACAGGTGCAAATTCTGGGTTGTATGGGTAACCATAACAATTGTTTTACCCTTTTGTTTTGCAAGAGAGTTAAGGGTTTTCATTAAACTTTCTTCCGTTCCGGGGTCAAGACCGGAGGTGGGTTCGTCCAGGAAGAAAAGCCCCGGGTCTGCTAACAATTCAACAGCAATACTTGCACGTTTTTTCTGTCCGCCGCTTAAAGAACGAATAAACTTGTCCTTATGTTCTTCAAGCTCCACCATCTGCAAAACTTCGGTTACTCTTGCTTGTCGCTCTGCATCGGTAACATCATCGGACATACGCATTTTTGCAGAATATTCAAGCATCTTTTGGAGCGAAATATTTTCATAGATTATATCTTGTTGAGGAACATAACCTATTATATTTTTGAGAACCTGATAGTTTCTATAAAGGTTGGTGCCGTTAACATAAACGTTTCCGCTTGTTGCTTGCTCAAAACCACTCATTGCATTCATAACTGTGGATTTACCTGCACCTGAACCGCCGATTATAGCAACAAATTCATTTGGTTCCACAGTGAGAGAAACATCTTGTAATATAAGGCGTTTTTCCTTTTTAACAGTTACAGCACGGGAAATATCCTGCATAACCACTCTTGTTCCGCCAATGTTGGACTTATAAAGCAACATTCCGGAGGTAAAGAACAGCATAGAATTAGCTATGAGAATGATATCCTTTTCGTGAAGCTGCATCTTGCCAATAACACGCTGACCATTTACAAATACGCCGTTTGCACTGTTGTAATCTTCTATAAATGGAATACCATTGTTAAGGACAACAGCGGCGTGCTGTCTGGATACGCTAACGCCGTTTAAACGAATGTCGTTCTCGTTTCCACGTCCTATTTTAATTTGGGGCTTGTCCCCGACAAAAAGCTTTTGCCAACTGCCACGGCTCTTTCTTTTTGTATACATCATCAAAACACCTAAAGAATGACGGTTTTCCAAATTCCCATTGTCAATTCGGATAATATCCCCGTCCTTTAAAGGGTGGACATCGCTTGTTCCTGTTTCATCGGTTTTAAAGAGTCTGCTGTTTACAAATAAGCCGTTGGTACTGTTGCTGTCATAAATATAGAGATTATCTTCATTAAACTGCAAAAAACCGTGTTCATATGAAACAATCTGAGAAGAAAAAACTATATCGCAATCAGGGTTTCTGCCGAAACTAATTAAATCCTTGTTAAAGCTGTTTAAGTCAACCTCTCGAATATCTTTGTTGCAGTCAATAATGATTAAGACGTTTTCGCCACGTCTGTTATTCATATTACATCATTCCTTTCGGGATTACCATTTAAATTTATCATTACAGAATGGAACAAACATCAGCTTGGTCTGACCCAGTTCAATAACATCATTCTGTTTAAGCTCCTGATGAGAATAAAGCTCGTTTTCATTTAAATAGACAATACCTCGTTTTTCTCCCGGAATAAGGGTAAAGGAATTATTTTTAGGGTTATAACTGATGCAAAGATGATTTTCTCTGGATATACTTGCATCATTTTGGATTGCAATGTCCATAGAAGAGGAGCGGCCAATATAATTGCGTTCCATCTTAATGGCATAGGAGTTTCCTTTATCAGGACCGTCAATACAAACCACCCATCCTACAATAGGGTCAAAACCATGCTTCTCTTTAGGAATAAAAACCGTTTTATTGTTGTCAAGATTTGAAGGCTGAACAGCAACGGGTGTAGGAGTAACAGGAGCCGGTTTTGGCTGTGGGGGTGTGGGAGGAACAGGTTTTGGAGCAACCGGTGGCTTTGCCGGTTTTGCATCAGGACTAACAGGTGTTTGATATATGGGTATAGTTTTATCACCTGCAGGAGCGGGAGATGCGTTTCGCTGAGGTGCAGGTGGTTGTTTTTGAGGAATTGGCATCGTCCTGGAGGTATCCATATTGGAAATTCCGCAATATGGGCAGGTGTTATATTTTGTGTCATCAAAAAAGTGACCGTTGTTACATCTCTTCATAGACATTTTTAATCATTTCCTTTCGTTTATATCATTACAGCAACAGCGCTGAAATTATCTGCATCACTTGGAGCAAGTTTATTTCTCTGCTCAATCATACTATTCATCCAATCCTTTGCGGAGGAATTTTTTCTAAGAGATTTTTCAATGAAATCTTCATCAACATATTCCCAAAAACCGTCACTGCACATAAGAAAAACAGAGTTTTTAGGAAGAACAATTGCATCTGAGATATCGGGAATAAATTTACTGCCGTTACTCAATGTCCGTAAAAGCTTATTCTGGTCAGGACTTGTGCGTATATCTGAATAACGGATTTCGTTTGCCAAAAACGAGGCAAATGCTACAGAATGGTCGTTGGTGATTTCCTGAATTTTATTTTTCTTAATTCTGTATATACGGCTGTCACCGCAATGCCCCCATACAGCAGTTGTTCCGTCTGTAATAAGCAGAGTTATAGTTGTTCCCATATTAGAATATTGAGGGTTTGAGTTTCGGGCATCAATTAATGCATTCTGAGCTGCCTCTAAATATGAATATGCCATATCCTTTGAAATTTCAGGCTGAGCATCAAAACATTCCAGTATAGTATCTACTGCCAATTTAGATGCAACATCGCCGCAACCATGACCGCCAAGCCCGTCTGCAAGAACAAAGCAATAAGTATTGCCTTTTTGCTTGTGCCCTACAGCATCCTCATTAACAGTTCGTCCGCCTTTATCACTGACAACCATAAAACGCATATACATCAGTCCTTTCGTTTTTTAGTCAATATTAAGTATTATTGCGGTTGTGTTATCCTGGTTTGCAAGGTTTTTGCCAATAGCCTTATCTACCAGCATCTCACAGGCTTCATTCCTAAAATCCCGAATAATAAATCTTATTTCATCGTCTGTTAAGGCTCGGTATAGCCCGTCAGTACACAGGAGGATTGTATCTCCCTGATTTAGCCGTATAGGCTCTTTTAAATCAATTTCTTCAAGCTGAGAAATACCCACATAACTTGTTAAAGCCGAAATATGAGGGTCATTGATAGCAGCAGCTAATGAAATTTCACCCTTAATTACACGTTCATTTAAAACGTTTTCGTATTTATGTTCGGTATTTATCTTGGTAAGAGTGTCGTTTCTGTATAGATAAATTCTGCTGTCACCTACAGAGAGGGTGTGAAGAAAATTATCCTGAACCGCCGCAACGCACATTGTTGTGCCTGCACCCTCAAGGTTTTGAACAGCGGCATTTGCCTGATGCACCGAATATACCAATCTTTCCGGAATGCTTTCTAAGCCTTCAGGATTAGCTTTGTATGCATCTAAAAATGTGTTTGTGGCAATCCGGCTTGCTTGTCTTCCGTTTTCAAGTCCGCCCATACCGTCTGCAATAACAGCAATAACCCCTATATCATAAAATTCATCATTGTTAAATACATCAGAAAAAGAAAAGTAATCCTGTTGGTCTTCTCTTGAACCGATATGCTGAGCATTATATGGTGTAATTCTAAAGCTTGATGTATTTGGATCCATATGCATAAAATTCAGCTCCTTTTAGTAAACTGTAACCTCGCTTATACAAATATCGTGCCAATCTCCGTCATATGTTTCAAGAACGTGGATATTAATGTAAGAGGTATCTGCAGGTGAGTCAAACTTAATATCCTGCATAACTCCAAAGCTGTTAAGGCTAAGACTTTGCTCCTTTGAACCGCCTTCGTATTCAACCCGTACCTTTGTTATACGGCGGTTTCGGGTGTATGTTTGCTGTGATTTAAAATATCCGTTGGCAAGCTTAATTCCGTTAACGTGTTGCTTTGTATCAGCCTTTAATGATAAAGTAGGTGTTAAACTTACGTTTCTGTTGGCAGACCAGGCAGTTGCAGGGTTTCCGTCAACTGCATAGCTTGCAAAATAATTAACAGCTGTCCCTGAAGTATAATCGGTATTCCTTGTTGAGGATGCCTCAACCTTAGAGAACACAGGTTTTGGAGCGGCAGTTGCAATAGCGGTTGAAGATGGCGATGTGTCATTGTTTTCAGCAGCAGAACCGGACAAAACAATAAACAAAACCGAAACAGCAAAGGTTATAGATAATGCACCTAAGATTGCTGCAAATATAACCGCAGGGCTAACCTTTGATTTTTTTTGTGGTTGGGGATTATAAACCCAGGGCGGTGTAGTAGGTTCGTCGGTGGAACGGGGGATACTGATAGGTTCTGAAAAGTTAAGTGTCAAAGCATTATATAAATCGTTCATATTCTGGAACCTGTTTTCTGCCTGAACAGCAAGACCTATCATTAAAGCCTGTTCCTTTTCAGGATGTATATTTATCCCTAATTGAGATGGGAAAGGAAGAGTATCCTGATGACTTCTTTCCAATGATTCAATCGGTGGTTTACCGGTTATTGCACGATATATAGTGGCACACAGAGCATAGACATCTGTCCATGGCCCTTGTTTTCCGTGGGTTCGATATTGTTCCTCCGGAGCGTAACCGGGCTTTAACTGGATGGATAGACTTTTACTTCCCTCAGGGCTCATATCCCTTGCAGCACCAAAATCTAAAAGCTTAACCTGATTGTTGCCTGTAATCATAATATTGTCAGGGCTTATATCACGATGAATAACCCCTGCATTATGTACTTCGTCTAAGGATTTCATAAGAGGGAGCAACATTTTTATAACCTGATCGGCAGGAAGTGAGCCTCCTTTGGCGTCCAAATATTCCTTTAATGTCTGTCCTTCCAAAAACTCCATTGTAATATATGCAGTGCCATTTTCCAAGAAGAAGTCCTTAACCGAAACAATCCCTTGAGAATTATCAAATTTTGCAAGAGCCTTTGCCTCATTGATAAATTTATTTTTGCCTTGGTCGAATATCTCCACCTGAGGGCCGGAGTATACAGTGATTGTATCAGTATTAGTGGTGTCACGGGCAACAAGACCATTTGGGAAATACTCCTTTATGGCAACCCTGATTTCAAGGTTCAGGTCAAATCCCACATATGTAATCCCAAAACCTCCTTCGCCCAGTACATTGCCCAATAGATATTTTCCGTTGAGAATTGTTCCCGGTTTCAGATGATGGGGAGATGGCTGCAAAGGTGCAGTTCCACAGTGGGGACAAACTTCCTCACCGTTTTTGTCTTTCATACATTGAGGACATAAACAAGCTATATCAATCATATTAATATTCCGTCCTTGATTTTATTATTTTTCGATTTTTGGATTAAGAGGGTCTCTGGTATAATCAATAATGTGATAACTGCTTCCAACAGGCAGAATTTTATATATCCAATGCTCCTCTACAGTATCAATTGTTTCATTAATTGTTGTTACAACCTCTTCATCAACCCACACATAATAATAAGTGCCGTCATATCTTCCTTCAATAACATTTGTAAAGTTATACTGCTGTTTGGCACCTTTATTATCGGGGTCATTTTTATAGTTTACTTGGGTTGTATAAGCATTTCCGTTGGAGGGGAGATACTTAAAAATAGATGGGTCATCATTATTAATATATGCAGTACAAAGTCGATTATAGTCATAAATAAGACTTCGTAAACTTTCAAAACGATTAGCATCTATGATTGCTTCCGAACGGTAAAGCCCCTCAAAGCCACTGCGGTATTTAGCACTTGAACGATAGCGTACGCCGGGGTCAACAGTTGGTGTAACAGTTGGGGTTGTAGTTGGTGCAACTGTTGGTGTGCTTGTTGCCACGGAAGTTGAAACCGAAGTAACTTGGCTGTCGGCGTCGCTGTCTCGGCTTATCAAAACTATTCCTGATGTGAAAACAAGGATTAGAATTGAAATGCATATTAAAAATACTGCGATGATTGTCTTTGTGTTGCTTGCGGAAGATGTGGACTTATTACGATAAGATGCCTGACCTGTATGAGCAACTGTGGGAGAATAATCTGTATGGTTAACAGTTTTCCCCTGATAGAAGATATCATACAAATCCTGAACAGATGAAAATCTGTTGTCCGCATTTACTGCAAGACCTTTCATAATTGCCGCTTCCACAGAAGAATCAATCTGAATGCCATATGCTGAGGGAAGAGCAAGGTTGTCGTTTATAATTCTTTCGTTTGATTCCACAGGAACAACACCTGTTATTGTTCTGTAAATTGTTGCACAAAGGGCGTATATATCGGTCCAGGAACCTTGTTTTCCGTGGGTTCGATATTGCTCCTCAGGTGCATAACCGGGTTTTAACTGAATAGAAAGACTTTTATTTCCTGTTATATCTCTTGCGGCACCAAAGTCAATTAATTTAACCTTTCCTGATTTAGTGAACATAATATTATCAGGGCTTATATCACGATGAATTAGTCCGTGACGATGTAATTGCGACAAAGCCGAAAGTATCGGTTTTAAGATGTCCAGAGTTTGAGAAACGCTTATCTTACCGCCTTGCTTAATTAAATAGTCCTTAAGGGATTCTCCGTCAAGGAATTCCATAACAATATATGCGGTTCCGTTTTCGGAAAAGAAGTCCTTAACTGAAACAATTCCGTCATAGTCGTTAAACTGAGCAATGGTTCTGGCTTCCTTAATATACTTGTTTTTTCCGTCTTGAAAATGAGTGGTTGCATCTCCGTCATACACAAAAACTTCGTCAGAAGAAGAAACATCTCTGTAAACCAGACCTCCGGGATAATATTCCTTGATAGCAACCCTCATATTTAAGTTAATATCAAGGCCAATATATGTAATACCAAATCCGCCTTGACCAATCATTTTGCCAAGGAGATATTTTCCCCCAAGAATTGTCCCCGGAGCAAGAATATGCGGTTGAACGGAATAGGTGTGTTTGTTAAAACCGCAAGCAGGACATACGCCATCTGCAAGAGAGTGCTCCATACAGCCGGGACATATGTTTTCATAATTATTCATCGCTACACCCTCCCAAAAAATAATCACACATAGTTACTTTATATTATAACAATTATATAGAGATTTGTCGACAGTTTTTTTAACAAAGAATATAATGTTTTTTTGTACATAAATATATAATGAAAGCCATATATTGCAAAATAAAAAAATATATGCTATAATCTCATTGAAAAAATATGTCTTTGCGGAGGTTATGGCGATGAATAAAAATATAAAAGGGGTTGACTCCGCAACAATGATGGTGTTTATTTTATCGTTTATAATTGGTGTGGCAATAGCGGTGGTTATGTTGTTAATTTTCAATGTTTCAAAGCCAAAGCTTGAAAAAGAAAATGTAATCCCATCCCAAGCACCGATAGTGACAGAAGAGCCTGTTTTAAGACGGGGCACGGCAGAACCTGTACCTATGGAAATCCGTGCTGAAATGACGGGAGTTTCTTACAGAGAAAACCCCCATATATCATTTGAAGATTTAAGTTATCTAACTGTACCTTATTGGAATTTTGATAATCAGGTTCAGCAGGGGCATATGATAATAAGTGCGGAATTGGCAGATGAAGTGCTTGATATTTTTGCTCAGCTATATGATATAAAATATCCTATTGAGCGGATGGAACTTATTGATAAATATGGGGCAGATGATTTTGAGTCTATTGAATACAATAATACATCAGCCTTTAATTATAGAATGTCAACATCATCGGATAAGCTTTCCAAACACGCACTGGGAAAAGCCATAGATATTAATCCCCAGATTAATCCATATGTTCGTTCTGATGGAACGGGTGCCCACGAGAATGCACGGGAATATTGGACGAGAGACGTTGATAAATGGAATTCGGAAATTGCTAAAAATGCATATATAGGCGAGGAAACGGAAATTTACAGAATTTTTGAAAAATACGGTTGGGAATGGGGCGGATCATGGCCTGCATACAGAGATTACCAACATTTTGAGAAACCGTAGGAAAGGATAGCGGTATGGATTACAAAGAGATAAAAAAGAGAGATAGGGAGTTCGGAAAGGAAAAATCCCAATTTGATATTCGGGTATATGCAATACTCGTAGCATCGGTAACAGTGTTCATTTTGGCAATTGCAGCAGCGGTGTATTTTTTTCAAAAGGCAGAGAATGTGCCGCCTCAGCCTACTGAGACAGTAACGGAAACAACGGAACCCGAGGTTACAGAGATACCAAGAGAAGAACAAAATGATTTGCCTGAAATAGGCGGATAAATGAAAAAGCTGAACCCATATTAGGGCTCAGCTTTTTCTTATGCAACGCCTTTGTTACCTGAAATAATTCTTAATCGTTGTCCGGGATATATTAAATCACTGTCAAGATTGTTTATCTCCATAATACTCTCAACAGTAGTGCAAAATCTTTTTGCAATATTCCAGAGAGTGTCTCCATGCTTAACAAAATACAAGGTAATTGCCGGATGAACAGGAATACATCCATCAGTTTCTGTAATGTCGTCAATTATTGTTGTTTCTCCGTTTTTAAATATTTTCAAAGAAATTCCTGTTACATATCTCAAATCAATACTTTCATTTCCGCTGAGGGTAAAGGATGTATGTGCAATATTCGCTTTTGCATCGCAAACTGTATCAGGAGTTATGTCTGCACAGTTAAATTCCTGTGTAAATTCTGAAATATGGTTAAATCCGGAAATGGGAACTTCTTCGTCTTTAGTGAAATATAATATATTAGTATGTATTGTTCCGTAAACAGTAATAGTGTTGCCATCTATACCTATACGATTAATCTTTATGTCGGGATTAATATTGCAGATTCGGTCAAGTTTAGGGAGCATAGGCGGAATTTTTGCTTCGGTCTTGTGGGTGTGTTCGGCTGTTTTTTTGTCAACAAACTGTTCCAGGTTATAGGATTTGGTTGAAAGGTCAATAACAGAATTCAGAGAATATGAATCAGTTACAGCATCTATTTCAATGTTCTCAATACCTTTTGCAGTTGCCAATAATATAATTTCTATGCTTAATAACCGAGCCTCGCCGTCACTGTCCTGACCAATTTCATAATATATATCCCCTACAGAATACTCTATCTCTCCCTCCATACCCTCCGCAGAGTCCCGAATATCAAGTATCTCTGTAAAAGGAATGGTGTGCTCTGTAAATTGAATTGCATTTCCGTCAATGTCATCATTATAAAGAAGTGAAACCTTAACTTCGCCTTTGGCGATTGCCTTGTTTTCCATCATACACAGCTCAATTGGAACAGGTGTAGCGGAAACATTTAAAATTTCGCCAATTGGAAGATTGGCTGAAGGAATATTTAATTGTTCCCGAAGTACAATCTGAGAAGTAATTGCCTCTGTATTTTTGCATAAACGCAGGCGTTTGGTGTTGGTTGCAATATGTGGATTATCTTCAATCCCTACAGTTAAGGGGACGATCACGGGTGTTGATATTTTTACGTCAATTCCAATTGTGCAACGTAAATTCAGTTTTCGGCTGTTTACGAGGATAGCTTCGTAGTTCTCACCCTCTGCTTCTGCAAAAAGAAGCATATCAGGTGAGGCACCTCTGCAATCTATGGTGTGATTAAATTCCTGAGTAACAGAAAGACTTTTAATCTTGCCAATCACCTCTCCGTCAGGTGCATATAAAACTGTCATTTTAACTTTTCCCTGAATGAATACTCTGTCAGGCTGAATAGACTTTTGGGTGATGTATACATTCCCACTTACATCTAATACTCTTTTGATATCAGGCTTCACATCAGGAACAATAACATCACTTTCAGCAATAGTCTGGCTGTATTTCCTGCATACAATTTCTTCTGTGCGGATATCCTCTTTTAATAGCTTAATTAACATAACAGATTACCTCATTTCGTATATGTATAAAATCTTATACATATATATATGAAAAAAGACAATCTGTTATGATAGTTTTATAAAGAATTTTTTAATTGTAAATATAAATCGTATATGTCACGTTTTGGTTGTTTCAATTCCTCTGCAACCCGTTTTGTAAGCTCTTTTGCTCGCATACCTTCAGCAGAATACTTTTTGATCAGTTCCTCGGCAGAAGGCAGTGAGGCAAGATGAATATGCTTGATTTCCTCAGGATCTGCACCTGATACAATTAAAACAAACTCACCTCTTGGCGGAGTTTCTTCATAATAATTGATAGCATCAGTTAATGTGGTTCGATAGTATTCTTCAAATTTTTTTGTTAGCTCTCTTGCAAGAACGATTTTTCTGTCGCCAAATACAGTTAGCATATCTTTTAAAGTGTTTAACAATTTGTGCGGTGCCTCATAGAATATAAGGGTTCGCATATCCTCTTTAAGACTCTCCAGATGTTCCAACCGATTTTTCTTGTTGGTGGTCAAAAACCCTTCAAAAGCAAATCTCCCTGTGGGAAGACCTGAACCTACAAGTGCTGTAGCAAAGGCGCAAGGTCCCGGTAACACTTCAATGGAAATAGATTCCTTAATGCATAATTGAACCAAATCCTCCCCGGGGTCAGATATTCCGGGCATACCGGCATCAGTTATGACTGCGATGTTTAATCCGTCCTTAAGTTTTTCTATAAGATAACTGCCCTTTTCCCGTTTATTATGTTCATAATAACTTGTTATAGGGATATTAATCTCTAAATGATTGAGAAGTTTTTTGCTGACTCTGGTATCCTCTGCTGCAATCAAATCTACAGATTTTAAGGTGTTTATGGTTCTCAATGTTATATCTTCAAGATTACCGATGGGTGTAGGGCAAAGATAAAGTTTTCCGCTCATTTGTTTTCCTCCTTGCGACAGTATATTTTGTTAATTTCATCGGAATAAATCCCCGGTTGCTTGTATATATATAATGGAGGGTCAAGAAAAAGCTTAGGTTTTCCTTGCCGCACACCCTCTATTAAAATCATGGTTGCTGTTTTGTCAGGATATGGGTGAACAAACCGCAATCGCTTCGGCTCTAAATGGTTTTCTTTCATTAAATATATAATGTCGACAAGTCGTTCGGGGCGGTGTATCATACACAGTTTTCCCATAGGTTCTAATATATTAGAAGAAACTCGTATTATATCCTCTAAAGAACATAGTATTTCATGTCTTGCAAGAGTGGTAGAATCCCTTTGATTTGTAAGCCCGCCGCCGGCTTCTTTGTAGGGAGGATTACAAGTGATGTATTGAAATGAACTTTTCCCAAAAAGTTCAACGGAATTCTTTAAATCTCCGCATATAATAGAAGCTTTTTCTTCTATATTATTAAGCTTAATTGAACGGCTTGCCATTTCAGCTACAGGTTTTTGAATTTCAAGCCCAATAATCTTATCTGCAAGACTTTTCTGACTTAATAATATAGGAATAATTCCGTTACCGGAACATAAATCTAAAACCTTGCTCCCTTTTTTTATGTTCTTTGAGGCGTAGTCTGCTAAAAGGACTGCGTCAACCCCAAAACAAAACCAATCAGGGTTTTGGATTAGCTTCATTCCATTTAGTTGTAAATCGTCAATTCGTTCGTAAGATTTAATAGTAACATCCGACATAATACAATATAACCTTTCTAAAATGCTTACCGCAAATTTTATCAAATTTTCCAAAATTATAGGAAATTCATAAAAATACATACCGCTTTTGTGCAAAATTAACAAAAGCAACATCTAGGAAGTTTTTAATAAACTTTAATTCATAAAATTCCTAATGTTATTGGGGAAAATTATTAAAAATTTGTTTTTTGTAATTTAAATGTAACATTGATAAAAATAATAAAATTTTAATTAAAATTAGTATAACAGATAATTTTGTATTGCACAATAACCAAAATTACTGACATTTTTTCCCAAATCGGGCAAAAATCAAAGAAATTGAAAGAAAACAAGAGCATTTTGGGAGAAAATCTTAAATTTTCAAAAATGACTTTTGTTTATTCAAAATAAATTGATTAAATTCAAAATTTAAAATTTGACTTTAAATTTTTTTGCGGTTATAATGGCGGTGTAGTATAAAAAACCAAATATTTCCAATTTTGTTTGGTTAAAAATTATTACGAGGTGATTCGATGTTAAAAAAACTGAGAGGAAGAATTTCCAATCTTTCTTCATCGGTTAAAAGAAATGCGGCTTTAGTTCTTACTTCCGCATTGATTGTAACAACCTGTTGTAACTTTACTTATGCAACACAGAATTTTGTTACAATTTCCGATGCAGGAAACATTCCGGTTCAGATTTATACAGCTGATACCAATGTTGGTAAAATTCTCTCCAAACAGGGTATTGTTTTGAACGAGGGTGACGAGCTTAATTATGATTTAGCCGATAATATTAACAACGATGCTGTTATTCAGATTTATCGTGCAATGGATATAAGCTTGACCTATATGGGAGAAACAAAAACTTATCGTACTACAGAAACTAAGGTTAAAGACATTCTTAAGGAATTGAACATTAAAGTAGATGGTGACGACGTTATTGAACCATCATTGGATACAGTGGTTGATGAAGGCGCGTCAATTAAGGTTGTGCATTATGATAACCACAATGTAAATGTTCAGGAAGATATTCCTTACAATACCCGAGAAATTGAAAATCCTGCTCTTGCTGAGGGCGAAAGAAAAGTTGTTCAGCAGGGTCAGAACGGCGTACTTGAATATGCATATAATGTTAAGTACGAAAATGGCGTAGAGATTTCAAGAGAATTGGTTCGTGAAACCATCCTTGCAAATCCGGTTGAAGAAATAGTTGAATATGGTCCTGAAAGTGTTTGGGAGTTGGGCGTTGTCCCGGCAAGCAGACCTACCAGATATTCAAGGGTTGAGCGTTATACTGCAACAGCATATGATGCATCTCCGGCAGATAATGGTATTTGGGCAGGAAAGACTTCAACAGGTATGCCGCTTGTATATGGCGTTATTGCAGTAGACCCAAGAGTTATTCCTTACGGAACAAAAATGTATATTGAATCTGTTGATGGACAGTTCAAGTATGGTTACGCAATCGCAGGTGACTGCGGCGGTGCAATCAAAGGCAAGAAGGTTGACTTATTCTTCCCTAACAGAAGTACCTGTTATAAGTTTGGAAGACGTGATGTAAATATTTACTTCTTGGATTAATTTAAGAATGAAAAGCTGAGCGAAAGCTCGGCTTTTTCTTTTCCCTATGCATAATATCCAAAGGGGATGGGGAGGGTTTGTCAAAAAGCGACAAAAGGAGGAGAGGGGATAGCGGATAAAACTGTGTAAGATTTAGTTAAGAAAAGTGTTGACAA
>JAZUMJ010000134.1:0-30572 GCA_045603605.1 Ructibacterium sp. | reverse complement strand
GCGGTGAAAGCACAGGAGCCTAAACTCTAAGGGGAAAGGATAGTCACAAGTATGTATAAAGTAATTAGTTATTTCACAGACTTGCAAGACTTCAATCATCCTTACAAGGTGGGGGACGACTTCCCTCGCCTTGGTTTAAAGGTATCGGACAAACGATTGGAAGAACTGGCAAGTAATAAGAATAAACAGGGCAAACCGCTTATTAAGAAAGTGGAAGAGTCTAAACAAGATGATTTTTCACAGTATATGAATGCGCCGGAAATCAAAGAAGAAAGTACGGAAGTGAAATACACCAAAACCGAAATCAATCGTATGTCAACCGCTGATTTGAAGAAATTGGCAAAAGAAAACGGTATTGATGATGGTTTAAACGGTGCTGAAATCAAAAAGGCTTTAATCGATAAGTTTGAATTGTAGGAGTTGCTGATATGGAAACAATGGAAGCATTAACTGAATATGTGCGTGGTAAAGCAAAAGATTATGTGACAGAAACAGGCGAAACAATGGAAGCATTTCCGTTATCTATTGTGGACTTTGTTATTGAACACATTTCACAGAATTGTCACTTTCCTAGCCACTTTGCGGAGAAGAACATTGTTTCCGATTTGTCAAAAGGCAAAAACACTTTGGCAATGGCTTGTGTAGATGTTTACGCAAAAGCCGGAGCAGAAGGACAGAAGTCGCACTCCGAAAATGGTGTAAGCCGTACTTATGATAGTAGTTGGATAAGCCCTAGTATTTATAGTGCTTTTCCGAATTATGTAACGATACTTTAGAAGATTGTGCGTAACTGCCTGCTTACTTTGTGGGTTGGGTGGTTGCAGGGATGTTCCGTAACATTATAGCGGTGGTGGGGCTAGGGACGAACAATAGAACTTGAAGAGGTGTATATATGGATAGTCCGATTACAAGGGCAGAACACAACGAATTTGTGCGCCGAATTGATGAAGAACATAGCAGAACCAATCAACGGTTGAAAAACTTGGAAGAACAGACCAAGCAGATGACCGACATTGCATTATCTGTTAAGGAATTGGCTATCAGCGTAAAGCAGATGGCGGAAACGCAGAAGTCACACGGCGAGAAGTTGGAGCAACTTGAAAACAGAGACGGCGAATTATGGCGGAAAGTGAGCAGTTATGTAATTACGGCTATTGTCGGCGCGGTTGTGTGCTTTATATTCACACAAATAGGAATGTGAGGTGTTTTGCATGGATATTACACAAATGGGAACAGTAATGGCGATTGTAGTCATTGCATACTTGTTGGGTCTTGGATGCAAGGCCAGTAAAACGATTTCTGACGAATGGATTCCTGTAATTGTTGGTGTTGCCGGGGGTGTTCTTGGTGCACTTGGAATGGTTGTTATGCCCGATTATCCGGCAAACGACATTATGAATGCAGTTGCGGTAGGTATTGTCAGCGGTCTTGCAAGTACGGGAATCAACCAAGTTTACAAACAAATCAAAAGCAAGTAGGTGGTTTGATGCGTACCCTAAACAAGAATAAACAAAAGATGTATTACGCAAATCAAGATAGAGAAGTGCCGATTTATGAAACGGATGAAAACGGAAACATACTTTACTTTGAAGATGAAGAAGGCAATAAATATCCATTAGATACAGGAGAAACAAAAATCGGATATTCAATACCTGCTGAGTTTTCGGCAAATATTAGTAACAAGCTTGATGAAGTAAGGTGGGCTGAATACGGAATTGACAATTCGGCTAATTACGCTCAAATTGTAGCAGACAAAGGCAAAATTCCACTAAAGGCTGGAAGCGTAGTGTGGAAAAAGTCGAAAGTTGGCTATCAAGATTTGGCAGAAACAGTAGTAGATGAAACCACTTCCGATTATGTAGTAAAGGGTGTTGCTGACGAAGGATTGTCGGTAGATTTGTTCCTTTTACAGAAAAGAGTGAAGTAATGGCAAAGAGAGTATTCAAAACCGATTTGTCCGTAAAAGGCATTGAGCAACTAAAGAAAGATTTGCTAAATTACAAAAACAACACTTTACAACAGAAAGTCGATTTGCTCGCCAAAAGGCTTGCGGAAAAGGGTGTTGACATAGCACAAGTGAATGTGGCTAGATTGGATGCAATATTTACCGGGGAATTGATAAGCAGTATTCACACAAAGTATGGTGGCAGTGCTAAAGGTACTGCTATTTTTTATATTGTGGCTGATTCGCACCACGCAGCATATGTCGAGTTTGGTACGGGGCAACTCGGAATGGAAGGTGGTTATCCTTATCCATTCCCGGAAGGTGTTGATTGGGAATACAACACAGGAAAAACCATATTTGAGATTTCGCCCGGTCAATACGGATGGTTTTATCCGGGCGAGGATGGCAAGTGGTATTTTACACAGGGCATGCCGTCAAGGCCATTCATGTATGAAACAAGCCTTGAACTAATGAATTTGGTAGTTAAGACTGCTCGGGAGGTATTCGGATAATGAGCGATTGGTACATAATGATACCTCTTATGGTATTTACGAAACTAAAGCAAAACTTTTCACAAACGATTAAAGACACATATAAGATGACAGACAAGAACTTTTCAACCGTTGGAAGTAGCGATACTCCTGCGGTTTTTCCTTTTGTGTACTTTAATACACTTCCGGCAACGGAGCAAGGAAGAGATTTGCAAGGAACATCGGTGAATGGCGCCTTGTTTGGCTTCCAGATTGATGTTTATAGCAACAAAACACAGAATGAAGCACGAAAAGTTATGTCAGAGATTACAAAAGTAATGAAAACTATGGGATTTGAAATCAATTCAATGCCTAGTTTTGAAGATACAAAAGACGTACACCGAATGACGGCGAGATTTAGGCGGATGTTCGGTGCAGATGACACATTGTAAAAGTTGATTAAGGGCGGAAACGCTCTTTTTTATTTTGCTTAAAAGAAAGAGAGGTAATAAAATATGGCGGCAGAAGCAGGAATTTCTACCCTTGGCGTTAAGTTGGGTTATGGTATTGGTACTGTTACCGATGCGCCTGACGAGTTCAAGTGGTTGGAAAGAGCAAACAGCATTGGCGGTATTTCACTGTCAACAGAGCAGATTGATGCATCCGCATTGGAAGATTTGGTTTCCAAGTATGTGCAGGGTAGACAGGACACTGGCGGTACATGGGAAGTTACATTTAACTTATCCAACGATGTAGTAGACCAGTTGAATGAACTTATTGAAGCATACAACGGAATGACAAGCGGACAGAAGATGTGGTTTGAGGTATGGTCTCCGTACCTTGAAGATGGATTCTTTGTAATTGCGCAGGTTCCGGCTAATATTCCTATGCCGGAGTTTGGACAGAATGTATTACAGACAGTAGCAATGACCTTTACTATTGAAGAGTACAAGGGAATGCAGACTGCGGTTGAACCGACATCAGAAGTATCACCGTAATAACAACTTAGCAATAAGCGAGGGGGCGCAAGCCTCCTCCTTTCCGCTAATATGCGGAGGAAAGGATAAAAATATGAGAACATTTACAGTAAACGGAAAAGAATACAGAGCAAAAGAGTTTGATTTTAACTTAATGTGCGATTTTGAAGATATGGGAATTTCTATTGCGGATATGAGCAAAAAGCCTATGGCGGTAGTAAGAGCATATTTCGCATTATGCACTGGAAGAGATAAGGATTTTGCAGGAAAAGAAATGGAAGCACATCTTATCAATGGCGGTTCATTTGACGATGTTGTGAATGCTATGAATGATGCAATGGAAAAATCCGATTTTTTTCGTTCTCTCAACAAGACAACAGAAGCGGAGAATGGAGAGAGCAAGAGAAAAACGAAATAAAGTACAAAACTTTAAGAGAATACTATGAAAATGAGTGGTTTCCTAAATGCGCCAAAATGGGAATTACTTGGTGGCAATTTTGGGAGTTAAATCCACATAAAATAAAAATAATTGCTATTGGATATAACGAGCAAAAAATAGAGTTTGATGCAATGATGCACGCTTGGATAGGTAGTTATGGTTTATCTGCCGTATCGGTCGCAGTTGAGCATTGTTTAGCAGGAAAAAAAGCAAGGTCAACCTATATTGAAAAACCGATTTTGTCTACTATCCAAGAAAAAACAGAAGAAAACGCACCGCTTACAGAAGAAGAAAAGCGAAGGCAGACAGAGCAATTATTTATGCGCTTAAAGATTATGGGTGCAAATCACAAAAGAAGTAACAAAACTAAGGACAGTACGGTGTCATAGCCTACTGTCTTTTTTCTATGGTGGCAAAATCTATGACCGAAAGTGCGAGGAGGTGCGCATTAGTAGGTCGTTGCCACCTTATTTTTTTATGAAAGCGAGGTGGTGAAATTTGGCGGAAATTGATTCCTTGCAGATACAAATAACTGCGTCCGCCCAAAAAGCGAATGATGCCATAGACAGACTTGTTGGGAAACTTGACCGTCTTTCTATTTCAATGGGAAGAATGAATACGACAAACCTAAACGGGCTTGCCAATGGTGTTGATAGGCTTGGTAGAGCAATGCAAACTATGAACACGGTTAAGACCGCAGACTTTACCAGATTGGCTACGAATTTGGCGAAATTGGGCAATATAAATGTTTTGGCTTTAAATTCTACGGCTAGTTCATTATCGCACCTTACAAGGGCGTTTAACGCTTTTAGCGGGGTAAGTTTTGATAACAAAAACTTGCAGAATATGATAAACAGCATTACAAGGCTTTCAAATTCAAATGTTCAAAGCCTTGCAAGCGTTGATTTTTCGAGATTGGGAATTTCCATCAATCAGTTAGCAACAAGTTTGAGCAATGCGCCGAAGATTCAGCAATCTGTAATATCAATGACAAATGCGATTGCAAATCTTTCTAAATCGGGGCAAAACATACCGATTGTTGCATCTTCATTGGGAAGTTTAGGGCAATCAATGAATGCGTTTATGGCGAGCGTTTCTTCTGCCCCAAATGTATCAGAAAATGTGATTTCTTTTGCGCAGGCAGTAGGACTTCTTGCAAATTCGGGAAAAAATGCGGGAGTTACGGCTAAAAACTTATCGTCTCTTGGCATTGGGTTGAGAAATCTGATGGCAACACTATCCAAAGCACCATTGGTCAGCCAAAGTGTTATTCAAATGACAAATGCATTGGCTAGATTGAGTGCGCAAGGCGGAAAGGTTGGTTCTGCATCAAAAAGCATTGCAAGAGGTCTTAATCTTTCGTCTGCAAGCGCAACAAGGGCGAAAAAGAGTTTTGGCGGTTTAGCAAGTGCCATTGGTAAGTTTTATGCTACATACTTTTTGCTTATAAGAGCAGTTAAGGGTATAGGAAAGGCGATTGACAGTACCGCAGATTACCTAGAGGCATACAACTATTTCAATGTTGCGTTAGGAAAAATCGGTAGCGATTGGTCGCACCAATTTGAGCAATACGGATACGAAAGCGCGGAAGCATACGCCGACAGTTTTTCGACAAGGTTGCAACAACGATTAAGCGGTCTTTCGGGTCTTTCGATACAAATGAATGCGGACGGAACGGGATTGCTTACCGAAACAGGATTGCAAAATCTTGGTCTTAACTTGCGAGAAGTGACACAGTACGCTTCGCAGTTAGCATCCGTTACAAACTCGGTAGGACAGACCGGGGAAGTTTCGCTGGCAACGGCAAGTTCAATCACAAAATTAGGTTCGGACTTGTCATCATTATTCAACTTAGATTACGCCGATGTAATGCAAAACTTACAAAGCGGTCTTATCGGTCAGTCAAGGGCATTGTATCGCTACGGTATTGACATTACAAATGCAACCTTGCAGACATACGCTTATGAATTAGGTCTTGAAAAAGCCGTGTCAGAAATGACACAAGCCGAAAAGATGCAGTTGCGTGTTTTGGCGATTTTAGACCAAAGCAAAGTGGCGTGGGGCGATTTGGCTAATAGACGGAAGAAATCGAACATTGTTGAGTTCAAAATTCTTCCAAGTGTTGCGTAGGGATGGAAACACCCTATGACAATCGGGCAAAAACGGTGAAGGCTAAATTATGTATTATATTTATAAAGCAACAAACAAAATAAATAATAAAGTTTATATAGGTCAAACAGTAGATTTTAAAAGAAGAAAAGCAGAGCATGAAAGTTCAAAAAACGGAATACACGCTAAATGCGTTTTCCACAGAGCAATACAAAAGTATGGAAAAGAAAACTTTGAATGGGATATAATTGATACATGCGAAACAATAGACGAAGCATTGTTTTTGGAAAGTATGTATATTTCAAAGTACAATAGTTGCACATTTATGGATAATTCGAATGGCTACAACATACTTTATACGCAAGATGGTAAGAAATCTTTTGTTCATAATTCGCAAAAAGTTATTGCGTATGACTTGGACGGAAAATTTGTTGGCGTATTTAATAGTATGGAAGAAGCCGGAAGAGAGTTGAATTGCCAGGGAACAAATATTAGAAAATGTTTGTTGGGCGAAAGGAAAAGTGCTGGCGGTTATCAGTTTATTTGTTATAAGAAAAATTATCCCGAAACCCTAAAACCATACAAAACAAATGAACTGGAAGCAAAATACAAAAAGGTGTATCAATATGATACATCTTTTAATTTTATTCAAGAGTTTCATTCATTGAGTGAATGTGCAGAAAGCGTAAATGGAAACAGAAACGTGATTTCTAGAAGCATAAAAGAAAAACGACCTTATAAAAACTTTATTTATTCATTTGAAAAGCTTTAAATACATAACACGCTAATACCGTGCTAACTTAATAAATTAAAAAGTATTAAGTAGTGTAACGAGTAGAGATTGAACCTGCTTTTGCAGAATATAACATCTCCACGAGTGTCCGACACTTCTGCATATAGGGCAGAATGAGGTGGAAGTGGCTACCACCAAACCAAACGTTAAACGTGGGTGATAATGTACTCTGAACTTATAGGAAACTATAAGAAGCATAGGATAAAGAGCCTGTGCGATAACAAATTGACAATCAATTCCCCTAGTAATATGATGCGACAGTTTACCAACAATGTAAAAGAAGTCGGAATGGTATTCGGTCAGTTGCTTATTCCTGTTTTACAGAAAGTGATGCCTATTTTAAATGGTGTTACGATTGCGATTAAGCGACTTTTGGTAAGTATTGCAAGCCTTTTGGGTATTAGTCTTGACTTATCTTCATTTGGTCAAGGATATAGCGGTTTAGAAGAAGGGCTTGACGATGTAGCGGACGGATTTGACAATGCTACGGCAAGCGCGAAGAAATTCAAGACTTACACACTTGGCATTGATGAGTTAAATATTCAGCCCGAACAGACCGACAGTAGTGGCGGTGGTGCTGGTGTTGGCGGCGGAGATTTCATTGACTTAACCGACGAAATTTTGCAAGCCACGGAAGAGTACGAAAGAGTATGGCAAGAAGCCTTTGACAACATGGAAAACACGGCGCAATCATGGGCGGATTCGATTTACAGAATTTTTCAGCCATTGGAAGATATGTTTGCGAACTTATCTCTTGGCGAATTTGAACTTGCCGGAGAAGATTTTTCCGATTTCTTTATGCAGTTTCTTGATATTGATTGGGATTCTGTTTATGAAGTTGCAAAGGATTGGGGCAAAAACCTTGCCGAATTTATGAATGGCGCAATTTCCCCCGAAGATTTTGACAAAATCGGAGAAACGATTGCCGGATATTTAAACACCGCTTTGTCTTTCTTAAATTCATTTGGAGAAACATTCGATTGGAATGAGTTTGGGGAATCAATCGGAAGTGGAATTAAAACATTCTTTGAGACCTTTGACTTTGAGTTGGCAAAGGAAACAATCGAAAAAATAACAGGCGGTATCGCGGATTCTATAGAAAGCGCAATAGAAGAAATTACGGGCGATGATATAACAGTTCCCGATGTTTTGGGTACTGCGGTAATAAGCGCAATAGGTGTTCAGTTGGCAATGGCTACAAAAAATCCGTTCTTAATAAATGTAACGGTTGGTCTTGCCACATTCAATGTTGGTTTTGATTTAGGCAAAGAACTTGGGAAAATGCTTGCGCCGGATGATTGGGATTGGTACGAAACATTCAGTTTTGACACATTCTTTGAAGATGTAACAAGGGATTTTGAATCTACTTTTAAGGGCATCGAAAGGATGATGACGGACTTTACCAACAATCCAATTATCGCCGGAATTGCTCAAATTTTAATTCAAAATATTAGTCCGCTTGGGGCAATCTTGATGAATTGGCACTCTATTTTTGATTCGATTGCTTACGGATTGGAAAGTCTGAAATTCAAAATTTCCGTATGGTGGGCTAGTGTAAAACTTTATATACAACAGAATATTTTGTCAAAATTCACGAAAGAAAATATTGTGAATGTTCTCGGCGGAATAGTTGAGGGTGCGCAAGAGATATTTAATAATGTCAAAAACACTTTTATTGCTTTAATGAATGGGTTGATTGACCGAATAAATGAAATGATGCACATAACTTGGGATGCTGTTACAATCGCCGGAGAAACAATTATTCCTTCTGGCGATATTCAACTTATAACCATTCCAAACATTCCGCAATATCGCACTGGCGGATTTCCCGAAGATGGCTTGTTTATGGCTAATCACAATGAGTTGGTAGGTCAATTCAGCAACGGAAGAACTGCGGTAGCAAACAATGAACAGATTGTAAGCGGTATTGAGGGCGGTGTAGAGCGTGCGGTAGCAAGAGTATTGGCACCTTACTTATCCGACATAGCGCAGAATACAAGAGAAACAGCTGACAAAGATTTTGCGGTAAACATTGGCGATAGAGAAATCGCAAGAGCAAACGCAAGGGGTAGTCGTTCAATGGGCTACGCTTTGATAACTTAAAACACGGAAAGGCACTCACTTAATTGTGGGTGTCTTTTCTTTTTATATGAGGTGGAATTATGGCTTTAACATCATTTTTAAGGGTAAACGGAGTTGATTTTCCGTGTCCGAGAGTTGGGTTTGGTTACACAATAACAACTACGGTAAATGCAGGAAGAAACGCCAACAACGAGGTCGTGGGGCAAGTAGTTGGGCGTGACTTGTTTAAATTGGGACCTATGGAATGGTCTGCATTGGAGCCGGAAGTATGGCAAAAGATGTTAAAAGCGGTTGAGCCGTTTTATGTGCCTGTCACTTTTGAAGATTATCGCACAGGGGAGCCAATTACAATTATTATGTATCCCGGCGATAGAACGGCGGAGCCTTTGTTTGCCGATAAGAACACGCATAAGGTAACGAAGTATCGGAATTGCAAGTTTAACTTAATCGACACCGGGAGATAAATATGATTAGTGTAAGTAGCGCATATAAGCAGGCAATGTCAAAGCGGTTGCGAGATAGGGCATATATATCCGTTGGTATCGGCATTATTAACCAAGATGCGCAAGAAAGCGGAAAATTGACCGCAGATTTGGCTTATTGGAGCAACGGAAATGTGTTTGACACGAACCAAGGCAACATTGAGTACGCAACTTTGGAAGAAAACTACTTCCGGGCAGACGGCACAATGTACTTTATGCCCGAAAATGACAGTTTGGCGCAGTTTTTGACTAATGGAATTGCGACAAGTGACATTTTACAACCGATTAGGATAGATTTTCCGAAAATTTATGCGATTAAAGGCATAACATTGGATTTTGGAAGTGCCTATCCTACGGAATTTAGCATAGAAACGGCAGAAAAAACACTTAATTATACGAATGATGCGAGCAAATTTGTGACACATGATGTGTTGGGAGATACCGATTACATTGTGATTACACCGATTTCAATGGTAGGCGGTCAGCAAAGATTTAGATTACAAAGCGTTCTTATGGGAGTAGGTTTGCAATATTCCAATATGCAGACAAAAGATTTAACCCTTACAGAGTTTGTTTCAAGTATTTCCGATGAATTGCCGAGCGAAGATTTGAAATTCACTTTTTACGATGAGGAAAACCGCTTTAATGTCGATGATGATAACTCTTTTATTGATTTCTTGGAAACAATGCAGAGGGTTACATTGTCTTTCGGAATTACGATTGATAGCGGCACGGTAGAGTGGAATCAGATAGCCAAAATGTACTTAAAGGATTGGAAAAGCCAAAAAGGTATCGTTTCATTGTCTGCGACAGACCGCTTAGAGCAAATGGAAGATGAATATAGCCTTGCCAATCGCATTTATGACAGAACGGCTTATGATGAAGCGGAAAGCATTTTTGCGGATGCAGGACTGCAACCAGACGAATACTACATTGACGAATACTTGCGCGATGTACCGTTGCACAATCCTATGCCAAGCGGTACGCATAAAGAATGTTTGCAGTTATTGGCAAATGCGTGTCGGTGTATTATTCGCCAAGACCAAAACGGAGTTATCCGCATTGTGGCGAATTTTGCAAATGTGCTTGACCCTACGGATTTGTCAGTAAGTACAAATGGAGTTGTAGATTGGAGTAAGCCCGAAAATGTGCTTATTGGTACGGATGTTGTCTATGCAGACTTAACGCAAGATTTCTTTAAGGCTGACGGAAGTATGTATTTCTTGCCGGAAGATGAAAATTACTTGGAAACTTCTTATGTGAGTGAGCAGATTGCAGATGAAAACGGATTGTTTGAAGTAAATCCCACAATTACAATCACAATGCCCGCTGCATACACTTACTTTGGTCTGAATATCAAGTTTGACGGAAATCCACCGCAAGAAATGATTGTTCATACATACAATTCTGGAGAAGAAGTCGCAACGAAGAAATACGCGGATATGTCAAAAAATACAACCATTATTGACGAGTTTAAGTCGTTTGACACAATGGTTTTTGAGTTTGCCAAAGGTTATCCGAATAACCGAGTATTGGTAAATCAGATTACTTTCGGCGATTTATCGGATTATGTGCTTACAAAGTCGGATATGATGTCGCAACCGATTGGATACAAGGAAAAGCGTGTCAAGGCGGTGCGGTGCAAGATATTCACTTATGAGAACGATTTCGAGGGCAATCCGCAAGAGGTTGAAGATAGCGTTTTTGCCGTAAAGGTGCTGAATGAAGTCGGCGAGATTAAAACGGTGCAAAATCCGTTAGTTAGCACGCAAGCACACGCTGAATTACTTGCAGAATGGATTGGAAACTATTTTGCTAACAACATTTCTTACGATGTTGATTATCGTGGCGAGCCTAGAAACAATGCGGCGGACATAATTCACATGGAAAGCGATGTGTTGAGCAATCTTCAAGTAGAGATTACCAAACACACACTCAAATACAATGGTGCTTTTAGCGGCTCAATGGAATTGCGAAGGGCATTAAAAATGATGGGAGGTTGATTATGCAGAGAGTAATTGACAATCTTTTGTATGATACCGATACGGCAACGGTTATTCATATTGAAGAGGACACAAGAAGAGTTTTATACCAAACACCGAACGGAAATTTCTTTATGTTTTACCCTGTTGGCGAGATTGTTCCAAAAACCGAGCAATCAACCAAGGACTATTTGGGTAAGTACAATGTTGAAAAATACATTGAGTTGTTTGGCGAACCGCAGGAGGCTTGATTATGGCAGAATGGATTGAACCAAAAACGGATTGGTCTGCGGAAGATTACATAAACGCAGTTGTTTACAACCGAATCGCAGGCAATTTGGCTTATTTAAAGGCTTATTTAGACGGTTTGTTTATCGGGTTGACAAATATATCAACTATGGAAGAAAAGACCGTTAGAAGTCAAATTTACGCAAGAGAAATCAATGCTATTGAGACGGCATTGGAGCAACTCAATCTTGAAACATACGGATTTGACATAGGCGAAACAAAAGAATATATGACAAACACACGCACGATTGATTTTGTGGAATTAAACAGAATTGAGAGTGCTATTTTGTTGCTTTACACACAAATGGTAAATCACAAAGAAAATCTCACAAGACTTGCCTTTACTTTGGGCGGTCAGAAAGGAATTAGGGTGTAAATATGGCTTTAAAAACGAATTACAAAGACGATATTCTTGATTTAACACAAAATACGCAACGCAAATACAGAATGATTACTAATGATGACGACACTGTTTCTTTTGAAGATGTGACCGAGTATTCGCAAGTCGGGGATTCATTCGGCGGTGCGGATGTAAACGCAATCACAACAGTCGTAAATCTGGTTGGCTTTACGGAAGTTTTCGGCGTGCTTATGGGCGGCGAAACTGAAGTTGTTTTGTCGGATGCATCAATCACCGAGGATTCCACGGTTGAACCATTCACAAGTGTTTACAACGTAAATCCGTCAGATATGGTGGTTGCAAACGGAAGCGTGACATTGACTTTTGATGCTATGGAAACAGATATGAATGTGAAAGTGAGGGTGTGGTAATATGGCGTGGTTTAGATGCGGTGGTGGAAGTGGAGATACATATGTGGAAATGAAAGCAAACAAAGTACAGTATCCCACAGGTACAAATAAAATAGATATGACTTATGATGTTGAGATAATTGACATACAATCAGTCGGTAGTGGTGGGGACTATATGTTATATGATGGCGTAACTGTCACTTCGGATAATGCAGAAGTAATACTTCTTGCCAATGAGTATTTACTTTGGGGACAAGGCTCACGCAGTGCTGTATATTTGGTTATTGGTAAGCGCGGTATTTCTAACTACAATATAGTTGTTACGCAAAGCGTTGAAAGCAGAATACCGTACACAACAATAAGGGGGATTAAGTAAAACCTTATGAGCCTATACAACAGAAGGGGGCAAACATGATAAGAGTACAATTCAATGATTCAATAAAGGAGAAAAACTATGAATATTAACAGAATAAACATTCACGCAGGACACGCAAAGCAAGGAAACAAATATAGCGGTGCGAGTAAGTATTTGAACGAATCCACCGAAGCGCGACTTGTAGTAAACAAGGCAAACGAAATTTTAAGGGCAAATGGCATTACCGTAAAGAATTGCACGGTTGATAGCGGAAAAAGCCAAAAGCACATTTTGGAGCAGATTTTGGCTTTATTGTCTATTACCGCAGACCTTGATGTGTCTGTGCATTTAAATTCAAGTCTTTTGCCGACTGCAAACGGAGTAGAAGTGTGCGTTTATGGCAAAAACTCAAAGGCGTTGCCGTATGCGCAAGCGGTTTTGAAGAATATCGCATCTTTGGGATTCAAGAATCGGGGAATCAAATACCGCCCCGACTTGTATGTGCTTAGAGAATCGCCGAGACCCGCAATGCTGATTGAGTGTTGTTTCGTGTCAAGCAAGAAAGACTACGCTTTGTATGATGCTGAAAAAATGGCAAAAGCAATCGCGAACGGCATCCTGGGAATGGCGCAAAAAGCACCGCAGACAACTCCGGCGCAGAAACCACAATACTTCTACTTTGAGGGATTGGAATACTCACCCGTGTTTGACCCGGCATTTTATTACAATAAGTATGAGGATTTGCAGATTTATGTGGGAAAATCGCCCGAATTGCTTTTCAATCACTTCAAAACACACGGAATGGCGGAGCGCAGAATTGCATCAGCCGAGTTTGATGTGAATGTGTACTACGGAAAATACGAGGACTTGAGAAAGGCATACAGCGAAAACTATCCCGAATATTACAAACATTACCTTGCATTTGGCAAGAAAGAGGGTAGAATTGCAAAATAATTGTTGAGGGGCTTAATTGCCCCTCTTTTTTTGTGCTTTTTTGGCGCAATTTGTCGAATGAATTTTGTTTACTTTACGGCATTTTTGCGATATTTTTAAATTGTCAGAAATGACATTTCTTCAAGTTCCGGCGCGGGGTGTTGCTTTTGGTCGGGCGCACCCCAAACCATGTTATTTATTTTGAATCATTTTGAAAGGGGAGTGTTTTATGCAAATTCATATGCCAAGATTGGTTGAAGTTACGGAAGATATAGACGGATTTAAGGTCTCATACGACAATATTATTCCAACATTTTATAGAAAAGGAGAATATTGTTATGGACAAAACCACAGAAAAAGAAAAAGAGTATTACAAACAGGCTATTGTTGATACCATTATGAGGATTGAGCGTGTCGATATGCTTATTTACCTTAACAGATTGATAGCAAACATAGCAAAAGAGGGGCGGTAAACCCCTCTTTTTTATAGCCCTGTTGTGTTTCCGTTGTTGTATGTCTCTTCCTCTTCTTGCTCGGCAATCCTTTGCAAATAATCGCTTGCATCTTGCAAAAGAGTATCTCCGTGCATCCATACATAAGATATTGTTATTTCGTCATAGTATAACTCGTCATCTTCTTCCGCATCTAGGGTTTTTAGCACAACCATAGTATCGTTTTCGCCATACCAATATGTATAGGTGTAATAATTTCCCCATAAATCATCATCTTCAATATAATTATCACTTTCCCCATATACAGAAGATAATTTTTGTATTAAATCTGCTGTCATTGCTTCCAAATTTTGTGTTTCAAAAACATATTGTCCACCGTATAATTGGCTATCTTCTTCTGTTTGCATCAAAACACCATCTACGATACTATATGAAAAATAAAGCGTTATTTCAGCAGGCGTGTATCCGGCAACTTCTGTTTCGTAATAACAATCCCCTATTATGTTTATGTCGTCATATTCAAAATCTATTCCTTGGTAACTTCCCAAAACAATATCGTCAATAGAGTACGTCTGATAACAGTCTCCCGAAAAATTCCACATATTATACTCCGGGTGCGCGGAATCTATTTCAGCAAAACTAGTTCCCCAAGGAAAATCCATAAATAAAATTTCTTGGCAATATATATTTTCTTCTACTTCTTCCGGCTGATCTTCTTCCGCCGTTTCTTCTTGCGTAGCAACATCATCAGAAACAGGATCTTGTTCAATTACTTCGTTTTCCGAAACTTCGGATTCTTCAATTTCTACTTCATTATTTGACAAAGATTCGTTTGGAGTTTGAACGCTCGCCGGTTCGTGAGGAAATAAAAATCCTATCGTAATAATCAAAGATGCAATGCAAAATATAACGATAGAAAAAATAGAACCCGTATGTTTTTCTGTTTTGTCCTTTTTGCTTAAATCAATTATTGCCAAAATAAATCCAATAAGCAACGTGCAACCAAATAAAGATAGGACGCAAGATGCCGCACTTAGGCTTGATTGCTTTCTTTTGTCGCTAGAATACAACTCGACTTTTGTTTGGCAAGTATCGCATATTGCAAAATTTTTGTAAATTGGATTGTTGTAGGCATCCACACCTACTTGTTCTTTTGAAACGCGCAAATAATTACCGCACCTAGCACATTTATTTTGCATAACTCCACCTACTTTCCTAACCTATCAATCATTTTCATAATATCTTTCTTGTCATCTTCCGACAGTTTTGATAACTTGATTGCGTATTCTTTTATTCTTTTCTCCAACATAATCACTTCGGCATCCATGTCAGCCATTTCGGCGGTAAATTTTTCGTCTTTTCCATTCATAATAAAATCAACAGAAGAGTTAAAAAAGTCAGCGACTAACTGCAATTTGTCTTGTTTTGGTGTGTACTTACCTTGCTTCCAACTTGTTAAGGTAGCCGTCGATATTCCAGTAGCCTTTGATACATCGCTAGGCTTTACGCCGTCTCTTTTGCATAAAATCTCAAAGTTCTCATAGTACATAAAATCATCTCCTAACAAAAACTAAGAAAACTTAATTTTGTTGTTGACATACTAAGAAAACTATGGTACTATCTAATAGAACTAAGAAAACTTAGTTTAAAGATAGCCCCGATAGTGACTTAGTATTCTTAAGTATTTGATGTGTGGTAACTTCGATTATATAAGAAAACTTAGTTACTGTCAAGGCTATATTCTAGGAAAGGAGTGAAAGTTTTGGCAGAAATTAAGGCTAAAAAGTCTAAAAACACGTCTTATGCATACAAAAAGTTTAATCAGTTATGCAAAACACGCAAAGTAACACCATATCAAGTATCTGTCGGTACCGGCGGAAAGGTATCTACTACTGTTTTAAGCCAGTGGAAAAACGGAGATTATGATTTGAAGTTGGAAAAATTGACTTTGATTGCTAATTTTTTCAATGTTCCAGTTACGGATTTTATTGAGGTGTAAGAATGAACGAAAAGCAACTTATTGATAGTGGTATTGTTGAAATCAAAGAAAATGGGGAAGTTTTTCTCAAATCAAACGGAAAGAAAATTAGCCCCAAAAACAACGGAAACGGATATTTAAGAATTTATATTCCGCAAATCAAAAAGAGATTTCTTTTGCATCGTTTGATAGCAACTGCATTTGTTCCAAATCCACAAAACAAACCACAAGTGAACCATATAGACGGGAATAAACATAACAATTCCGCAAGCAATTTGGAATGGTGTACAAGCAAAGAAAATACAGACCATTTTTACAAAAAGATGAATGGAAAATCCGTTAAGGTAGACAATTATTCTTCTGATTATAGAACTGGAAAGAAGATAATTTTTTCTAAATACAGCGGAAACGAAAAAGGAATTTATGGAAAAGTCGTTAAGTATTGTTACGAAAACGACTTAACCATTATGGCTTTTGAGAAAATGTGTGGTTTATCTAATGGTGCTGTAAGCAAGTGGAAAGACGGTGGATACCCGAGGATTGATAATATGCAAAAGATTGAATCAGCAACAAAAATCCCTATTAAAAAGTGGTTGGAGCAGAAAACGCGAAAGGAGATTATATGAGCGAAGAAGATGTTAAGCGAAATACTCCAATGACGGAGTATACCGCAGAAAAAATCCTCTACACGCTAAATAGTATTGCGAGTACCTTGGAGCGCATAGAGGAAATTTTTAAGAAACCTACGAAAGATTAGTTTTCGGAAGGTTATCAATGGCAAATTTATAGGCTTTTTGCAAATAGTCAATTTCGTCTGTGGACATATCGACATTTCCACATAGCGGAGCATTTCTTTTTTCAATCTGATATTCGGCTAATTTGCATTTTGCGTATATCAATGCCAGTTTTTGATTTTGATTATCCATTTTATACCTCCAATTTTGAATGATATGGAGATTATACCACGAAAGGAGTAAATATGTCGATTACGGAAGAAACGCGAAGAGAGAGTTATCAGTTGGTCGATACACAGACCTTGTACCAAAAGATAGTAAGCCAATTTAAGGCAACAGGAAAGTCGTACACGGCTAGAGATTTGGCGGCGATTTTGCACGAGCAGGGATTGGTTCAGTTTCCAATGCGACAGGCGGTTGCGCCGAGACTTACCGAGTTGGAAGCGTGCGGAACATTGGAAGTATGCGGAAAGGCATACGACGAATTAACACGAAGGAAAGTTGCGCTATACAGATTAGCGAGATAGGAGCGAAAAATGAGCGAGAAATTATATGCTTTGGGATTTTTACTTATGGTTGTGTGCGCTTGCATGATGGACAGTAGCAGGCTTTTGATTCCTACCATTTTGGGAATTGCTGGGGTTGCTTGCGTGGCGATTGCTAGGGGGTGCGACGATGGCGAAAGCGAGCTGTAACGGAGAATGCTTTAGCTGCGTTCGCCCGGATTGCATCATTTCGGACAAAATGGCTTTGTTTTTTGGAAGAACACAAGGATTGCCCCGCTGATGTAGTGAAATATGCCTTTAAAAAAGAGCATGAGCGATTAGAACGGTATAGAAAGAAAAGCGCCGAAACAATCAAGCAAAAGTGGGAAAGCGGATACTATGCAAAGGGGAAATACGAGAATGAGAAGTAAATTTATGATAGCAATGCTGATTATCCTTCTTGGCGGAAACGACTACTATCTGATTTGCGAAGAAATTGGTAGGCAGTACGACATAGACCCGTATTTGATTATGGCGATTATCGACTTTGAATCAAACGGAAACGCAAATGCGGAAAACGGCAGTTGCAAGGGACTTATGCAAGTATCGGAATATTGGCACGCTGACAGAATGGAAAGGCTAGGAGTTACGGATTTGTTCGATGCACGGTCAAACATCTTGGTCGGGACCGATTACCTTGCCGAACTGATTGAGAAGAACGGCGGAAACATCGGTGCATCCCTTATGGAGTACAATGGCGATTCTAATTGGGATGAATACCTACGAGGCGAATGCGAAATATCTAACTACGCAAGAAGCGTAATGAAGCAAGCGGATTTTTGGCGATTCGAAACACAAGAAAAGGAGTGATAATGGAGTGAATGAAATCAGATTACTTGGGGATGTGGTTGCGCAACCGAAATTTTCCCATAAAAAATACGGAAAGTCGATGTACGAAGTCTTTGTATCAACAAAACGACTTAGCGGATATGTGGATGTGGTTAGGTGCATCGTGCCGGAACACTTGGTCGAAGAATTTTACACCGATAGGGTTGGAATCATCGGAGAAATTCGCACCCGGGAATTAAAGCGGAAGAAGAAAGGCAGATTGGACATTTATGTTCGAGTAAAAGCCACATACGATTGCTCCGACAAAGATGACTTCAACTTTGTGAACATATGCGGAATGATTGCTGACCGTCAGCCACATTTGCGTGAAACGCCTTTGGGTAAAGTTATTTTGGATATTTTCGTTGTGTCTGAAAGGGCAGAAAGCAACAGTATTGATTATCTTCCGTGTATTGTTTGGGGCGATTTAGCGTTTGATTCTTGGGATTTGCAACCGGGAGACAGGGTTTGCATCGGCGGTAGACTTCAGCGGCGGTATTACATAAAGCGATACGAGGATGGAACGGAAGAAGAAAAATTTATCTATGAAGTGTCTGTAAGCACTTTGGTAAGAGAGGAGTAGGAAATGTTAAGGGTTTGTAACGAATGTGTGAGTTGTGGCAAAGAGCCGTGCCTTGGAGACAGTTGCCCGAACAGGAATGTTGTTCATATGATTTGCGACAAGCACAAGGGTGAAGTTGAAGAACTGTATTCTACGGAAGATGGCGATTTGTGCGCCGAATGTGTTTTAGGAATGTTTGAGAAAGTGAGGATTGATTAGTGGAGGGTATGCGAATTAGCAATAAGGAATACCGTGAGCGTGAAGGTATTAGCAGTACCGACTTAAAGCACATGGTTAAATCTCCGGCGCATTTTCGTTATTGGAAAGATAGCCCACAAGAAGATACACCGGCATTGTTGTTCGGCAGGGCAGTCCATAAGTATGTGCTGGAAAAAGACGATTTCCGTACAGAATTTGCAGTTGCACCGAATGTTGACAGACGAACTAAGGCAGGAAAGGAAGAATGGGCTTTGTTTGAAACTGAAAATCAAGGCAAGGACATTATAACTGCTGATGATTTTGAGAAGATTAAGGCTATGTATGATGCGTTATACAGTACACCTTATGTTGCTAAACTACTGAATGGAAAAAGGGAATTATCGTTCTTTATGGAAGATGAAAGCACAGGAGTGACAATGAAGTGTAGACCAGACTGTTTAACAGACATAGGAGATGCACATATTTTAATTGATTACAAATCGTGTGCAGATGCCACAAGCGAACAGTTTATGAAAGACGCTATTAAGTTGATGTATGATATGCAACTTGCATACTACAAAAACATTTTAGATAAGCGAAGAGGTTGTGAACATACAGTTATCTTCATAGCGCAAGAGAAAACCGCACCATATTTGGCAAATGTACTTGAAGCAAATGAGTATTTCATCAAAAGTGGCAGGGATATGTACCGAACTTACCTTGATATGTACGCAGAATGCGAGAAGTCTGGTAATTGGTACGGATATACATTCAATGCAGAAACAGGAAAAGATGGTATTAACACATTGGGTTTGCCGAATTGGTTACAGAAACAGTATGAGGTTTAAGAAAGCGAGGAATAAACATGGAAAATGAAGTAATGGAATATCAGGGAAGTGTGCCGAGTTACGCAGGTAATTTTGACAAGATAAATCAAGGAACAGTAGCGGTAGAAAGTAGTAGAGCCATTGCAGAAGCACAAGGAAAACTTATTATGGCAAAGAGATTTCCGAGAAGTTATACAGAAGCGTACGCAAAAGCAATTGAAGCGTGTCAGCGTAAGAGTTTTGCAGAAAAGGCATTTTTCTCTTACCCAAGAGCCGGACAGACTGTAACTGGTGTAACTATCAGATTTGCAGAAGAAATGGCAAGATGTTACGGGAACCTTGATTATGGGATTAAGGAAATGAGCCACGAAGAGGGAAAATCCGAGATGCAGGCATATTGTTGGGATTTGGAAACCAATACTATTTCAAGTCAGAATTTCACAGTTGAGCACGTTATGGAAACAAAGCAGGGCAACAGAAAATTAACATCACAGCGTGATATTTATGAGCGTACTGCAAATGACGGAGCAAGAAGATTAAGAAGCCGTATTTTGGCAATTTTACCGCCGGATTTAGTTGAGGATTGTATCAATGAGTGTAAGAAAACACTTGCCGGAAAGAATGACATTCCTTTGATTGATAAGGTTAAGAATATGGTAACTGGATTTGCGAAGTTAGGTGTTACCAAGGAAATGTTAGAAACAAGACTAAAGCACACCATTGAAACTGTAAATGCTGATGAATTAACAGAGTATATCGGTATCTACAACGGATTAAAGCAGAAAGAAACCACTATTTCCGATTGGTTTGAACAACCTAAAACTGCATCACAGTTGACAGAGTTGTTAGAGCAGGAAGAAAAGGGCAAGAAGAAAGGTGCTGATAAGTAATGAAATATAAAGTGGTTATTAGCAATTCAAAACATACATTTCCACTCAAGGGGTTAAATGAACTCCTTGGGGGAAGAGTATACAACTTCCGTACAAAGAAGTATCACAATTCCATAAAGGCAGAGAATGACAAGGTATGCAGGCTTGCTATTCAGAAGTATATTCGTGGTGTGAAGATAGATAAGCCTATTAGATGTACTTATTACATTTACGCAGGTGACAAGCGACACGATAGAGGGAACCTTGCTTGTGCAGTTGAAAAGTCCTTTTTAGATGCTTTGCAAGAAATGAAAGTTATTAAGAATGACGGATTTGATGATGTACTGGATTCAGTATTTCACACAGAACTATGCAGGGATAATCCACGCATTGAGGTAATCATTGAAGAAGTTTCCCAAAAGGCACTTGAGAAATTCAACGGACTTTTGGAGATTGAAGAAGTGGAAGGAGAGTAGGTTATAGCAGTTGGAAGTTTTGAACAGATGTTGAAAGAGTTTTCGGACGGGACATATAACCTTACTTGCAATGGAAAGTGTACTGAATGTGGAGAATGTTGTTCAAACCTACTTCCTATGACTGATGATGAAATATCGGTTATCAAGAAGTATATCAAGAAAAACGGAATAAAAGAGCATACCCACATTGTTGCACCGCTTGCGACACCTACCATTGATATGACTTGTCCGTTTCTTGATGATAGTAAATCTTGTGAGAAATGCACGATTTACGAAGTTAGACCGAAGATATGCAGAGATTTCATTTGTGACCCAAAACAAAGACCTAAACTGGATTTGGAATGGGGATTGAAATGCAATCCAGTAAATGTAAGAGAAGAATTTTTCAGATAGGAGAGTGAAAAACTATGAGATTGATTAGTCAAGACGGAATGATTGATGTTCCGTATGAAATATCTGCATTAAGTATAGGGGGAATGGGAGAAAGTGCAACGATTTATGTTAGGTCAAAATTACTTGATGAAAAACCTTGCGTACTTGCTACTTATTCCACCGAAGCCAAAGCATTAAAGGTTATGGAGATGTTGAGAAATGCTTATTCACGTTTCACGAATACTTACAACATTATCTTCAAATTCCCCGATGATTCAGAAGTGGAGGTGTAGGAATGGGTAAACCAATAGTAGAAGTACGATTTGAATACAAAGGATTTCCGTGTGTAGTCTTATTTCAATCTATGGGATTTAGAACTGGATATGTAGGGCTACCAAAAGGACATAAGTATTACGGTAAAGAGTATGATTCAATTCCAGTTGATTGCCATTGTGGGCTTACATATGGAGCTTATAGTTTATGTGGACAAGATGATGAAGGCATATACTGGATAGGTTTTGATTGCGGACATTGTTGCGATAAGAACGATTACGACAAGGCAATAGATTACTTTTCGGATAATAAATCGGTTTTGGAATCTTTGCTAAGATGCAGAGAATTAAACAGGATTTATGACACAGGCGGAGAAATCAGAACACTTGAATATGTCAAGGAAAACTGCAAGGGAATTGTAGACCAGTTGACGCAGAAAGAGGTGCAAGATGAATAACGAAGCGATTAAGAAGTTAAACAGGCAGTTGGAAAGGATTGGTGCTGATGAACGAAAGTCATAAATACAATGAAACCGAAAGTTGCGTGGTTTACAAACAAGCAGATGAGGGAATGCAGTTATCAATGTGTTTTAACAAAGATATGAAAACTGTTGATATTAACCTTTTGATTTTTGTAAGAAATGGAGAGCCAATGCTTGAACCTATGGACGCAGAAAGTGATTGGATTAGACATTCTGCAAAATACGGACATTGGCAACAGATATTCCCAACTTTGGGTGTTGAAGATGTTGAATTTCTTTACAAGAAAACAAAGGAATTGTTTGGAAAGGATTGAGAAGAATGAGTGAGTTGATTGATAGACAAGCATTGATAAAGCAGTTAAAAGACGAAAATATACCTTTTAATGCTGACATTAACGAGATTATCAATATTCAGCCGATTGCGTTTGATGTGGCTAATATCGTGGAGAAGTTGGAAGAAGAAAAGTGCAAAAATGTTACTTACAAGGATAGATATGCACAAGGTTGGAATAATGGTACATCAAATGCAATTTACATAGTAAATCAGGAGATGAACAATGAATTGGAGTGATTACGAAGTGGACGGACAGTTGAGTATTTTTGACATTGCAAATGATGAAGAATTTGAATGTTTCAAACCTAAAAAGTCTACTGATTGGAAATGGAGTTTTAGTGATTACCCCAAAGAGAAAAACGGATTGAAAGTATTTTCGTGTTTTGCTTGTGGTGGGGACAGTACGATGGGCTACAAACTATGTGGCTGCGAAGTTTTAGGTTGTTGTGAGATAGACCCTAAAATGAACGAAGTTTACATTAAAAACCACAATCCAAAGTATAACTTTTTAATGGACATTAGAGAGTTTAATAACACACCAAATGATGAATTGCCGGAAGAATTATTTGACCTTGACATTTTAGATGGTTCTCCACCTTGCACTACTTTTAGTATGGCCGGCGAAAGAGAAGAAAGTTGGGGCAAGAAAAAGAAATTCCGAGAAGGACAAGCAGAACAAACACTTGATGATTTGTCTTTTGTGTTTATTGAAACAGTAAACAAATTAAGACCAAAAACAGTAATTATGGAAAATGTTGAAGGATTGCTATTAGGTAACGCTTGGAGTTATGTGCAAGAGATTTACAAGCAATTCAAGGACATTGGCTATAAGTTGCATCATTGGTTATTAAAAGGCGAAACAATGGGTGTTCCACAGAAAAGACACAGAGTTTTCTTTGTTGCAATTAGGGAAGATTTGAATATTGACCCTACAAGTCTTGATATGAGTTTTAATTATCAAGAAGTGGTGTATGGAGATATTAAAAGTGGCATTGGAGAAAGCGTAAATCCAAACACACAAGTTTACAAAATGCTTTGCATTGCGAAACACTGCGACCAAAGAGTAGGAGATATTTTTGAACGATTGGGGCAAAAAGAAAAGTGTTTTGGTTCTAAAATTGCTTGGGAAGAAAATGTGCTGCAAACAATTACTGCAAAACTTGATTATTTTCGTGGGGTTGAAAAGACGAGAATAAGTTTGGATGACATTATTTGTTCGCAAACATTTCCTGTTGATTACGATTTTGGAGATAAGAATTGGGCGAATGTATCCTATTTTTGTGGTATGTCCGTTCCACCATTGATGATTAAAAGGCTTGTAACAAAGTTGATTGAACAAGGTGTTTATGATTACAGATTAAGAAAATTAGAAACGAGGTATAAAGAATGGGATTGAAATTAGAAACAGACGGAAAGCCCGTAACAGTTTATGTGAATGAAAGACAGACACAGAATGGAACTTTTAAGACATACTCAATCGGAGTATCAAGCAAGGATAAGGACGGTAATTGGGTAAACGGATTTTTGCCTTGCAATTTCAGAAAAGGTACAGAGATTGCGAATAAGAGCAAGATTAACATTAGCAATTCATTTCCGACAGTAAGGAAGTACACAGATAAGACAGGCACAGAAAGAACGGAAATCGGCATTTTTGTCCTTGATTATGAAGTAGTCGAAGGTAGCCAGCCTGCACCTACACCGAATGATGCAGAATGGATGAACATTCCTAGTGGGGTGGATGAAAGCCTTCCGTTTAACTGATATTAGCCGATTTTAGCCCTATAAAACATTTACCCCTACAATTCTGCAAGGCAAGGTTTAAAAGCCGAATTTGAGCCTTGTGGAATGCGTGGGGAGTATGGAAAGGAGATTAAATGAGTAAAGAAAAATTAAGAGTTTGGCATAATTGCCAAGTTGGGGCAGTTAAGAACTTTTATGTAGCAGTTGATAGCATTGAAGAAGCGTGGAAAATCCTTAATACATTATGGGATTACGACATATTTCAGTACGAAAACAGAATCAAACCCGATTACTGTAACGCAAGCGGACTTGAATACTTTGATTTTGAAGAACAAGAATGGTGCGAATGGTATGACGATGACGGATATGATATTAAAGAACATTTTGAAAATATGGAGGAAGAATGAACACAGAAGTAATGTTTAGTAGCAAAACAGACCAATGGGCTACACCGCAGGCTACAACGCTTGCATTGATGAAATTTTAGGAGATAAGGAGTGAGAAGATGAATATTGCAAGACAAGAAGTTTTAATAAAGACCAAAGTTACAAATGAAGAAGCAATAAAGAAATTAGTTCAGCCAGCAGTTGATTTTGCGAATAAACACGAACTTTGCTTTAATCTTCTGAAAAACAATAATGGAGATTTGATTGCAGTATATGAAGCAGAAGGTAAAACAAGTGCTTATTGTAAGGGAATGGTGTCGGAGATTAAGCAAATTTTAAAAGATATGTTTTGTTGCAAGATTGAAGTTTTGATTTATTTGTATTAAGGAGTGACACTATGAAAAAAGATAAAGAGCAAATAAAGGCAGAAGCCGAAAAAGACGCAGAGAAAATGTTTGAAAGTATTAAGGTTGTTTACAAAGAACAGACAAGCGAATATACAAGACATTTTTACAACAGACTTGCTGAATTAAGGGCAGAAATGGAGTGACACTATGAAAATTTACATAAAAGGAGTGAAACAGTATGAGTGGCGGTTATTTTGGTTATTTATGTTACACAGAAACAGAAGATTTGTTTAATCGGATAAGCGATTTAGAGATAATGAGAGAAAAACTTATTGCATACGGATATGAAGATATTGCAAAAGATACGCAAAGACTTATTGAATATATAAAGTCGGCAGATTGTGTAATTGGCACATTGAAAGATATGTTATCGCCAGTATTTCACGCAGTAGAATGGTATGAAAGTGATGATTACGGAAAAGACACAATGATTGAAATACTTGAAAAATATCGCAGAAAAGAATTGGAGCGTGATGATGAATGAAAATTTACATTTCCGGGGCGATTAGCAATAACCCCAACTACAAGGAAGATTTTGAGCGAGCAGAAGATTACTTGCAGAAAGAATATCCGAGTGCCGAGATTATCAATCCTGCGTTAGTGAATAGCTGCTTGCCAAAGTCCACAACGCACGAAGAGTATATGCGAATGAGTTTCTGTATGATGGATATGTGCGACAGCGTGTATTTTATCAAGGGTTGGGAAGAAAGCAAGGGTGCGAATCAGGAATATGGTTACGCATTGGCAAAGGATAAGATTATATTATTTGAGAAAAAGGAGTGTTGAGAATGGAAATTAGGGATAAATTTTACGAAATCATGGAACAAGAAGAAAAAGGCTATGAAGAGATTAAAGAAGAAGTTTCTGAATTATTCAGCAATGCAAAATCAAACGGAGAAATAAAAGATTTTATCTTTACTACTGATGAAGATGTATTTGATAGTTGTGGTCTTGATATTTACTACGTATCAGTCAGTTGGATTGACAATGACAATCGGTTACAGATTGCAGGAGCAAGTTATTACAGCAGTTAAAGGGTAAGACTATTTTGTTTGAAAGGAGTTAGTATGGAGAGATTAACAGCAAGATTTAACAACGGATATTTGTTTAATTTGCCGTCAAAAAATGATGAAAAGGCGAAAGAAGAATATCTTGAAAAATTATCTTTAAAATTAGGCTCTTACGAAGATGCCGAGGAACAAGGGTTGCTTTTAAGGTTGCCCTGCAAGGTGGGAGATACAATTTGGTTTGTTGGAAATGATTTTGTAAATGATTATGAAATAAGAAGATACCTTGTTGATGAAACAGGTATTGATTGTGTTCAGATAGCAAAAGAAATTGACGGAAGAGAATATTGGAACAGTTTCAGCATTGATTATATCGGCAAAACAGTATTTCTTACAAGAGAAGAGGCAGAGCAGGCATTGGCAGAGACGAAAGAGGTATAATATGAGAATAGAAAAAGTGCATTATGGTGAGTATGATTTTTTTATAACTATAGCAAACCAAGAATTGAAAGTAGCTTCATTGAGAACGCAACTTGTAGGTGTTGACAAAATGTTTCTTTACATACATTTTCCTGCCGAATGTCCAAAGATTGTCTTAGATTTAAAATATCATACTTATGAGGAAGTCTTTGAGCAATCTAAAAAGATTATTCAAAAGAAACTATATAAATATTCACAAGATATTTTGCAAGGAATTAAAGAAATGCATTAAAGCAGATGGGAGAGTGAGAGGATGAGCATAGAGTGGAAAGAAACACGGTTAGTACCTAAAGACGGTACAACTCATGTAATGGACGGATATGAAAATGTTTGCGAAAGCTGTGAGTATTGGGGCGAAGCTTGTGAAAACTGTGACGCTGTTGTTCCTATCGTGTCGGAGTTTGAAAGCAAAGAAGTTACCATGAGAATGAATACCTTGTGCGGTATCCCGATAGGAAATCCATATGTAGAAAAGGAGAATGAGCATGACGGAGAATGAAGATTTAATTAGTAGAAGCACATTGCTTGAAAGTTTTAGAAAATGCTATAGCGGTCACATGGGAATGGAAAACAGTGACAACATGATGACATTTAAGAGTATATACAGAATCATCAATGAACAAGAATCAATCGGCACTATTGAAGAATTTAAGGCTTTGAAAGAAGCGGATATGCGAGGAGCAAATAGAGCAGTAGATGAGTTTGCCAATTATCTTCACAAGATAGCAAAAGAAAACAACGGATTGCGTTTGAGTAGTGAAACAAAAAGTTGGACACACCCTTGTATATTTGATTATCTTGAAGAATTTAAGGATGAGCAGATTTGTAAAGAAGAAACTTGATTGGCATTAGCAAATTATCAGCAAGTTAGAAAGGAGAAGATATGAGGGAAAGTGATGATATCTATTATTCTCAATGCAAAGAATGTGAACACTTATATCATTGTTTTGGTCGCGAAGTAGGGTGCAAAATAAGTGAAAGTGAAACCGAAGAGGTCGAAGGAATGTATCTACATCCTGATAATTGCAGAGATTTTTATCCGGAAGTTTAAATGTAATAGTTGTGCATTGTAATTAAGAAAAAGAATCAATTGAATAGGAGAAGATATGGTAGAAGAATTAGAAAAGACTTGTGGAAATTGTGAATATGAAAATGAAGGTATGGAAGGAATACATTGTAGGCATTGTATTCACAACGCAGAAGAACATTTTGAACCGAAAACTTGTTATGTCAAGAAGCAGGAAATCAGAAACATGGTTATTGATGAATTTGTGGAAAAACTAAAACCACTTTTAAACACTTATGCTGACACAGTAAGACTTGATGAAATTGCAGAGCAGATGAAAGGCGGTGCGGAATGATTGATGTGCTTATATTACTTCTTATAATCTTGGCAGTAGTGGTTATAGGATATTTGTTGTTCCAGTTTATTGTGTTCGCAATTTGTATTGTTTTGGCAGTAATTTGTTGGATAAAGATTTTGAAAGGAAGTGAAGAAAATGCGGTTGATTGATGCGGATATTGCATTGGAAAGATTTATCAAAGAAGCAAAAAACAGTGGAAAAGGTTGTATACATATCAATACAATTAAAAGACTTTTGCAGGACACAGACACAGCCTATGACAAGGAAAAGGTTGTGGCAGAGTTGGAAGAATTGGAAAATTCAAAAGCAAGATGCAGAAATCCAGTCGAAATGGGTAAGTATCAAGCATATAAAAAAGCAATCGACATAGTAAAAAGGGGTGGGGTGGAATGAGTAAAACCAAATCCACATTTTATCAAGAAAGGAGATTGGGAATATGGAGCATAAAGATGTATTTGTGAAAGCGAAGTTAATAAGGGGAGCTGATAGAATTGATAATTGTATTGTTGCTATTGAGGAAAGACCAAAGAGAATAAATCAAGTAAAGTGTTCTGCTTATGTGATTTATTCCAATAAACCTGATATAGAGAATATTTTAAATCACTTAAGATATGAATATGAGGACATGATAAAAGAAACTGAATCTTTTAAGGAAAAGGAATTTATCACAAAAATATTTGGCAAAATTAAGGATGTCATAAGGAGAAATCAGTAGTAAACCAAATACATATTTGGTTAGAAAGTAGGTGTAACATGGATAAATTTATAGAAAAGCTGATTGGTAGGTTGGAAGAAGAAGCATTTGATTGTACTGTCGCAAAAGACTATGTGCCACAAGTGGTTGAATTGGATTGCATAAAGGAAATCGTCAACGAACTTGCAGAAAAATATAAGCAATGTGCTTTATGCTATCTTCAAAGCCCTTGCGAATATCAGAATGAAAATGCCGAAATGCCAATGGAATATTGGGAAAGAGGTTGGATTCCTTGTGATGAAAACTTGCCGAATCATAATCAAACTGTAATTTTCCAAACAGAAGATGGAATGGTTGAAACAGGTTATTATGATGTGAATGAAGATTGGTGTGTAAATGATTCATATTTTCCGAATGCTTTTCGTTTTATTGCATGGCAACCGCTTCCTGAACCTTATAACCAGAAAGGAGAGTAGTTATGGCAGATTGTAGAAAATGTAGACATAATTATAAGCCGTCAACTTGCGAGCCTAAATGCAACAGAATGTGTGACGGAGAATCAGATTTTGAGCCTATTACAAAATATGACCAAATACATGCAATGGGCATTGAAGAGTTGGCAGAATGGCTTACTAAAATAACTGATGATGCACAATTAGATGCAAGAACTAAGTGTAATTATCAATGGAAAGATTGGCTACAATCCGAAGCAGAATAGCAAAAAAAGAACTTGAAGGGAAGTGATGAAGTGAAGCAGGGGTTTATAAAATTGCACAGAAAATTGCAAGATTGCTGGATATGGGAAATTGACAAACCATTTGACGAACGAAGTGCATGGATTGATTTGCTTTTATCTGCAAACCACACAGATGTAAAAATTCCGTTTAATGGGGAATTAGTGCTTGTCGAAAGAGGACAATTTATTACAAGTGTTCGCAAGTTATCAGAAAAATGGAAGTGGAACAAGGATAAGGTTTTGAAGTTTTTAAGGCTACTTGAAAACGACAAAATGATAAAACGAGATAGCGACAAATTTCGGACACTTATAACCATTGAAAACTATGACATTTACCAAGATAAGGAAGACATGGAACGGACACAAGACGGTACACAACAAGGTACAGCAGACGGACACGACACGGACACGACACGGACACGACACGGACACGAACCCGCCACAAACAAGAATGTAAAGAATGTAAAGAATGATAAGAATGATAAGAATGATAAAGAATATAATTATTGTTCAGAGCCAAAAGAAGATTTGGCATCCGAACAGCCGGTGATAACATTAACACTTAACGATAGATCTGAATATCCAATTTATCAGATTGATGTGGACGGATGGAAGGAATTATATCCTTCGGTGGACGTTGTTCAACAGTTGCGATACATGAAGGCATGGTGTGACAGTAATCCAGTCAAAAGAAAAACAAGCAGAGGTATAAAAAGGTTTATAACTTCATGGCTTATGAAGGAGCAGGACAAAGGTGGTGGCTATTCAGTTCAAGCAAACAATAAGTCCAATGGTATTCTTGATAAATATTTGAAAGGCGGTAAATAGAAATGTCAAATAAAAAAACAACAATAGAGGATTTTGCAATATGTCTTAATTTATTAGTTGGGGCATATCCGGGAAAATTTGTGATAACGGATGATAACATGGTTGAGGTATGGCACAGATTTTTATGCAGAATTGAAAACAAGCATTTATGGAATGTGATTTGTGAGTACATCGAAAACAATAAATTTCCACCGTCAATATCTGACTTATTGGAAATTGCAAAACAGAGAGGGTGTATAGAATAATGTCGTACATGGCAGAAAGAACAGTCATAGGTTCATTACTTACGAATCAGGAATGTATGTCAGAGATATACGGCATACTAGAACCGCAGATGTTTACGGATGAACTTCTTGGCAAGGTGTATCACGAATACCAAAGAGCATTTGACAGAGG
>JAZUMJ010000133.1:0-21251 GCA_045603605.1 Ructibacterium sp. | reverse complement strand
CGGAGTAAACTTAATTACTAAAAATTTTGATAAACTTATTGATAAAAAAATTGTAGTCTTTACTACAGGATTAACTCCTATTGATTGCCGTGACTACTATGATAAATATGTTCTTGAAAAGAATTTTAAGCCTCATATGCTTGAGAAAATAAAAATCTTTAACTTCCTTGGGAAAATGATAATCGAGGAATTATCCCTCCCTCACAAGGCAGCAATAAAGACTCTTAAAAAGATTATGTCAGGAAAAGAAAACCCAACCGAAATGGAAAAATTGTTGATTAAGCTATGTGATGAAAGCGGCGACTTCACCGACCTGACCGAGGTTGATAAATTGGTTGAATATTTATAGAAAACAGCAAGGTTTCCCTATGGAAACCTTGCTATATTCTATTTTGTATCAAACCAGCTTTTTCCGGAATTCATATCAACTACAAGCGGAACATCAAGGTGACATGCACCTTCCATTTCCTCTTTCAGTATAATTTCAACCCTATCCTTTTCATCAGGATATGCCTCTACAATCAATTCATCGTGTACCTGAAGAATAAGTCTTGATTTTAGACCTTCTTCCTTTAACCTTTTATACACAGAAACCATTGCAATCTTAATTATATCTGCAGCCGTTCCCTGTATTGGAGCATTCATTGCAACTCTTTCACCAAAGGCACGGGTTATTCTGTTTGATGCACGAAGTTCAGGCATATTTCTACGTCTGCCAAAAATGGTTGTAACGTATCCTTTATCGCTTGCATCTTCAACAGTATTTTTAAGATATCTGTCAACTCCTGAATAATTTGCAAGATATCCCTTTATATATTCATCTGCCTCTTTCCTTGAAATCTTCAAATCCTGAGCCAATGAAAATGCACCTATTCCATAAACAATACCGAAATTTACCGCCTTTGCCGCAGAACGCATTTGGGATGTAACTTCATCAATGGGTGCTCCAAACACTTGTGATGCTGTTTGAGTATGGATATCTACACCTGTATTAAATGCATTCTGCATATTTTCATCGCCTGAAATATGAGCGAGAACACGCAGTTCTATCTGGGAATAGTCAGCATCAACAAGAATTTTTTCGCCTTCAGCAACGAACATTCTTCTTATTTCTCTGCCAAGTTCTGTTCTGACAGGAATATTCTGTAGATTAGGCTCCGTACTGCTTATTCTTCCTGTTGCAGTAACTGTTTGATTAAAGCTTGAGTGTATTCTTCCGTCCTTCTCTATTGTAGGGAGCAATCCCTCAACATATGTCGATTGAAGCTTTGCAAGATGACGGTAATTTAGAACATTCTCAATAATAGGGTGTTTATCAATAAGCTTATTTAAAACATCAACACTTGTGGAATAGCCGTTTTTGTTCTTCTTGCCACCCTCTAATCCAAGCTTTGAGAACAGTATCTCACCAAGCTGTTTAGGTGAATTTATGTTAAACTCTTCTCCTGCCTGTTCATAAATCAAAGAGGTAAGCTCTTCAATTCGCTTCGCCAGCATATCTCCAAATTCTTTTAAGGTATTTTTATCAACATATACTCCTGTTTTTTGCATATCCGCCAAAACTTCCGTCAATGGCAATTCTACATCATAATATAGATTGTGCTGATTATCATTTTCAATTTTTTCCGCAAAGAACTTCCATAGCTTATAGATTGCTACAACCGTATCTGCATACAAAGTGGAATTATCCTCTTGCGGAGCCTCAAAGTTCATTGCAATCTGTCCGTCATCTTCCACCTTTGCATCACGTTCTGCAAGTTCTAACCCTAAGTATGTTCTGCAAAGTGTAGGCAGATCATAACTGCTCCGTGTAGGTTCAGCCAGATATGCCGCCAGCATAACATCAAAACCAATTCCGCAAAGATTAATATTATCCTCTGCCAAACTGAGTATTTCTTCTTTTATATCATATGAACATTTTTTAATAGCTGAGTCTTCAAATATTCTTTTTGCTGTTACCGGGGTAATATTTTGCACCTTATAAACACTTTCACCATCTGTCGTAAAATACAAATCATTGCCGAAAGCCTTTCTGTCCATAACATAGCAAAACATAGATTTGTCAGCAAGCATTTTATCTATATCAGCTTCATTTATAATCTCTGTTTTACTTTCAATATTCTCAACCGAAGTAATCTCCTGACCTGATAAATCAAGCTTTGCCAAAAACGACTTGAAATTCAATCTTGTAAAAAGTTCTGCAAGTTCCTTTGCATTCGGTTCTTTAACTGCAAAATCCGAAAGAATATATTCATTAGGAACTTCTCTGTCTATTGTTGCAAGGGTCTTACTTAAAAATGCAGATTCTTTATCTGCCTCAAGTTTTTTCCTTACTGAGTCTGTAACATCAATTTCGTCTATTTTCTCGTATATTTCTTCTATAGAATGATACTTCTGTATTAATGAAAACGCAGTTTTCTCACCAACACCTTTAACCCCCGGAATATTATCCGAAGTATCCCCCATAAGACCTTTAACATCTATAAATTCTTCAGGAGTAACACCATACTTTTCTATTACCCCATCAGCATTATAATCAGTAGTTGTGGTCTGTCCCATTCTGGAAATAACAAGTTTTATCACCGTTTTATTGGATGCAAGCTGTAAATCATCCTTATCACCTGTTAAAATGCGACATTCTACGCCTTGTTTTTCACAAAGCAAAGAGACGGTACCGATTAAATCGTCCGCCTCATAACCCTCTTTTTCAATGCAAGCACAGTTCATTGCCTTGAGAACCTCTTTTATTACAGGCAACTGCACCAAAAAATCTTCCGGAGCTGGCTTTCTCTGTGCCTTATATTGCTCATACATCTTATGGCGGAAGGTTTTAGCCTTAACATCAAATGCAACACATACAGATGTTGGTTTTTCCTCCTCCATATATTTAAAAAGTATATTCAAAAATCCGTAAACAGCATTTGTAGGGGTTCCGTCAGGAGCCGTTAATGGTCTTATCCCGTAATATGCACGGTTTAGAATACTGTTTCCGTCAACCAATAATAACTTTTCCATGGTTTTAATCTCCGTATCCTGTTAAAAGAATTACATATTCCTCTTCTGTTTCTCCGTTAAGCTCAATAAGCAAGGGTTCCTCTATTCCATACTCTGTTGAATATGTTAAAAGCTGTTCCCATTCTTCAAAGGTTAACTTTATAATTAAAGCATCATCTCTGCTATCTTCTGTAATTTCTTTAGGATTTATACCTTTTTGGAGTCTTTCATCTTTCCATTGAATTTTTGCATCCTCTTCTAATCCAAGAGTATTAATATAATCATCCAAGTATACTTCAGGGTCATCAACACGAAGCAAATACCCCTCTTTATATACATATGGGTCAAAAATTACAGCTTCATCCACTTCCACGTCTGTCATAGAACCAAAGCCGTATGTTGTGGCACTGCTTCCGCCGGCACTTGCCATAATCGGCATAGATGTTTCAACACTTGCAGCACTTGTTCCAACTCTCGCACGGCTAAGTGTTGAGCTTTCCCGCAATCTGTTTACAGCACTGTTATCTGTATATCCTGAAATATCACTTCCAACCGGAACTGTAGCTACCTTCTTTGGCACAGGTGTGGGTGCAGTTGTTGCCACAGGTTTTGCTGTAGCTTTCGGTGCTGTGGTTGCTTTTGGTGCTGTTGTGGGCTTAACCGTTGCTTTTGCAGTTGCCTTCGCAGTTGCCTTCGCAGTTGCTTTTGCAGTTGCTTTTGCTGTAGCGGTAGGTTTAGCTGTAGTCTTATCTGTTGTTTTTGGAACTAATTTAGAATTAGCTGTAGCTTTTGAAGATTTTGCCTTTGATGCTTTAGATGTTGATTTAGGTTTTTGTGTTTCCTGAACCTGATAATCATATTTTAAAACATCATCTGCTCTAAGCCACTCATCATAAAGTCCTGTGGAGAAAACTCCAACCGTCAGGGTAAAACATACAAGTGCAGGTGCTACAACCTTCCAACCGGAAAGGTGCATAAACTGCTGAATTCTTTCTTGCCAATCACCCTCACCAAAACCTTTTATTTTTTCTTTTATTGTTTGAGGATCAAAAAATTTACCAATTTTCTGTCCAAAATCAGCCTTAGCCTCCAGATGCATTTCCCCTGCCGCTTGCAGAAGTCCTGCATGTAACTTCTGATTAAAATTCTCCGGAAGTTCAGGGGCTTTATCTTCAGACAAAACTTTGAGCATCTGAACAGCTTCGTCATATCTATCTTTACAGAAGGGACATTCCCTAAGATGATTTTCTATCCACTGTTTGTCAAAATCGTCACAACTTCCTGAAATATACTCAAACAACATACTTTCACAAATGTCGCACACCGATGCATCTCCATATCCTCTGTCAAACAATCCCATGGGAATCCCCTCCTTTCTCATTAATCATAGCATCAATTCCTGTCAATTAAGTTTTATTCACCTTATTTGACGAAATATTCTGAAAATAGTTCCCTATCTTGCAATAAAATTTTCTTTAATTGGTCTCTTGCCCTGCTTATACGGGATTTTACCGTTCCTTCGCTGCATTTAAGTATTTCAGCAATATCCTGATAAGAAAATCCTTGTATATCCCGAAGAATTATAACCTTTTTATGTTCATCACTAAGATATGAAATCGCAACGTTTACTGCATTCATAACCTCTTTTTTCTGGTAGGCTTGTTCCGGTGTGATACCGGCATCAGGAATTTCAGACAAATAACTTCCCTCTTCGGTTAAAAATTCTGCATCAAGAGAATATGCTGCCTTGTTTCGCTGTTTCTTTGCCTCATCAAGGCAAGTATTTGTAGCAACTCTGTACACCCATGTGGAAAACTTTGACTTTTCTTTGAATTTTTTCAAATTCTTAAATATTTTGATAAGAACTTCCTGGGTCATATCAGCTGCATCTTCTTGATTTCCTGCAATCCTATAGGCTATGGAGAAGATAATTTTCTGGTGTTGTTCTATTAATTTTTCAAACGCCAAAACATCTCCAAGCTTAGCTTGCAACAATAATTCTTTTTCATTCATCTTCTCCACCTCCTTAAATAAATTCTTACAGACAATCATCTATACAATATCACATTTTTTGCTTATTGTCAATCATTCATCACAATAATTGACCTAAAAATTTAGTTACAAATCAACAAAACTTGCATTTTTTTTGAATTTATGTTAGAATACTTGCTGATATTCAATTTACAGAGGTGAAATCATATGAAAAAGACAATAATTATGTTTTTAATCGTGACTATGTTTGCATCTTTTACAACATTAGGATATGCACAGCAAGAGCTTTTCAAGGAGGATATATTCACATACACTGTCTCCAACGATGAAATTACAATCACAAATGTTGATGATGTTTGCGAAACAGTTATTATACCTGAGGAAATAGACTCAAAACCCGTAACTGCTCTTGGAATTGGAGCCTTAGGCGGAAGCCATACAATCAAAACAGTTGATATTCCTAAAACAGTTAAAACACTGGGGCATACTTGTTTTGCATACAGCACTTCAATAAGAACAGTTAATCTTTCTTATGGACTCGAAAAGATTGAGGACGGAGCATTTTTAAAATGCACCGAATTATGGACAATTACAATCCCTGACACAGTTAAAGAAATCGGAGATGGAGCATTTAACCTATGTTCAAACCTTTCTGCCGCAACAATTCCGTCATCTGTTAAGAATATAGGCGAAGATGCATTTGTTCCTGCAGGTGGCTTTAAAATATATGCAAAACCAAACTCCGTTGGTGAAAAGTTTGCAAAAGAAAATTCGATTAATTACGAGGAACTTATTTCCGTTAATGTAAACGGCGAAGATGTAGTATTTGACCAACCCTGTATTACAGATAAAGAAAATTTTTCAACCCTTGTTCCTATGCGTGCTGTGATGGAGGCATTAGGTGCCAAAGTTTCCTGGAACAGTGTTACCAATAATTCAAGTATTGCAATTGACGGAAACAGGATTGTTATTTATCCCAATAATAATTATATGTTGGTTAACAACAAGGAAATTAATCTAACAACTCCTGCAATTGAATTTAATTCACGACTCCTTTTGCCAATCAGGAAGGTTATTGAATCCATTGGCGGAAAAGTTAATTGGAACGAAGAAACGAAAACAGTTACAATAACATATAAAAAAGGGCTATTGCAATAGCCCTTATGGGGATAGAAAAAAGTTATTGTAGGGGCGGATGCCAACATCCGCCCGTTACGGCGTGCCGAGGTCGTCACGCCCTACAAGGTTTGTGATTGTACTTTATATTTTTGATTTATTTTTACATCCCCATTTTTAGAATGCGTTTATTTTTCTATAATCATCCGGCGTAACACCTTCTGACTTTTTAAATACTGAACAAAAATAACTTGTATTTTTAAATCCAACTGCCTCAGCAACATCCTTTACCTTCATATTATGGGGTGAACTCAAATAATATTTTGCCATATTAAGACGCATATGTATAAGATATTTTAGAGGCGTCGTTCCATATACCTGTTGAAAAAGTCTGCAAAGATGATTTGTTGTTACACCTATACATTCTGCCATATCATCAAGACCTATATCATCTGCATATCTTGATTTCATCATCGAAATAACAGGTCCTAATTTTTCATATTTTTCTTTTTGGCTCATTCCGCTTACATTGGTTAATTGAACCAAGGATTCATTCATCTTAATTAACAGCTTATACATAAGCATAGATGTTTTAATTTCTTTATCAGGGTCATCACACCAATATGTATCCGCAATACATCTTACCTGCATATCAAAGTCATCAAGGCTGTTTAACCTGAATACTTCACTTTTACCAAATCCAAGATAATCTATAATATTTTCTACACTGTCACCATTAAATATAACCCATTTAGTTTTCCATGTATCCTCTATAGGAAAATATTCGTGAGGTACATCAGGTCTGAAAAAGAATGCATCACCTGAGGATATCTCATATTCCTTATTCTCAATTTTAAGGATACCTCTTCCACCCAGACAATACAAAATCTGATAGGTTTGAAACCCACATCGGCGAATAATCTTTCGTTGTCTTTCGTGTTCACCGATACCCACAACATATATAGGTAATAATCTTGTTTTATTCAGTAAAATTGGTAAAATCATATTTTGCACCTCTTAAAATTTGTCGGTATATCTCACATTCTTTATTTTCTCTTCATTGATTGTAAATGAAACTGTTCCGTTTATATCTGTACGCCATATCCCCTCTGTTACATTCTCAATCCTATCAACAACCTTTTTTGACGGATTTGAGTATCTGTTACCATATCCAACAGGGAAAACAGCATATTGGGGAGTTGTTGCATCTAAAAACTCATCGGTTGATGATGTGTTACTTCCGTGATGGGATACTTTTATAACGTCGACATCCAGTCTTTCTTTATATTCATCAACAATTTCTTTTTCTGTCGCTTTTTCAATATCTCCCGCCATAAGAAATGAGTTTTCACCATAATCAATTCTTAAAACTATCGAACCATTATTCAAGTCGTATTCATCTTCTTTTTCGCCAGGCCAAAGAACTTCATATTTCATACAACCCAACTGTAGTTTATCTCCCGTCTTAACCTTATTAACAGGTATTGACCTCTTAGATATTTCTTCATAGAACTCTTTTTCCAGTTCTACGCCTGTTTCCATATGCGAAACATAAAAACTCTTTATAGGATATCCCATATCCATAAGTTCCATTATCCCCAACATATGGTCTGCATGAAAATGACTTATGAAAACACCGTCAAGACTATATATACCATTAGAAATAAGATAATTTTTAATTATATTACCCGAGCCTTGATCGCCGCCGTCAATAAGTATATCTCCGCCTTTTCCGCCTTGTATAAAACAAGCATCTCCCTGACCTACGTCAATAAAATTAACGGTTATTGGTTCTGTGGCATAAAAGAAAATGACGGCTCCTGTTAAAAACAAAACCGATATAATCCAACTTAATAAGCATCTTCTTATTCCTTGCGGATTTCTTTTTACATATCTTCTGTAACCATCTTCTCCAAGGGTATCAAAGTTCTTCACTCTCTCACATCCTTTGGCTTATTAGCTGACTTATAAATTTTTTCGGTTATAAATATACCGATTATACCGCATATAACACCTAAAACTATTCCGCCAAGGATATCCGTTGGAAAATGCACCATAAGATACATTCTCGAAAAACCAATTAACAATGCACCCGCTAAAGCAAAAACCCCTGATTTTCTGTGATATCTGAGTATTGCAGTTGCCGCAGCAATTGCAGAATAAGTGTGACCTGATGGGAACGAAAAATCCTCCGGAGCCTTAATAAGAAGCATAATTGTTTCATCGGTCATAAAAGGTCTTAACCTTGCAATCAATGGTTTTAAGACCATATTCCCTAAAATCAGCACTGCAAGCAGAGCAAAAGCCATAGCAATGCCCGTCTTTCGTGTTTTTTTGAAAAACAGAAACAAAACTCCTATAAAAATCCAGATAGCACCATAATTCCCCAGCGAGGTGAGAAACATCATAATTCTATCTAAAAATTCACATCTCATTCCTTGTATTAAATCAAGAATTTTCCAATCAAAATCAAGTATGGTATTAAGCATCTTCATCCCTTATCTAATATAATTTGTTTTTATCTTTGGTTCAGTTTTCGGCATAGATACCCCTGCATCCTTGCCTGCCTGTATAGATTTTAAAATCCAAGCCATATTCCTGCCAAGCTGAGCCATTGTTTGAACTCCCTCTTCATCCTTTAAAACATCCTCCGGTGTACTTCCGTGAACCATACTCCAATAATTGGAGGTAACAAGGGGCATATTTCCAAAAGCAAAATATTTGTTCAGCTGGTCAAGGGCAGCTGTTGCACCACCACGTCTGCAGCTTGCAATTGCAGCACCGGGCTTAAAATACATATGCTTACCGCCTGCATAAAATACTCTGTCCATTAATGATGTTATTGCACCTGATGCAGACGCATAATGTACCGGTGTTCCTACCACAAATCCATCTGCAGTTTCTGCTTTTTCTATTACAGTGTTTACAGTATCGTCGTTAAATACACATCTGTTATTACCATTTTTTGCACAGCCACCGCAACCAATACAACCTCTGATTGAACCTTTACCTATATGAAAAATTTCGGTTTCTATTCCTTCTTCTTCAAGAGATTTTGCAATAACCGAAAGTGCTGTGTATGTACACCCCTTCTCATTTGGACTTCCATTAATTAATAAAACCTTCATTGTCATATTCCTTTCAATCTAAATTCATATAACTATAGGGGCAGATATCCCCACCTACCCATAATTTTTTATAGGGTCGATGTAGGAATCGACCCCTACATTAATCATAATTTTATGTATTTTATAGTTCTTTACCCATAATTTCAAGTTGGGTAAGTGCAGCATAGTTTAATGACATATCGCTTCTGTACGGGTCAAGTCTTGAGAGCTTAAGCCACTCTGTCGTATGTTCACCAAGATCGAACTCCTGACCTGAATCAGATTTTTTAGGATTAATCTCTACGTCGTATCCGTCAGACAATTCAATCCGTGCTGTGTGCCAATAAGTATCGTGTTCACGTCCATTTGCATCCAATCCAAAATCAGCCCTAAGATATAAAACAAGCTTATCAACTTTAACCGGTCTGCCAAAGTACACCGCAAAGGTTAAATCCTCGTGGACAGCACCGCCCCATGAATGATACGGATAGTTTCCGTGTCCTGCCTGATTAATAAACCCGTCAACAGCGTTTCTGGCATAAAAACAACCTTCATTTCTTGTAACACGATTTGCATAAACATGGGGAAATGCCTTTATCTCTCCCCTTTCAATTGCCGGAGAATCTGTAGGATTACTCCATTCCTGAGCGTCAGGATCAACAACCTCACTTGCAATTCGGTAATCCAAAGGATTTAAAGCAAGATTCCTGTATTCTCCAAGAACCTCTGTTGGAGTAACCCTAACAGAAACAGTCTGCTCACCTTCAAAGGTCCCCATTGCAAATCCTGCCAATGCTTGACCAACAGGTATTGGAAACCTAAAGCTTCCGTCAGGTATGTAAAGTATTGTTTCCTTAACCTCATTATGAAGTTTAACCGAAATATACTTCTCATCGGTTGTGAAAACAAGTGCATCACCATCTTCATAAACAGTATTAAGAACCGCCTCATTTTCACCCTCGGCAACGGCAACAACTTTATTGTCAGAATTTATTTGTTCTATCTTCAATCCCATTTTTATCCCCTTATTTTATATCCTGCATTGCAACGTGGTCCATATCATCAAAGGTTTGATTTTCGCCAACCATACCCCAAATAAAAGTATAATTCTTTGTACCAACTCCGCTATGGATTGACCAGCTTGGTGAAATAACAGCTTCTTCATTACGCATAACAATATGACGTGTTTCCTGAGGCTCGCCCATCATATGGAAAACAACATCCTCTTCGGAAAGCTCAAAATAGAAATAAACCTCCATACGTCTTTCGTGGGTGTGACAGGGCATTGTGTTCCAGTTACTTCCAACTTCAAGAGCTGTCATACCCATTGAAAGCTGACAGCTTTCACATACATCGGGATGAATATACTGGTTAATAACTCTTTTATTACATTCTTCAACAGAACCCAAAGGTCTTTTATTTGCCATTTCCAATGTAATCTTAACTGTAGGGCATTTTCTGTGAGCAGGTGCCGAATTCATATAAAATTTTGCCGGATTTGAAGGATTTTTACTTTTGAATGAAACCTCTTTAATTCCAAGACCTGCATAAAGTCCATCTTTGTGGCCAAGTTCAAATTCTTCACCATCTAAAATAACAACACCCTCACCGCCAACATTGATTATACCAAGTTCACGGCGTTCGAGGAAATAATCCACCCCAAGTTCGTGACCTGCTTCAAGGCTAAGTGTTTCGTTTACAGGACAGATACCGCCCACGATAATTCTGTCAACGTGGCTGTATACCAATCGGATTTTATCAGGTGTAAATAAATCCTGAATTAAAAAATCCTTTCTCATTCTCTCTGTTGTGTAATGCTTAGCATCATCAGGATGCCAAGGGTTTCTTATCTCAATATTCATCTTGTTTTCCCCCTAAATAATTTCCATAGTAAATGCTGCATCAAAGGACTTGCCGGGAGCAAGCTTTAAAACGCCAAATTTTTCTTCCATATTTGAATTTTCATTATCTCTAAATCCCATTCCAATCCAGGGTTCCAGACAAACATATGGGGCATCTGAAGGTTCGCCTCTTGTCCAAACTGCCAAGGTCGGGAAATCTTTATATTCAAAATGTATTCCCTTTCCTGTCTTTTTATTAACAAGATTTACCCAATCAGACTTAATATCTTCAAATATCATTGCATCATTATTGAAAAGGCATCTTTTTAAGTCCACAACATTTCCGCCATCTAAAATCAAATCCTTATTAGTAGCAGAGATTGATGCATCGTCATTAACGTGATTTGACCAAAGAACCTCTTCCTTCTCAAATACAAGGCAATAATCCTCAAACTTATCTCCATCAAACATAGGTACGTTAAACCCGGGATGTCCGCCTACACAGAAGAGCATTTCTGTTTCATCTGTATTTACAACCTGAAAACCACATTTTAATACATCGTTTTCAATGCTGAAAGTTACATCAAATATAAACTTCCATGGATACATTGTATGTGTAAGTTCATTATCCTCATATCTAAAGGTAATACTGCTTTCTGTATGGTTAATAACTTCAAGTTCAGCATCACGCACAAATCCGTGCATTGTCATTGGATAATCCTTACCATCAATAGTGAGAACCTGATTTTTAAGTCTTGCTACAACAGGGAAGAGTACAATTGCACAAGAACTCCAGTATTTTGGGTCACACTGCCATATGTATTCAACTCCGTCTTTTACCAAAGATTTAAGTTCTGCACCTTTTGTGTCAATCTTAGCTGTTATAGTTCCGTTTTTTATTGTCTTTAACATATTCCTCTTCCTCTCTGTCTTAGAATAAGCCCGGAATATTCAATCCGCCTGTTAACTGTCCCATCTGTGCAGTGCTGTCAGCTTCAACCTTTCTAAGCCCCTCATTTACTGCGGCAACAATCAAGTCCTGAAGCATTTCAATATCATCAGGGTCAACAACCTCAGGCTTCAGTTCAATTTCCTGAACCTCTCTTTTTCCTGAAACAACAACCTTTACTGCACCACCGCCTGATGTTGCCTCAAATGTTTTTGTTTCCATCTCTTCTTGCATTTTAAGCATCTGCTCCTGCATTTTTTGAGCCTGCTTTATCATTTGATTCATATTTCCGCCGCCCATTCCTCTTGGAAATCCGCCTTTTGCCATTTTCTATTTCTCCTTTATTCTATGATATTTATTTTATCACCCAACAACTCTTTCTTCTTTGCCAGGTCAAATATACTGTTCTTTTTTTCTTCTGCTTCCTTTTTTCTCTCGCCCTCAACAAAAGCCTTTACCTTAATTTCACTACCGTTTATTCTGGTAAACAGCTTTGAAAGGTATGCAATTCCCTCGGGCTTTGCAATTCTGTCATAAGCTACCCTGCTGTTAAGTTCCAATTCCACAGTATCGCCATTTAAATATGCTTTTCCCGAATAGAGGAAAGCAAAAAGTGATTTACTCTCTTTTTTAATTTCCTCAAGGGCATCTCCCCAAAGTTCCCATATTACCTCTTTTTCCTGAGGCAATGTAACTGCCGATGACTGGTTTTCAGTTTCCTTTTTCGGTGTTGGTTCCTCTTCCTTCCAGGGAGGTGCATCCTCTTTTTTCTCAACCTTTGCAGCAGCTTTCTGCACTGTTTCAGTGCCAACAGAAACAGCTCCGTTTTTGAGCATACTTTCAAGCTTTTCAATTCTTGCAAGGAGAGCCTCTTTTTCCGCACCCAAAGATGGAGTGCAAAGCTTAACAATGGTTGTTTCGGTTATAATTTCAGGATTGGCCGTCCACTTTGCCTGAGCAATACTCTCACTTAATAGTTTTATACTATATAACAATCTTTCGGTAGAAAACAGATTTGACTGTTCCTTATACTTATTTGCCGCATCCTCGCTCTTTTCAAGAAGTTCCGCTGAATTTTCAGCCGCCTTACAAATCAACAAATTTCTAAAATGGGTTGTCAATTCATCAATAAATATCTGTGCTTCTTTTCCTTGATTGAGATGCTTTTTCACCAACGTAAGTGCTGCTCCCGTATCATCCTTTGAAATCGCCTCTGCCGTTTCAAATAAAATATTTGGGTCTGCAATTCCAACAATCTCAGCCACCTTTTGGGTGGTTAAACTCTCGATACCAAATGCCGCACATTGTTCCAAAACACTCAGTGCATCACGCATTGAGCCATCCCCAAGTTCAGCTATAAGTTCAACTGCGTCAGGGGTTGTCCCTATATTTTCAGCCTGGATGATTTTATTTAACCTTCCCGCAATGTCATCAATCCCAATTCTCCTGAAATCAAATCTCTGGCATCTTGACAAAACTGTTGGCGGAATTCTGTTAGGTTCGGTTGTGGCAAGTATAAACAATGCATGTGACGGAGGTTCTTCCAAGGTCTTAAGCAATGCATTAAATGCCTCTGTTGTCAGCATATGCACCTCGTCAATTATATAAACCTTATACCTGCAGCCGGCAGGTGTATATATAACCTCATCCCGAATCTCACGAATATTTTCAACACCACGGTTACTGGCTGCGTCCATTTCATAAACATCCAGTATACTTCCGTCTAAAATACCACGACAGGTTGCACACTCATTACACGGCTCACCATCTTGGGGATTTTCACAATTAACCGCTCTTGAGAATATTTTTGCAGTTGATGTTTTTCCTGTTCCCCTTGTTCCGCAAAACAGATAAGCATGAGCAATACGCTCTGCGGCAATTGAAGTTTTTAAGGTTTCAGAAACGTGATCCTGACCCACAACATCCTCAAAAATCATAGGACGCCATTTTCTGTATAATGCCTGATATACTCCTGACATATCTGTCACTCCTTTCAAAGAACAAAGCGGCTTCGCCGCACGCCTGCGGCAGGCAAGAAGCTCCTTGCGCTTTGTTCTTCCCATGTGCGTTTCCGAATGCAATGAGGAAAATTTCGCACGGGAATTGTTCTTTGTTTTTTTACTTTATAGAAACGAAGTTTCCTATAAAGTAAAAAAGTCATGTGCTTGCCTTTGAAAAAGTCATACCCGCGTTACCCATCCAGTTAGCTCGGGTCTGGCTGCCTCGCGGCACATCAAAATTACTGCTTATCGCTGCTGCGTTCCCGCCCTGACGAGGTTCACAGGTTCCGATTGCGCAAGACCAAACCGTCAACACCACTTGAACAGGGCAGACCGGACACGGCTATCCCTCATGGCAAGTTTTCATCCCCTCTATAGCGGATTGAGGGTTACAAGGCACCGCTACCGCCCCAATTTAACATGACTGAATTATTATACCACATATGACAGCTTTTAGTCAACGGTTTTTTTCATATACTCACAAAATTTTATTAACATTTTTCTACATTTGAACCGCTGCATATTCTGCTTTTAAATATCCATTATAGTTTTCCATAAACTTCTCATAGCCTTTTGCCATTTCATCATCTGGGTCAGCAACTATAATTTTAGAATCAATAAAGATAACATCTTCAAGGAAATCCGGAAGCGTCATTTCCTTTGCTTTTTCAAGATAGGCTGCAAGAACAGCTATTCCCCACGCTCCGCCTTCGCCTGCCGCATCATTTACTGCAACGGGAGTATTTATTGCAGATGCAAGAATATTCTGTGCAACCCCCTCAGTTTTAAATATTCCGCCATGACCTGTAATTTTATCAAGAACAACATTTTCTTTATTTTTCAATAAATCAAGTCCTGATTTCAAAACACCAAAGGAAGTATAAATTTGGGTTCTCATAAAGTTTGCAAGTGTGAACTTTGATTCCGGACTATGCAAAAACATTGGACAACCCTTTGAAAGTCCGAGCAGATGTTCTCCTGAATGGAAACAATATCCCATTAAACCGCCACAATCATTATCTCCCTCTTTTGCTTTATTGAACAAGGCTTCATAAAGCACAGATGTATCAACTTCTGCGCCAAAGGTTTTTAACACATCCCCGAAAAGCGATACCCAAGAATTAATCTCGGTTGTGCAGTTATTTGAATGAACCATTGCCGCAACACTGCCGTCAGGCGTTTGAATAATATCAATTTCTTCATATACTTTAGAAAGCTCTTTTTCAAGAACAACCATTGCAAATGCAGAAGTTCCTGCCGAAATGTTACCTGTTTTCTGTCTTACGCTGTTTGTGGCAACCATTCCCGTCCCTGCATCTCCCTCAGGAGGACACAGAATTGCACCCTCTTCAAGATTTCCTGTAGGGTCTATAAATGCCGCTCCTTCTTTTGTAAGGATACCCGCATTCTCGCCTGCACACAAAACCTTTGGCAAAACATTTTCAACCTCAAAATCATATCCGTTTTCTTTTAATACCCCGTTAAATTTTTTAAGCATTTCCTTGTTATAATTCTTTGTATCAGGGTCAATAGGAAACATACCTGAAGCCTCACATATACCCATAACCTTTTTTCCTGTAAGCATATAGTGAATATATCCTGCCAACGTTGTGAGATAATCAAGGTTATAAAGATGTTTTTCCCTGTTCTGCACAGTTTGGCACAAATGTGCAATACTCCATCTTTGGGGAACATTAAATCCAAAAAGCTCTGTTAAGTAACCGGCTTCTTTTGCTGTGATGTTGTTTCTCCATGTTCTAAAAGGAGCAATTATTTTCTTGTCTTTATCAAGGGCAATATATCCGTGCATCATTCCGCTGATACCGATTGCCTTAATTTTTCTAATCACTAATCCATATTTTTTATTTACGTCATCCAAAAGGTCTGCATAGCAATCTTTTATTCCGTTATGTATCTGTGCCGCTGTATAATTCCATATTCCGTCTGTTAATTGGTTTTCCCAATTAACACCGCCGCTTCCAATTACTACGCCTGATGCGTCTGTCAAAACTGCCTTAATTCTTGTGGAACCAAACTCAATTCCCAAAAAAATATTACCCTGTTCAATCAAATTTTTCATCGGTTTTTCCTCCTGACTTTTATAGCTTTAATATATCATTCAAGGTAAAAAAAGTCAACTCAAAACACAACACTATCCCGAATGAACAATCATATGTCAAAAAATGACTATATTTTATGAATAAACTATGAAATTCTCTTGACAAACAGGAAAATGATGCTACAATATATTTTAGCACTCTAACTCAGCGAGTGCTAATCAATTACGGAGGCGATAAAAATGGCAACATATGAATTTAAATCAGAATCCAAAAGATTGTTGGATTTGATGATTAATTCAATCTACACTCATAAGGAGATTTTTTTAAGAGAGCTTATCTCAAATGCAAACGATGCTCTTGATAAGCTTTATTATCTGTCACTGACAGACGAAAATATTACATTTAACAAAGATGATTTCTACATCCGTATCACAACCGATAAGGATAACAGAACCATCACTATTTCCGATAAGGGTATTGGTATGACCCGTGAAGAGATGGAAGAAAATTTGGGAACAATCGCAAAAAGCGGTTCATTTGCTTTCAAAAACGAAAATGAGAAACAGGAAGATATTGATATAATCGGTCAATTTGGTGTTGGTTTCTATTCTGCATTTATGGTTGCTGAAAGCGTTATCGTTAAAAGTAAAAAGTTTGGCACGGATGAGGCTTTCTGTTGGTCTTCACAAGGAGCAGACGGCTATGATATAGAGCCATGCACAATGGAGAATGCAGGAACAGAAATCACTCTTAAATTAAAAGAAAACGCTGATGAAGAGGATTATGATAAATTCCTTGAAGAATATACAATAAGAGGGCTTGTTAAAAAGTATTCCGATTACATTAAATATCCTATTCGTATGCAGGTTACAAAGCAAAAGCTTAAAGAAACTGAGGATAAGGATGCTGCTCCTGAGTATGAATCATACACCGAGGATGATACTCTTAACAGTATGGTTCCTCTTTGGAGAAGAAATAAGAGCGAGGTTACTGACGAGGAATACAATAACTTTTATAAAGAGAAATTTTTCGATTTTGAAAATCCTTTAAAGGTAATACACAACAGTGCTGACGGTGCAGTAAGCTATAAATCGCTAATGTTTATCCCAACTCGTCCGCCTTTTGATTATTATACAAAGGAATTTAAAAAAGGTCTTCAACTCTACACAAACGGCGTTCTTATTATGGATAAGTGTGAAGATTTGTTGCCTGATTATTTTGGATTTGTAAAGGGACTTGTTGACTCTGCTGATTTATCACTAAATATTTCCAGAGAGATTCTGCAGCATGACAGACAACTTAAAACAATTGCCGCTCATCTTAAAAAGAAGATAAAAAGTGAGCTTTTGAATATGCAAAAAAATGCTCCTGAAGACTATGACAAGTTCTATGAAAGCTTTAAACGTCCTTTAAAGTTTGGTATGTACGACAATTACGGAGCAGATAAAGACTTCCTTGTTGATCTGATTATGTTCTATTCTTCAAGTGAAAAGAAAAATGTTACTTTAAAAGATTATGTTGAGCGTATGAAAGAGGGGCAGGAGGTTATCTATTACGCATGCGGCGAAACAGTTGAACAAATTGACCATCTGCCACAGACAGAAGCTGTTAAAGAACAAGGTTATGAAATTTTATACTTCACTGAAGATGTTGACGAGTTTGCAATCAAGATTTTAAACAAGTATATGGAAAAAGAATTTAAGTCAGTATCTTCTGCTGATTTAAATCTTCAGGACGAAACCTTAAAGGCAGCAGAGGCAATTGAGCAAGAAAAGAGCAAGGATTTGTTTGATGCAATGAAGGAATATCTTGGTGATAAAGTTTCTAAGGTTAAACCAACAGGCAGACTTAAATCCCATCCTGTTTGTATCAGTGCAGAGGGTGAAATTTCACTTGAAATGGAAAAGACATTAAATGCAATGCCAAACGGCGGTATGATGAAAGCACAACGAGTTCTTGAAATTAATATTAATCACCCTATTTTTGAAACCTTGAAAAATTCAGCTGATAACAAAGACAAGCTTGGAAAATTAACTGATGTTCTTTATAACTGTGCACTTTTGACCGAGGGATTGACAATTGAAGATGCAACAATTTTCACAGGCAATATTTGTGATTTGATTGGTTAGTATGAAAAACTACAACACTAAAAAAATCGTTCAGACATCGGTATTTGCAGCACTTGCCGCTGTCTTGACTATATTTCCTCAGGTTCCCACAGGAACAGGTGGATATGTACATTTTGGGGATAGTATTATTTACATTGCTGCAATGTTGCTCGGTCCTATAGGTGGTTGTATTTCAGGTGCAATAGGTCATGCAATGGCAGATTTAATAAGCGGATATGCCATTTTTGCACTGCCTACATTCATCATTAAAGGTATTATGGGATATGTTACAGGAAAAATCCTTTATAAAAACTACGATTTTAAACATATCACACTTGCAATGATTTTAGCTCTTGTAATACAAACACTGGGATACTTCATTGCAGAAATTCCTCTCTACGGATTAGAAACCGCTGCTATTGTTTTTATTTCAAGTCCAATTCAATGGCTGATGAGCGTTATTGCATTTTGTGTAATGCTTCCCGTAACCTCCAGAATTAAATAGTTCTTTATTTTTCTATTGACAAATATTGAGGTATGATGTAAAATATAGAAGACAATATGTCAATTAAATTAAACTTTTTTGGAGGGTAAAAAGATGAAAAAATTAATTGCAATTGCACTTGTTTTGGTTCTCGCTTTAGGAACATTGGCAGGTTGCGGAAATCAGGCTGCAACAGAGACTGACTCTGCTGCAAAGGATAAGCTTATTATGGCTACAAACGCTGCTTTCCCGCCATATGAATTCTATGAGAATGAAAGGATTGTCGGAATTGATGCTGATATCGCAGCTGCTATCGCTGAAAAATTGGGTATGGAACTTGAAATTCAGGATACTGAGTTTGGTTCAATTATCGCAGGTGTTCAGACCGGCAAATACGATATGGGTATGGCAGGTATGACAGTTACAGAAGAACGTAAACAATCAGTTAACTTCTCTGACACATACGCAACAGGCATCCAGTCTGTTATTGTTAAAAAGGATTCTGACATCAAGACAATTGATGATATAAACGGAAAGAAGATTGGTGTACAACAGGATACTACCGGTCATATTTATGCTTCAGCTCCTGTTGATGAGGGCGGATATGGCGAAGAAGCTGTTATTCCATTTAACAAAGGTGCAGATGCAGTTGCAGCTTTGTCAAGCGGAAAGGTTGATTGCGTAATTATTGACAACCAGCCTGCACTTTCTTTTATTGAGGCTAATGATGGTCTTGAAATTCTTGATACAGAATATGCTGTTGAAGACTACGCAATCTGCGTTTCAAAAGAGAATACAGAACTTTTGGAAAAAATCAATGGCGCTTTGAAAGAGCTTACAGAAGACGGAACTGTTAAGTCTATTGTTGACAAATACATTGCTGCTGAATAATTCACAAAGATTTTAAGATGACGCTGTGCCGTCTTTGGTGCAGCGTCAAATTTATATACAGGAGTTGATTTTTTTGACACTTAAAGAACAATTTGTTCTGAATTTTGTGACCGATAATAGGTGGAAATATCTTGTTGAAGGTCTTGGCAGGACATTAACTATTGCTTTTTTTGCAGTTTTAATCGGTGTTTTGATTGGAATTGTTGTTGCAATAATACGCTCAAGCTATGATAAAAACTGTGAGTCAATGGCAAGAAGAAAAGGCCTTGGCTACTATATTTTAAAAACTCTTAACGGAATATGCAAAATTTATTTAACTGTTTTTAGAGGTACACCTGTTGTTGTTCAATTATTGATTGCGTATTTTATTATCTTTGCATCCTCCACTAATGGTATAATGGTAGCGTCTATTGCATTTGGTATCAATTCAGGTGCATATGTTGCCGAAATATTAAGAGGCGGTATTATGTCTGTCGATAACGGACAGTTTGAGGCAGGCCGTTCTCTTGGCTTTAATTATATACAAACAATGATTTACATTATAATTCCTCAAGCATTTAAGAGCGTTCTTCCTACTCTTTTAAACGAGTTTATCGCTCTTTTAAAAGAAACTTCAATATCCGGTTATGTTGGAATTATCGACCTTACTAAAGGCGGAGATATCATAAGAGGACGTACCTTCTCTGCATTTATGCCGCTTTTGGCAGTTGCAGTTATTTATTTGGCAATAGTGATGCTTCTTACATACCTGACAGGAAAACTTGAAAGGAGGCTCCGTGGTAATGAAAGATAACATAATTGAAGTTAAAGGTTTAAAAAAGTTTTATTCCGGCGGAACCATCAAGGCACTCAATGGTATAAATCTTGATGTAAAGAAGGGCGAAGTGATTGTAATAATCGGTCCATCCGGTTGCGGAAAATCCACTTTTTTACGTTCCCTTAATCTTCTTGAAATGCCAACCGAAGGCGAAATATATTTGGAAGGAATTAATATTACAGATCCAAGAAATGATATTAACAAGCACAGACAAAAGATGGGAATGGTTTTTCAGCAATTCAATCTTTTCCCTCATATGACTATATTAAAAAATATGTGTATTGCTCCAATGAAATTAAAGAAAATCCCGTTGGAAGCTGCTACAAAGCAAGCACTTGAACTGTTAAAGGTTGTTGGCCTTGAGGACAGAGCAAATGCTTATCCGGCTCAACTATCCGGAGGTCAAAAGCAAAGAATTGCCATTGTCCGTGCACTTTGTATGAAACCTGATGTTATGCTGTTTGACGAACCCACATCAGCACTTGACCCTGAAATGGTAGGCGAAGTTTTGGATGTAATGAAAAAACTTGCGGCAGACGGAATGACAATGCTTGTTGTTACTCACGAAATGGGCTTTGCAAAAGAGGTTGCAGACCGTGTTGTATTTATGGATAGTGGTTGCATCGTTGAAGAAGGAACTCCTGAGCAAGTATTTAATAACCCTCAAAACGAAAGAACCAAGGACTTTTTAAGAAAAGTTTTATAATATAAAATCCACTCAAAATGATATGCACCTCCAAAAGTGTCTAACTTTTGGGGTGCATATCAAAATGAGGCTCTATAATAAATGTTGGGGTAGCGAAATAGAGCCTACAAAAAAATAATTAGAAAAAAATCAAAAAAAGTAGAGCATATTTAGCTAAAATCCGTTAAAATGGAATTGTCCAAAAAC
>JAZUMJ010000132.1:0-7563 GCA_045603605.1 Ructibacterium sp. | reverse complement strand
GACCGCTTGGCCTCCGACTACAATTAATCCATATCTTACAACCTCTGCCCAAAAATCTTTCCCCTCAGGCGATCCGTTTTCTGTATATCCGGGGAAAGACGGAGCACTTCCATCTTTGCGTGCAAAAGTATTCAGAGAGGCAATTCAGGATATATCTCTGTGCCGTATGCTCGAAAATTATATTGGTAAAGATGAAGTTGTAAAACTGATAGAAGAAACAGCCGGTATGGAAGTAACCTTTTTTGAATATCCAAGATATCCTGAATTTTTGCTTGACCTAAACGAAGTAATTAAGCAAAAAATTAAAGAATTTATTTAAAACTACAACACAAAGAGATTGTTCTATCGTGTTGACATTATTTTGCACCAATGTTATAATTTTTCTTAACTCTACCAATAGGGAGAAATAAGAATGAAGCAGATAATTGTTATAGGCGGCGGAGCTGCAGGGATGATGGCAGCCCGCACAGCTGCAAGTCGGGGTTTACACGTTAAACTTATCGAACAGAATAAGTTACTCGGAAAAAAGCTTATGATTACAGGTAAGGGTCGGTGTAATCTTACCAATGCTTGCGATGATGTGGAAACCCTGATTAATAACGTGCCCACCAACGGCTCTTTTTTATACAGCGCTTTTTATGGTTTTACAAATCATCAGACAATGGATTTTTTTGAGGAGCTTGGCGTTAAAGTTAAGGTTGAACGGGGCGAAAGAGTTTTTCCCCTTTCCGATAAAGGCATTGATGTGGTAAATGCTTTGCAAAAATACTTAAAGGACAACAATGTTGAGATAATCCACGACAGGGTTGATGATATACTTGCAGAAAACGGCATTGTAAAAGGGGTAGTCACGGAAAAACGAGGCGAAATTTATGCCGATAGTGTTATTCTTGCAACGGGAGGTCTTTCTTATCAAAAGACAGGTTCCACCGGCGACGGATATACTTGGGCTGAGGATTTAGGGCATACCATTACCGATATTCGCCCGTCTTTAGTTCCTCTTAAAGTTGAGGAAGACTGGATTGGCGAAGTTCAGGGGTTATCTTTAAAAAACATTGAAATCAGCTTAATAAACGGCAAAGGAAAACGGATATACAAAGATTTTGGAGAGATGATGTTTGCCCACTTTGGGCTGACAGGTCCGGTTATATTAAGCGCAAGTGCTCATATAAAAAATCCTAAAGCAGAGGATTATAAATTATATTTAGATTTAAAGCCCGCTCTTGATGAACAGCAACTTGATTTACGAATACAAAAGGATTTTAAGAAATTTATCAACAAGGATTTTCGAAATTCCTTGTCAGAACTTCTCCCCAAGGGGATTATTCCGCAAATAATTGCACTTTCAGGAATTGACCCATATAAAAAAGTAAACTCCGTTACCTCAGAGGAACGGAGCAGATTGGTTTCACTTTTAAAAAGGTTGGAATTTCACATCACTGATTTTTGTCCCATTGAACAGGCAATCATAACATCAGGCGGTATCTGTGTTAAAGAAATTAATCCCTCAACAATGGAATCAAAGCTTATCAAAAATCTTTATTTTGCCGGTGAAATAATCGACGTAGATGCATACACAGGCGGCTTTAATTTACAGATAGCGTTTTCTACGGGCCATCTTGCGGGCCTTTGTTGCTGATAAACGAAGTCTTCTTGCCCTGAAGTTTGCATACAACGTTGCAGAAAGCACGCAGAATATAATTGACAAACCATAGGTAACAACTGTATTAATAAAAAATCTTTGGAGTATATCTTCTATTTCCATTTGGGTCATCAACCAGTTTGTAAAAATAATAATCAAACAATGGATGAGGTATATATCATATGAGGCTTGGGAAATGCTAATAAGCAATCCCTTGCCTCTTTTTTCAAGAGAAATTGTAAGTTCTCTTGCATATGAATAAAAACCAAAAATAGAAAAGAAACAAAATGAAACTACTATTATCGGAGATAGTTCATATGCAATTAATCCGCCAAATTCCATATAAGAAAGAACACAATGGGTTACTGCAAGGATAAGCCAGCCTATATATATCACAAGCTTATTCTGAGAAATTACAGTTTCAAACTTTTCATAGTTCAAGCCTACGAACATACCCGAAATCCAGAAAACCAAGTATGCCGGGAAAATCTTATGGATACTCTCCTCATATGGAAAATATGAACGGAACAAAATTGTAATAATAAAAGCAACTATGGAGAAACCAATAATAAAACCTTTTTTATTCATTCTGCTAAAGGCTACCCATAACGGCATTAAAAGATAAAACTGTATTATCAGAATTATGAAATAAAACTGTGCCGAGATATTTCCGCCAAGCAGGAATGACAAAAGCTGTTCCCAACTGAATTCGTAAACGTCCATTACCCAAACAAAAACTGCGTAATATGCCACAACAGCCAGAATATATGGCAAAATAATATTCTTTATTCTGCCGAACAAAAAGCGAAAATAAGGAAAACGTTTTACATCGCCGTATTTATAAAACAGCTTTACTGCACTGGTAAAAATAAATCCGGGTACGGCAAAGGTGGTTATTCGTGTAAGGGAAGAAAAAAGCACAGAAAGAAAGCTCCACTTCGGGAAGGCATCAACCCCCTCGGAGAGAAGATGAATGAGTATGACAAACATACACAGGAAAAATTCAAATACAAACATTTCTGTTATTTTTCGTTTCATAGCTTAAATCACCTATTTTAAGTTTATACAACTATTTTACAATAGCTTTTTGAGTATGTCAATGAAAATACAAAATATAACAGATTTTGAAACCAAATTGTTAAAATGAGTTATTGTCTTTTTGCATAAAAAAAGAGGTAAAAACACTTATAAATTGCCTAAATTTTCATTTGATTTTTTTACGCTTGTTTGTTATTATATATGAGGCAATAAAAAAGTATTTTTTTGCCCCGTTGTACGGAAACTACTTTGCTATTTAGGGACTATCGGTTCCTATAAAATAAATTTCAAAAGGAGAGAAACAGAATATGAAATTTGATGCATGGAAAGGTTTTAATGATGGTGAATGGTCCACAGGTGTTGATGTCAGAGATTTTATTCAAAAGAACTATCAACCATATGAAGGTGATGAATCATTCCTTGCAGGACCCACTCAGGATACAGCCGACCTCTACGCAAAGGTAAAGGGTCTGTTTTTAGAAGAAATTGAGAAAGGAATTCTCGGTGTTGAAACCGTTAAGATTTCGGGGATTGATAGCTTTGAACCCGGATATATTGAAAAAGACAAGGAGAAGATTGTCGGTCTTCAGACAGATGAGCCTCTCAAACGTATGATTAACCCTTATGGCGGTATGCGTATGGTTGAGCAATCTCTTGAAGCTTATGGCTATGAGATGGACGAAAACAGAAAGGCAGACTTTAAAGAATTTAGAAAAACTCACAATGACGGTGTTTTTGATGCATATACTTCAAAGATGAGAAAAGCAAGAACTGTTGGTCTTATGACAGGACTTCCCGATGCTTACGGCCGCGGAAGAATTATAGGAGATTACCGCCGTGTTGCTCTTTATGGTATTGACTACCTTATCGAACAGAAGCAGGCTGATTTTGCAGCAAGAGAAGAGTTGCCTGCAAGTGAGGATTTAATCCGCACAAGAGAAGAGATAAGAATGCAGATTAAGGCTCTTAACCAGATTAAGAATATGGCTCTTCGTTACGGAGTTGATATGTCACTTCCTGCAAAGAATGCTCAGGAAGCTGTTCAGTTCACATACTTTGGCTACCTTGCAGCAATCAAAGAAAACAATGGTGCTGCAATGTCATTCGGAAGAAACTCCACATTCTTTGATATATATATCAACAGAGATATGGAAAACGGTATTCTTGATGAGAAAGGTGCTCAGGAATTGATTGACCAATTAGTTCTCAAACTTCGTATGGTTCGTCACCTCCGTACACCTGACTATAACGAATTGTTCTCAGGGGATCCCACATGGGTAACAGAGTCAATTGGTGGTATGGGTGAAGACGGCAGAACTTTGGTTACAAAGTCATCTTTCCGTTTCCTTCACACTCTCACAAACCTCGAACCTGCTCCTGAGCCAAATATGACAGTTCTTTGGAGTGTTAATTTGCCTACAGCATTTAAGGATTACTGTTCAAAAATGAGTATCGAAACAGACTCTATTCAGTACGAAAGTGATGACCTTATGCGTGATATTTACGGCGATGACTATGCAATTGCTTGTTGTGTATCTTCTATGGAATTGGGTAAGAGAATGCAGTTCTTTGGTGCTCGTGTTAACCTTGCAAAGACATTGCTTATGGCAATTAATGACGGTGTTGACGAGAAGAAGGGCGTTAAGGTTCTGGAAAATACTCAGCCTATGACAGACGAAATCCTTGATTATGACAAGGTAAGAGAAGCATATGACAAATGTATGGAAGAGATTGCAGAATTGTATGTAAACACAATGAACACAATCCATTATATGCACGATAAATATGCATACGAAGCAGGACAGATGGCTCTTCACGATACTGATGTTAAGAGATTTATGGCATTTGGTGTTGCAGGACTTTCTGTTGTTGCAGACTCACTTTCTGCAATCAAATATGCAAAGGTTCGCCCAATCAGAGATGAAAATGGTATTGCAGTTGATTTTGAAATTGAGGGCGACTTCCCCAAATATGGTAACGACAACGATGATGTTGATAAGCTTGCAGTTGAGGTTCTTGAGAAGTTCTCAAGTGAATTAAAGAAACATCCTGCATACAGAAACGCTGAACACACACTTTCCGTTCTCACAATCACATCAAACGTTGTATATGGAAAGAAAACAGGAACAACTCCTGACGGAAGAAAGGCCGGCGAGGCTTTGGCTCCCGGTGCAAATCCAATGCACGGCAGAGATACAAGCGGTGCTTTGGCATCACTTAACTCGGTTGCAAAAATCCCTTATACAGGCTGCTGTCAGGATGGTATCTCAAATACCTTCTCTATTGTTCCTGATGCTCTTGGTAAGGAAAAGGATATTAGAATTAAGAACCTTACCGCAGTTCTTGACGGATATTTCAAGCAGAAGGCGTTCCATTTGAATGTTAATGTATTAAACCGTGAAACTTTAGAGGATGCAATGGAACATCCTGAAAAGTATCCTACATTAACAATAAGAATTTCAGGTTATGCAGTAAACTTTAACCGTCTTACAAGAGAACAGCAGCTTGAAGTTATCAGCAGAACCTTCCACGAAACAATGTAACAAAGGATGTGCTGCAATGGCAGTAGGAAGAATTCATTCCGTTGAAAGTATGGGGCTTGTTGACGGTCCCGGAATAAGATATGTAGTATTTATGCAGGGCTGTGCCCTTCGCTGTAAATACTGCCATAACCCTGACACTTGGCATGGTTCAGGCGGTCAGGAAATGACGTCGGAGGAGCTTTTTGAAAAAATCCTCAGATTTCGTTCGTATTTTGAAAGTTCAGGCGGAGGGGTTACCTTTTCAGGAGGAGAACCTCTCCTTCAACCTACTTTTTTAAAAGAGATGCTCACCTTGTGTAAAGAAGCAGGGATACATACTGCCATTGACACTGCAGGTGGTTCCAAGGGCGATTTCGGTGAAATTCTCGACCTTGCTGATATGCTTTTGTTAGATATAAAGCATACTAACGACGATGGTTATCATTACATTACTGCCCGAAAAATGGATATGTATAATAACTTTAAAAAACAGGTCAGAGAACATCCCCTTGACATTTGGGTACGGGCAGTTATAATTCCCGGAATTAATGATAATATTGACTATATTCGTGAAATATGGAGTGAGGCAAAATCACTTCCAAGAGTTAAAAAAATCGAATTATTGCCTTATCACACATTAGGTGTTAACAAATACGAAAGACTTCGTATTCCTTATCCATTAGAGGGCGTTCCGCCTATGGATAAACGCCATGTTGCGAAATGGCAATATACATTAAATCAAGCGTTGATGGCTGATTTATAAACAAGTAAAAAAGAACTCCCTATCTTGGGAGTTCTTAATTTTTAATATATAATTCTTCTGCCGCCTGCAAAACGCTTTGCATAGTTGTTGTTTACGATACTTGCATATCTTACAACATCGCCTGTATGAGGTGCGTGAATCATCATTCCCTCACCAACATACATGCCGATATGGCTTACATAACCGCTTCCGGGACTGCTGTAAAATCCAACCAAATCACCGGGGGCTAAATCTTCGTATGAAACAGCTATACCATTCTGCATCTGTGCATCTGCAACACGGTTGATCTTGTAACCAAGTTCAGCATAAACATACTGCATCAAACCGCTACAGTCAAATCCTCTTGGTGAAGTTCCGCCATACACATAGGGAACACCAAGATATTTCTTAACAACCTCTACAGCGGCCATACCGCCCATAGAATCAAAGTCGGGGATTTCTCCCTGTTGAATACTTACATAATCCTTTGAAACATAACCTCTGTGGCCTTCATCGTCATATGTAACCATTACCCATTCTTGCTTTACACCATCTACAATAGATTCCTCAATATGCTGAACCTTAACATATGATGCAACAGGCAATGTAGCCAATATTTCACCATCTGTAGAGGGTGTCATTCTTACATTCAATGTGCTTGCCTGTACAACAGCATAAGACTGACCATGATCTGTAGGTGCATCCTCTGTTGCACTTGCCGGCATTATAATAAAAGCAGACATCATCATAAGTGCAGAAATTCCTGCAACAACTCTTCTGATACTTCTCTTTTTAAAACTCAAAACAAACCTCCAAAAGATTTAATCCGATATGCACAAGTAAAACTTTTCACTTCCTTTTTGCAAATATTTCGAACCTTTTTTTGTGCCACATTTCGTGAACACCTTAGCTATTATACACCCATTTTGCAAAAAAGTCAACCAAACCCCCTTAAAACTGTGCTTTTTGACCAAGTTTTGCCTGAAACAATAAACAGCAAACGCCCTGAATTCAAGCGTTTGCTGAAATTATGAACAAATTGTTAACATTTTCATTTCAAAGTATAATTTTTAAAAAATTTTATAATTATAACATCAATTTTTTGTTTTTGCAATTACATCGTAATTACGTTTATATTACGAAAATATTACAAACTTTTATTAAAAATTTGAAAAAATTTTTAAGTGTAGGGTGCACACTTAATAACAGTAATTTAAAAAGACAGAAACGATTGATTTCATTTCTGCCTTTCATTGTAGGGTGCAGCGTTTACGATGCACCGTATATAAAGTCTTAGTATATCATAAGGAAGTGGAATGTAATACATCTTTCCTGCTTGTTGCAGCAGAGGACAACTTAGTTAAATTTCTTTCCTATACAGTATAGAATACACATTATTTCCATAATTCTCTCTTTAAATCCACAAGTATCAGCACAATCCCTCGAATTATTTTTGAATAATGCTTCGATATAAACTTTACTTGATATAGCCATAAAATATAAAAACTAATCGTTGATCCTAACATTTACATTACGTAAATGAAAATTTGTACCAACAAAGCGCAGAGAAGACTTAATTGTTTTCTCTAAATTAAATGTATGTATATATTCATTATCTA
>JAZUMJ010000131.1:0-14589 GCA_045603605.1 Ructibacterium sp. | reverse complement strand
TTTTTAAGTTCACCTGTAATCATCTGTAAAACTCCTTATTTTGTTTTTCTATATTATCTCATACGAGCCGTCCCATTTTACGGACAGTTACTGGATTTCTCATTCAATCCCATCTATCGCATACAGCGGAAGGTTAATAAGTCCAACTTCTTCGCTATAATCTGCCATAGAGGAGCGTATCGATATTTCGGGCGTAAATTTTTCTCTATATGTTTTAAGGCTCTTTGCTTTGAGATTGATTTCTGCTTTAACTTCAAGCGGGATGATATTATCACCATTATCTACTATAAAATCAACCTCACAAGTATTTCGGTCATTGGTATAATAATAAACACCCAAGTCTTGATTTACTGCAAGCTGCTGCATAACATATTGTTCTGTTAATGCTCCCTTAAATTCAGTGAATAATTCATTTCCATTTAGGAGTGTACGCTGATTTAAGCCTACCATTGCACCGAGCAAGCCTACATCGACAATGAATAATTTGAATGCCTTCAAGTCCTCGTATGCTTTAAGAGGGATATTGGGTGCATTAATTCTGCTGACCTTATGCACAAGTCCGCAGTCTGAAAGCCACATAATTGCAGTTTCATATTCTTTTGCTCTTGCACCTTCACGAATGAGGCCGTATATAAACTTTTTGTTTTCTTTTGCAAGCTGTGAAGGTATGCTATTCCATAACATTCTTATTTTCGGTACAATTTCCTTTGGGGCGTGTTTTGAAAAGTCCTGTTCATAAGCGGTCAGTATTCTCTTTTGAATTTTTCTTGCTTCGTTGAAGTCTTTTTCGTCAGCAAAGGATGCCACAACTTCAGGCATACCTCCAACATAGTAATACTGCTTTAAGGCATCAATATATGTTTGCTTAAAGCTTTTTATCATATCATAATCTTTTTTATCTAAAAGTTCTGCAAACCTTTCAAGACCTATTGCCATAAGGAATTCCTTGAATGACAGAGGATACAGTTTAAGAAAATCCACCTTGCCAACAGGGAATGATGTTCCTTCGTGCAACGCAATTCCAAGAAGAGAACCGGCACACACGATGTGATACTCAGGAGCGTTTTCGTAGAAGTACTTAAGAGATGATAACGCTTTCGGTACTTCCTGAACCTCATCGAATATAATAAGCGTATCAGCTGGGTTTATTTTATGTCCTGCATATAGTTCAAGTCCCATAATGATGCGTTCAACATTTAAGTCTATAGAGAACAATTCCGCCATTTGTACATTGGAATCAAAATTGATATATACAGTCTTATTATATGATTTTTTACCCAATTCCTTCATTATCCAGGTTTTACCTACCTGTCTTGCACCTTCGATAATAAGAGGCTTTCGGTTTTTGCTGTTTTTCCATTTATCAAGATTTTCTATTGCATAACGATACATAGTCCATCCTCCAAATTCTTATTATGGTGTTATTATACCACACATTTTCATAAAATGCAATGAATATTATAAAGTTTATCACATTTTTTGCAGGGAATATTTGTTGACACATTACACTTTTCGCCTTAAATAAAAACATCTGTAAAGATAATAATGAAAAATAGTGTAAAAATAGTGTAATTTTTATTTTTATATCGTTGTGTAAAACTAACTTCAAATGGTTTTTTGATACCCAATATTGTGAAGAAAAGAAAAAATCCTGAAAACCACTATTTAAGCATTTTTCAGGATTTTGCATTTTCCATTTTTATACAGATGTTTAACGTTCATTTTCATACATTTCTATCAGCACTTCTTTAAATTTATCCACTGCATAAAAATATTCTGTTTTCCTGTTTATCTTTTGTGTAAACAACCAATCTGTATTTACTCTCTTATTAATTTCTCTCGTATTCAAAATACCATTTTCGATAAAATCATAAAACCTATATCCATCCTCTGCAAATGTCCATTGTGTTCTATTAAGGGTAGATATGGCACTTTTATCTGTAAGCTTTGAAAAGCAACAAGCTGGATGTTCCTCGAATAATCTTTTGAGATACTTAATCATCGTTTTATCATTACTATAAATATCCAGAAGATAATTTGCAATATAGTTCCCAACCATCGGTAAGTCATCCATCTTTATATCAAATACAAATATGGTTAATTTGCTTGCGAAGTTAACAAACTGAATGCATTTTCTTTTATCAAAATAAAACAGTTTACCACCCCACTCCAGAAGACGATTTCCACTTTCTTTTTTTAGCGTTGCTTTAGCAATTTCATTCATTGGAAAACTTAAATCTTCCGGCATTTTAAGTTTATATCTTTCAAAGGTCTGTTTTGTTACATAAAAAATCATAGACCATACCTCATTTGCTCAAAGATTTATATGTTGGCAACAAGATCTTTTCGTATCTTGCTGTAATGTATGTCTTATAAAATTCCTTTTGCAAATCGGATATATAAATAATGTTATCAATAAATGCATTTATGAGGTCAATATCAATATTGGGCACAATTCTTAAAATTGCTTTGTTGCAATCCTCGTTTCCCATTGAAGAAATGAAATCATAGTAGTTGATTTTTTTGTCATTCAGTTTAATTGCGGATGTAGGGAATTGGAAAATACGGGCATTTAGTTCATCGTCGTTTTCTAAAATAGTTCTCATTATCTTTTCGTCTGCCTGTGGAAGCAAACAACTACCGCAATCAAAAACAGGTGCAATCTCAGATGTTTGAGTTTCATCATCGAACAAAAATCCCCAGTTACCATTGTGCCTGTCGAAATTGCCAAGTAAGGCATCTACTACAAACACATTCCAGAAATGCGTAAGCAATTCTTCGGGACTTACAAATTGTTGCTTTTCTATGGTTTCGAGAACATCGGAAAGCTCTGTTCCTGTACCATTATGTTCAGAGTCAATAACGGTATTTTTTATAGAACAAAAATCATATAAGTTTTTATTTTTATCAGTAAAATCCTTGCATGCACAAACAATTTTCACCTTGCCATTTACAGTAAAGGTTCCAAGTTTTGTTTTTTGTGCTTTTATGCCTATCATATTAAATATACTGCTTGCTATATGCTCGCTAATTGAACTGTTGGTATATGATAATTCTGTTGGCTTTTTATTTCCTGATGGAGGAAACTTAAGCATATATCTTTCACCTTCATATTCTACTGCAATTTTCTTTCCGTTTGCACCATTATATGCTCTGCCTATAATTCGCTTACAGTTTGTAAAATCAATTCTGTTTGCCATAATGTTACCTCCATAAATATTTCTGCCTTAAATAATCCGCATGCTCCGGCGTTATTAGTCCATCGCTGATTTCTGCCATATTGATGCTTCCGTAAAGTTCGCCCCAATAGCAATCTATCAAAGTGGAATTCTTTGATACGGCATCTTTGTATACATCCAAATCATGTTGTAGATATGAAGGAAGACCATACTCGTAGGAACGCTCTCTTGCAAGAGTTGTCATTCTGTCATCAAGCAGGCTCTCCATAGACACATTTAATACTTTTGCTATTTTATATAATGTTTCTCCGGAACACTTTTCAATGTTTGTTTTACCGCTGCACAATTCACTAAGTGTCGCATGGGGAATACCGGAGAGTTTTGCCAATCGGTATTTTGTCATTCCGATATTACTTAAAATTTCATTTATACTCATTTTCATCACCCTAATATATTCTATGCTATTATTATATCGCTATACCGAAATAAAATCAAGTAATTTTTGAAAATTTAGTTGAAATGCTAAAAACCCTTGTAAGAATGCATCTCACAAGGGTTTTATGATTTTTTTGCTCTGTCTGTTATATTAGGTTGTAGTTGAGATTGATGTGATTTTGCCGTTTTGCTGAAAGACCCTGTATTTCTGGCTTTTACGCCACTTCAATATAAAAAGTTTCTATGTTACTCTCACTGTATGTACAGTAGATTTAGAAATACTAAATTTTTTTGCAGCATCCCTCACCGTGCATTTGTTTTCTATAATGTATTTCGCAAGTTCAATCGTCCTTTCTTCGATATAACATCTCACATACAATGCCTCCTATATTTTTAATTATTAGCATTATATGCATCTATAAGACAGCTTATGACAAGATATAAGTATATGGTATAAATCCTGTCTATCCAGTACGGGAGCTTTAAAGGAAATTACATAATTCCTCTTCTGTTTTATTTCTTATTTATATTTCTTCATAAACGCCTCACACTCCTCAATCGGAAGCGCTTTTGAATAATACCATCCCTGAACAAAGTCACAGTCAGACTCTGATACAAGTACGTTTTGTTCTTCGGTTTCAACACCTTCGCAAATAACCTTTATATCCATATTATGAGCAAGTGCTATTATACCGGCAAATAATTTTTTACCATTTTTAAGTTCGGTTTTAAGCAAGATGTCTCGGTCGATTTTAACCACATCAATAGGATAATCACACAAGTTCGCAAGAGCTGTGTAACCACTTCCCAAATCATCAAGGTAAATCCTAAAGCCAAGTTCTTTTGCACGAACCACATTTTTTTGGGCAGTTTCCCGGTCTTTTTCGATTGCATCCTCGGTAATTTCTATAGCAATCTTATTCCTATCAAAGGAATAACTATTTGAAATTATAAGGAGCTTATCTATAAAGTTTTCTTCAGAGAGCGTAATTCTTGTAAAGTTACAGGACAGAGTTATTTTTTCAAATTCTGTCCCTTGCCATTTTTTTAGCTGCTGGCAAGCAAGTTCAAACATATGAAAATCGTGTCTTGATATCAACCCTGAGTTTTCCATATTTTCGATATATTTACCGGGACCTATTAATCCTTTTTCACGGCTATCCCATCTTGATAATGCTTCTGCCGATACAATTTGCTTAGTTTTATTATCAACTATAAATTGCAGATACATTTTAAATTCGTTATTTTCAAAGCCCTTTAAGATACTTTCTGTAATTTTCTTTTCCTCTCTTGTTACTACGTTCATACAATTCCTCCGCTAAAAACAAAAAGCCACAACAATAGAAAGTCTCAAAAGACTTTTATCATTGCAGCTGGACTGGCGTGGCATATAGCTTTAGCCTCTTTGCTTTGCGTCACCGGCTTTCGCCGATTTTGCTAAATATTTACCTGTTGATTATTATAACACAATGAACCGTCTTTGTCAAACAAAACTTAATCCTTCGCAAACACCCAAAGTGTATCGCTTGTATCATCCGTTTTATCACCAAGCTTATAAACACTTAAAATAACTGTTTCGCCATTTATCTTTTTATATGTAATCTTTGGTGTTTTATTTTCTGCAAGTTCTCTCTTGATAGCCTCATAATTCAAAAAACTCATAACAGCTCTATGGAAATCAGGATGCACTAATTCATCTATATATTTTGTTAAAAGCCTTGAAAAATTGTTTTCATTCTCATTATATCCAAGATAAGACGGCATAAGAATTCTATGTGCACTATCAGCATCTAAGGAAACTCTGTAAATACCGTTATAATGTTCCTTTAAAACAGACAGCATCGTATCAATTTCTCTAATTCCGGTTTTGGTTTGTACATACTTTTTATCCACATCTTTTGCAATACTGCTCTGTTCTTTATTTTGATAGTACTGGGCTTTTGCCTCATACATTCGTATTTCGGCTTCTCTTACCATTTCCTCACAGTTTACATTCTGCTTTCTGTAAGACATACCGATAGCAACATTATAATCCTCAATTTTTAATTGTTCAACAAATACTTCAATACTATTTTTCACCTGTTCCTGATTAACATTTTTTATAAAAACCAGAAATTCATCGCCGCCCATGCGGTATATATAATGCCCGTAAAACACCTCTTTCAATGTGTTTGCAATATAAATAAGCATTTCATCGCCTGCAGCATGACCGTATTTGTTATTACGCAAATGAAGTTCATTAACATCAATATATATACAGTTAAAATCTATCGGTTTTTCTTCATCAAATGTTAAAATGTCTTTTTTATACGCTACACGATTCATTGCTCCTGTCAAAGAATCTGTCGTGGCAGCAGTTTCTGTTTTATTAAGATGCTTCTTGTTATAAATCGCAATAGAAAAGCAAACTGCTACATCTTCAAGCAAAATCCTTGACATATTACTTCTATGGGGATTGATAACACCAAGCATGCTGACGTGATTATTTTTATCAGTAACAAAAGCAAAAGAAACCTCTTTTATTTTATGCTCATCAAGGAAATCATAGAAGTCTTTATTTGTTTTTAACAGATGATTGTCAGGCTTTATACACATAAGTCCGACTGTGGTTTTGTTTAGTTTATGAAGTTCTGCAGCATAACCAAACAGCTCTGAAACGAAGAAATTTCTTTCTTCATTACAAAGCAGACTTTCTTCGTATTCAGGAGAAATGTAATGATAATCTTCGCCATCTGCATCAACAACAAAAGCTGATCTTGATGATGAAAACATTGCAACGTTTTTAAGTGCCTCCGAAATATTTCCGCCATACTGATTGATATCAAGCAGAAGCTTTCTTGTAAGTGATGCAGATGATATTACCAAAGACCTGCATTTTTCACTATACATCAGATATAGTACATATCCAATAATAATCAAAAGTATTATAAGGAATGAGAAAAGTAACACTAACGATACAGTATGAGTTTTTGCAAATACCTGTTCTTCATACCTTGCGAGCATAATACCCCAGCCAAAGTCCTCCATTGTGGAATAATGGATATACAAATCCTGTCCGTTTAGTATTGATTTGAATGAACTATACCCGTTAGGGTTTTCCATAATTTGTTCATAGGCATATCCCTTTTTAAACTCACGATTTTTAAGGGAAGAAATGTTTCCCTTTGCACCATCAACAGTGTTTATAACATAGTCGCCTCTTTCCTTGTCATAAACAAAAAGCTGGGCATCAAGTTCTTCTGCCATCTGATTATATTTTCTGCCTATGGTATCAAGCTTAATAACACCATATAAAATTCCTACTGTTTCGCCATTAGCCGTGATAGGAACTGCACTTCTTATAATTTCTTCGTTATCCCGTGTGAGGTCAGCGATTCTCCCGCTTATGTATTCACCTTTTGCCGCTTCGTCATAAAAGGAAATTCTGCCATTTAAATCAATAGAACCTTTTTTTGTGACAAAAGTATTATCAGGATTTAAAATACCGATGTTAGAAAACAGACCTATTGGTTCAAAGGACTCAAACATTCTGTCGTAGCTTTCCCCGTCTGTATATAGTTTTGCCGCAAAATGTGACATCGTAACGAGATTTTCTCTGTCCGATTTAATTTGCAGTGTCAGGTCATCTTTGATTTGCTTAGTCTGAATATGAAGCATTTCATATGCCTCTTTTTCAGCCTCCGAGTAAAAGAAACTTACCATCGACAAGAATACTGCACATATTAAAAACGCAGTTAAAACAGTATATAAAGTATTAGGTTGTCCGCCTTTTTTCTTTTCGTATGTTGTTGCCATTTCTTTACGTCTTCTTTCGTATTATAATTTATAGTCTTATTATACTACTATTATTTAGAATTTTCAAGTACAAAGTCCATAATTAATCTCAATCCTGCCAAAACTAATACTTTTTTGTTAAAAGCGAATGCTCTGTATCCTGTATTGACTTCAAAGCATCTTGGGAACGATTATATACAATATAGAAATACAAGGTATCAATTATTGCAAGTTGTGCAATTCTTGAATTAAGAGCAAGTATGTTATATTCCGTTTCATTTGATGATGTAGCCAGTACAATATCACTTTGCTTTAATATTGGTGATTTGCCGCTATTGGTTATAGCAATTGTTGTTGCATTGTGTTCTTTGGCAATCTTTAGAGCTTCAACAACATCCTTTGACGAGCCTGAATGTGAAATCCCTATTGCAATATCATTTTCTTTTAAGTGGGAAGCCGCAATAACCTGCATATGATTATCTGTGTAGGAAATAGCATTTAGTCCTGCACGCATAAATTTATGACTTGCATCAATTGCAATAGCGGCTGAGTTACCAAGACCGAATATCACAATTCTATCCGCCTTACAAATTCTCTCAGCTGCCTCACCAAGTAACTTTTCTTCTAATGAATTTTTTGTTTTCTCTAAAGAAAGGTAAATATCGTTGCAAACCTTCTGATAAATCTCAAATGCCGAATCTTGAGCGGTAATATGAGTACTTGCAGGAGAACCACCATTTTCAGCGGAAAGAGAAAATTTTAATTCCTGAAAACCATTGAGTCCCAGCCTTTTTGCAAATCTTACAATTGTTGCTTCACCACATTTGCATTGTTCCGCAAGCTCCACTATTGACAAAGAAATAATTTTCCCGGAATTTTCAAAAATCCAGTCTGCAATTCTTTTTTCTGCCTTCCCCATTTTATCATATAGTAATTTTATTTGTAGTGAAATTCTATCCATTTTATACCTCGAGTGAAAATATTTTCATTTGTTTATTATATAGTAATTATAAAACAATGTCAAACAAAATTTTTTTCATTTTGCTATTGAAAATATTTTCATAATATGCTATAATAGAAAAAGTAAAATGCATTTTAAACGAAAATATTTTCAAGAAAGGAAGTATAAAATGACAGATTTTTTATTTGATGTGATTGCAACCGAACTTGAGGATGCAGTCGGAAGAGAAAATTGTTCGACAAGAACAATAGACAAGCTAACTCACAGTGTTGACTATTTTTGGCTTTCAAGAATGTGGGCAGACAGAGGTTTAAGAATGCCTGAAGGTGATTTCATCGTTGCACCTAAGGATGCAAAAGAAGTTTCAGCAGTTTTAAAAATTGCTAACTACTATAAAATTCCTGTTACAACATGGGGTGCAGGCGGCGGTACTCAGGGCGGTGCTATTCCTGTTTGCGGCGGTATTGTTTTAGATACTAAGAGAATGAATAAAATCTATGATGTAAATGAACAGGGAATGTACATAGAATGTGGAACCGGCGCAATATACAAGCACCTTGAATGGGCTGCAAATGAGAAGGGATATGCAACAATGCATTATCCTTCATCACTTACCTGTTCAACCGTTGGTGGATTTTTGGCACATAGAGGTATTGGCGTATCATCAACTAAATACGGAAAGATTGATGATATGGTTCTCCAGATGGAGGTTGTTCTTCCTAATGGCGACATTATTGAAACATCTCCTGCTCCAAAGCATGCAGCAGGTCCTGATTTAAATCAGATTTTCATTGGTTCAGAAGGAACTCTTGGCGTTATGACAAAGGCACAGATGAGAATTTATGAACAACCTGAGTCACGTCAGTTCAGAGGATTTTTGTTTCATAATATGACAGATGCGTTTAATGCAGGTCGTGAGCTTTTGCAAAAATTCAAGCCGTCAGTTATGCGTCTTTATGACGAAGCAGAAACAGCTTCTTTAATCAAGAAGATTGTGGGAGTTGAGAAAAAGGGTGCATTTATGAATATCGCAATTGAGGGCGTTAAAGAAATGGCAGACCTTGAAATGAAAATACTTCTTGAAACATTTGGCAAATATGGTGCAGAGGATTTGGGCTCAGAGTATGGAGAAAAGTGGTGGAAAGAAAAGATTACCTTCTTCTACCCCGGTCATATGATGGATATCCCTCAGTGCTTTGGTACAATGGACACGATTGCACCTTATGATAAGATTGAAAAAATCTACTGGGCAATGAAAGAGGCTATTGAAACAAACTTCCCACAGGCTAAATTTATTGCACATTTCTCACACTGGTATGAATGGGGATGTATGATTTACGATAGATTTATCGTAGATGGCGATAAGGTTCCTCAGGATCCTCACGAAGCATTCAGACTTCATCAGGCAATCTGGAACTGCGGCGTAAGAACAGCACTTGCTAACGGCGGAGTTGTTAACGACCATCACGGTGTCGGCATTAAGCTTGGCAGACTTATGAAAGAACAGTACGGCCCTGCAATGCAAGTATTTGAGGGAATTAAAAAGCAACTGGATCCTAACGGTATTATGAATCCCTTTAAATTAGGATTATAGGAGAGAAATTCGCTATGAATTATTTTTTGAATAACGGAAAACTCATATTGGGAATAAACTATTGGGCATCAGAAAATGCGATTAATATGTGGTCAGATTGGAATGCTGATGTTGTCGATAAGGACTTCAAAAAAATAAAAGATGTTGGCTTGGACTATATTAGAGTATTTCCGCTATGGTCAGTTTTTCAGCCTCTTTGTTCAATAAATCATAACAGCGATGTTATAGAATATCGTTTTGGTGAAGAGCCTCTCCCTGATACCGAATCAGGAAGAGCAGGTGTAAGTGAAGAGGCATGTGAGAAATTTGAAATAATGTGCCAGCTTGCCCAAAAGCACGGATTAAAAGTCATAGTTGGGCTTATAACAGGTCATATGAGTGGCAGGTACTATGCACCGCCGGCATTTAGTTCAAAAAATCCGTTGACAGACTACACCACAATCAAGTGGGAAATACGGTTCATAAAGTATTTTGTTAGCCGTTTTAAAAATCAACCCTGTATTGCAGGATGGGATTTGGGTAATGAAGTTAATGGATTTGCCGATGAAAGTTACAGAGATTCATCTTATGTATGGAGTGCGTTAATGACCAATTCGATTAAATCCTGTGATGATACACACCCTGTTATTTCGGGGATGGATATGGTTCCTGTTGCAAAGGGCGAGTTCAATATTTATGAACTTGGCGAGATAATAGATATGCATACAGTTCATCCATATAACATTTTCCAGACACCTAATGATCCTCTTATATCTATGAGACCAATTTTTGAAAGTGCGCATAAGTGTAAGTTATACAGTGATGTAGGAAAGGTGCCAACATTCATACAAGAGGTTGGTTCACTTGGGTATACAAACTGCAGCGAAAAAACTGAAGCAGAGTTTTACAGAGGACTTTTATTTTCGTGTCTTGCTCATAATGCACTTGGCGTAATGTGGTGGTGTGCTTTTGATCAAGGACATTTGGAGTATATGCCTTATGACGGAAATAATATTGGCAGCAATTACGGATTTTTCAGAAGTGATGGGACAGAAAAACCAATCGCTGAAGTTAACAGGAAATTTGCTAAGTTAATGAAAGCGATGCCCTTTGAATGTTTGCCGAAATCTAAAACAGAAGCAATATGCTTAATATCCAGAGGAACTGCAGCAGAGAAGTTTGATATGTTAAGGACTACTCACTGTCTTGCAGAACAGGCAGATATAAATCTGGGCTTTGCCTATGTTGAGGATGCTATTCCGGATGCACCTCTTTATATTCTACCTTCTGTTGATGAAAATAATTCTATCTCTCTTCATAAATTGAAAGAAGTTCTAAAGAAAGTAGAAAACGGAGCTTCATTATATATTTCTTTGGGTAGAGGTCTTTTCAGAAATGTTCCTGAATATTCCGGTATGTCATTAGCTTACAAGGAAGGTATGGATAGTCCTGAAAAAATCAATATTGACGGAAATGTTCTTGAAGTGTTGTCGGATTTCAAATATGAAGTAGAGAGATGCAATGCGGAAATTATTGCAACCGGAGAAGACGAAAGAGCTGTCTTTGTCAAAAACAAATATGGAAACGGAAATATCTATTTCAGCACCATTTCCATTGAAAAATATCTTATATCACGCACTGATGTATTCTCTGATTCAGAGGCTCCCGATTACTCTGTTTGGTATAAAAAATTAAGACAGGAAATTACTGATAACAGAATTGTAAAAGCCGATGTTCCTATTGTATGTGTCACTGAACATGAAATTGACGATAACAATAGATATGCAATTCTTATAAATTATTCAAAAAAACCTGTATCAACCCATCTTAATATTAAAGAAAACTGGAATATTGATTCTATCTGCTATGGAGATGTCAAGGATAATCTTACAACAATTGATTGCTGTGATGCAGTAATTTTGAAATTGAAATACAACAATTAACATTAAGTGGACAGACGGAGGATCTTATGATTTACAAACTTTTACCGACCCGTGTATTCAGAGCATATACCGGCGGAGAAAACATTGATAGATTTATGGGTGCGGATACTCCCCAAACTACCAGATTTCCTGAGGACTGGCTCGCATCTGTTACAACTGCATTTAATCCTGGAAGGGATTTGGAAAATGAAGGCTTGAGTAAAACAGAAGACGGTGTTTTTTTAAAGGATATAATTGAAAGAAACAAAGAAGAAATGATTGGAAAAAGACAATCAATGTCACTTTTATTTAAGTTACTGGATTCAGCAGAAAGACTGGTAATTCAGGTTCATCCGACCGTAAGTTTTGCTAAAGAGCATTTAAACAGTCCTTACGGAAAAACAGAGTGCTGGTATATCCTAAATGACGGAGGATATGTATATCTTGGTTTTAAACCCGGAATGACAAAGAAATATATGAAAGAGCTTTTTAAGAAGCAGGATGTGGATGCAATGCTTTCATCAATGCATCGTTTTGAAGTAAAAAAAGGTGATTTTATCTTTGTTGCCGGCGGAGTGCCTCATGCAATTGGAAAAGGATGTTTCCTTGCAGAGTTGCAAGAACCTACGGATTTAATGGTAATTCCTGAACAAGTTACACCCTCAGGAGTTAAACTTTCAGATGAAAAACTGCATTGTGGTTTAGGCTTTGATAAAATGTTTGATTGCTTTTTATATGAAGGTGCAGAAAGAGAAGAAACGAGAAAGAAATACTTCCTTTCTCCTGAAAAAATAGACAATAATATTAAAGTGATTGTAGATGAAAAGACAACCGATAAATTCAAATTATATGAAATCGAAACAACTTCTGAATATGTGTACGAAATGAATTCATACGGGATTGTACTTATCACATCCGGAGAAGGAGAAATCAGCGGTTTGCCTGTAAAAACAGGAGATCGGCTGTTTGTTTCGGAAAACGAAAAAGAAATTAGAATAAAAGGTACAATGAAAATTTTAGTGTGCAGACCGTAATTATAGGTCTGAAGGAGGTAAGAATAATGCAATTTACAAAAAAATCAAAAGAACATATTGATTCCTGTCGTTTCTGTTGGATGTGCCACCATGTATGTCCAATCGGAAATGCAACAGGATTAGAAAGAAATACTGCAAGAGCAAGGGCTTTAGGTCTTTCCTTGGTGATGAGAGATGCTATTGAATATTCAGACGATATTATAAATAATGTTTATGAATGTTCATTATGTGGCGGTTGTATGACAGATTGTGTGACCGGATGGGATCCCGTTATGTTTACTAAGGAAGCACGACTTGGTGCGGCACTTGACGGAAAACTCCCTGAATATGTTATGACAATGCTTCATAACTTAAATGAAAAAGGCAATATCTACGGTGCAGACAAAAATGAAAATATCCCTGAAATAAATGGCGGAGATATCCTTTTCTTCACAGGTGAAGATACAAGAGCAAAAGGCTGTGCAAAGGTTGCAGTTGAGCTTTTGAAAAAAGCAGGAGTAGAATTTACCCTCTTAAAGGACGAACCAAACAGTGGTTATTCAATGGATTTTCTTGTTGGTGCTGCAGCAGAAACAAAGCAAATTATGGAAAACTGTGCTAAGGTTTTAAATGACTACAAAAAGGTAGTTTGCTATGACCCGGCAGATGCAAAGGTTATGATGCGTGAGTACAAAGAATGGGGAATTGAGCTTAAACCTGAGATTGTCACCTTTACTGCCTTTGTTGCAGAGTTAATTAAGAATAATAAACTTGCTGTAAAGAAAAGTGATTTAGTATTTACTCCTCAGGATTCACCTCTTCTTGCACGAGATTTGGAAGAAACAGAGCCGATAAGAGAAATTTTGTCTGCTTGCGGAGAAATAAAGGAAATGCTTTTGAACAAAGAATACACAATGCTTGCCGGACATCTTATTATGAATGAGTATATGCCTGAGGTTATCGAAAAGGTAGCAGAAAACAGATGGATTAACGCTAAAAATGTTGATGCAAAAACAGTTGTAACAGCTTCTCCGGCAGAATACATAATGCTTTCAAAGACAAAGCCTGAGGGTATTGAACTTGTTACACTTGAGGAGGCTGTAATTAAATGCTTATAAACCTTAAAGAAATAATAGATTTAGCTGAAAAAGGAAATTTTGCCATTCCTGCATTTAATGTGTATAACACAGAAACGGTTATGGGTGTAGTAAAGGCCGCAGAAGAAATGAGAGCACCAATAATAATGCAGGTTTATCCAAGGCTTTTAAATGAAGAAGTAGGCTATTATCTTTGCCCTGCCATTGTTGCAGCTGCAAGAAAAGCAAGTGTTCCAGTCTGCTTTCATTTAGACCATGGTCCGTCAGAAATGGAAGTTCAAAAGGCTCTTCGCTGGGGTGCAACCGGAATTATGTATGACGGCTCAGTTCATCCTTTTGAAGAAAATGTGGAGAATACAAAGCATATTGTAGAAATCTGCAGTTCAGTCGGAATTACAGTTGAGGGTGAGCTTGGTCATGTGGGAAGTGTAAATGATGATGCAATGGAAGAATTCACAGACCCTGAAGAAGCAGGGGAATTTGTAAAAAGAACAGGCATTACCTGTCTTGCAGTATTAATTGGTAATGCACACGGTCATTACAAGAAAACTCCCAAATTAGATATTGAAAGAGTAAAAGCTATACGAGAATCAACAGGCGGTATCCCGTTAGTGCTTCATGGTGGTTCAGGTATT
>JAZUMJ010000130.1:0-11268 GCA_045603605.1 Ructibacterium sp. | reverse complement strand
TAATTTGTAATGGCAAAGGCTATCTATCGCAATAAAGGCGAAACAATCGAATACACCAATCCTTCCTCAACAAAGGTTGTTGAAGCAGGCACAATCGTGAGCCTTACTTCAAGAATCGGCGTTGCAGCTGCTGAAATTCCTGCGGGTGCCGTAGGCTGCGTTCATGTTGTCGGTGTTTACGAACTTCCCAAGACTGCATCTCTTGAAATTGCAGCAGGTGATCTTGTTTACTTCAGCACATCAACAAATGCGGTCACAAAGACCAACACGGATGTTCCCTGCGGTTTTGCGGTTGCTGCTGCCGCTGGTTCCGATACGGTTGTATATGTAAAAATCGGCTGATAAACGAAGGGGGCAAAAGTTATGAACAATGAATTCAAGTCCGTGATTCAGAATGACATAAAACAGACATTCTTTAACACCGATGAATTCTGTGATTATCACACCATAGACGGTAAACGAATGACAGTTCTTATCGATAACCTTGAACTTTCAAAGCGTGACCCCAGCGGAACAAAGGATTCTGATGGGCTGTATACCGACACAATGATGATTTTTGTCCCCGTCAAAGAGTTTGGAGCCAGACCGAAAATAAAGAGAAGAATCGTTCTTGACGGAAAAAGAAACTACTCAATAGAGAAAGTTGACGAAGAAGACGGAATGTATATCTTCACCCTGGAGGCGTTCCAAGTATGATGCAGATTCAAATTGATGCCGAAAAGGCTATCAAAGAAATTGAAGCCATACTTGGAGATGTCGGAAAGAAGAAGGCTCCGCAAATCCTTTCGAAAGCGGTTAATGCGACCGCAGCAGAAGCGAGAACTCTTTTGGCGAATAAAGCACAGGAAACCTATGCGATTAAGTCCGCAGGTTTCAACAAAGAGATGTCCGTTAAAAAAGGTTCCACTAAAACTCCTATCGCTACGATTAAATCCAAGGGTAGTCCTATCGAATTGTTTAAATTCAAAACTTCACCTGCGGTTTATAAAACTGGCGATAAAAAACCGAAGAAGACAAGAGCAAGAGTAAAGGAACACGGCGGTATGAAAAACATTCTTATGGATGGCCGCTGGGCTTTTGTTACTCAGTTCGATTCAGGACACAAGACTCTTGTACAAAGAACTTCGGAAAAGAGGTTGCCTATTAAAACGCTGTATTCGCCTTCGATACCGCAGATGATTGGCAACGAGGAAGAAGTATATGGACTTATTCAGCCACAAATTCAAGAGATGCTGTACAAGCACATCTATGAGTTAACAGACAAAGAACTTCTGAGAGGTATCAAATGATTCCCAAAAACAAAGGTTTTACACCTACTGACTTGCAGCTGATGCTTAATGCAGATATTGAAGAAACGTTGTCGCAGGTTGCTCTTTTGAACACCAAAGGCGACACCGTATCAATGAAGGCATATAGTCAGTATCTGCCGATTCCTCAATCAACAGATGAGGATGATGAAAACGACCTCGTTCCTTACACGCTCACGAAGATTCAGACAGGCGAAAAAGACGGGTCAGACCCGTTTGTGATTACCATTGGTCTGGTTATTTGTGTTTGTAATTATGGCCCGAATCGTGAAGGTCACTTTGATTTGATGAATGTGATTCAGAGACTCGAAAGCCGATTTGCAAAGAACCATCATGTGGGGAATTTTGAAGTGCAGCCATCTTTTGATTTTGCGTTGCAGGAATCGGATACTCATCCATTTTACTATGCAGGCGTTATTCTCAAATTTAACGCCCCAAAAACTATAAAGGAGGATAGCTTCTTTACATGATTAAAAAGAAGAAAAATTGCGAAACTGTTGTGTATTGTGGTCCCACAATTCCCGGCGTTGTCCGCCGTTTCACAAGTTTCATTGACGGCGTGGTTCCCACGGAGCTGCAGGAGCGTATTGAAAAATGCTCCGTGCTCAAAGAACTTATTGTTCCCGCAAACCGTCTGTCGGAAACCAACAGACAGTTGAGAGATCCTCACAGTAAGATGAGTGTTTTCTTTAAGAAAGCAGAAAACTTCATCAAAAACGGAGGTGAAAACTAATGGCATATAAACACGGCGTATATGTGCGTGAGCAGAAAACGTCTCTCACGCCGCCTATTGAAGGAACTGCGGGGCTGCAGGTAATCTTCGGTACCGCACCTGTCAATATGTCTGAAAATCCTTACAAGATGGCGAACAAGCCTATTCTTTGTAACACTTTTGCAGAGGCGGCAACATCTGTCGGTTATTCCGATGACTTTGATAAGTATACACTCTGTCAGTCAATCGATGCTTGCTTCAGAGTGTTCAATGTTGCTCCCATCATTCTTATCAACGTCCTCGATCCCAATAAGAGCGAACACATTCGTGAGGTAGAGGAAGACTTCCTCAAACTCGTAAAAGGCACGGGCGTTCTCAAAGAATCTGTCTATGCCTATGAGCTGACAAAGGATACCGTTTACCGTAACGACAAGTTCTATTATGCCAAGGATGACGGTGATAACTACACAAAACTCGCCGATGTTAAGATTGGCGAATCGGTCGGTCAGAATATCTACGAAAGAACCGTTGTGACAAGTGAAAACGCATTCGGCGTTCTCATTGATAAGGTTGCTGTGAAGTCAGCAGACGGTGCGACCAGTTATGTCGAAAACACCGACTACATACTTTCGTTTGATGATGACGGCTATGTTGTTATCACTCTCCTTGATAAGAGTGCAATTAAGGCGGATGACACTGTAAGAGTTTCATATACCGCACTCAATCCTGAAGGCGTTACAGCCGAAGATATTATCGGCGGTGTAAGTGCTGCTACAGGCGAAGTGAAAGGCCTTGAATGCATTAACAAGATATTCCCCATGTTCGGATACACACCTGGTCTGCTTCTTGCTCCCGGCTGGTCTGAAGATGCGAATGTCATTGCCGCAATGGAAGCAAAATGCACCAACATCAACGGTTGCTTCAGCTGCAACTGCATTGTTGATATCGGCACCAACGCCGAAGAAGCCGCAAAAACACTTCCTACAGCGGCAACAAAATATGCTGACACAAAGGTTGCCAAGGAAAACCTCGGCATTGATTCAACGATGACCTTTGTTTGCTGGCCCCGTTGTAAGATCGGCGACAAGATTTATGCAATGTCTGCTCTTCTCGGAGCGTTGCTCGCCTATACCGATGCATCGAATGACGATGTGCCTTACATCTATCCCTCAAATAAGAGCTTCGGAATTACGGGCATCTGTCTTGAGGACGGTACCGATGTTGTCATTGACCAGGAACAGGCAAACCTTGTCAACAGTTACGGCATTGTAACTGCTATCAATATGAACGGATATAAGTGCTGGGGCAACAACACAGCTGCTTATCCCTCAACAACTGACCCCAAGGACAGATGGATTGCAATCCGCAGAATGTTCACCTGGTGGGCAAACACTCTCATTCTGACTTATTTCCAGAAGGTTGACGACCCCTGTAATTATCGTCTGATTGAGAATATCGTTGACTCCGAGAACATTCGTGGCAACAGCTTCGTTGCCCGTGGTATATGTGCGGCTGCAAGAGTGGAGTTCATCCCTTCTGAAAATCCCATTACGGATATTCTTAACGGAAAAATAACCTTCCACGTTCACCTCAGTCCTTATACACCGGCAGAGGATATCGAGTTTGTTCTTGAGTTCGACCCCTATGCCATTCAGTCTGCTCTGGAAGGAGGTAATTGATAATGTCGAAGAATGTGATTCCCGAAAAAATAAATGATTTCAATGTTTATGACGAAGGTGACAAGCTCTTGGGCATTTCGGATGAAGTTTCTCTTCCCGAAATCAATGAACTTACTTCGGAAATCAGCGGTCCCGGTCTTCTCGGTCCCATTGACAGCCCCACAGTCGGCAAGTTTGAGAATATGGAAATGGAAGTGCCTTTCCGTACTCTCTATGAATCTGCATTCAGACTGATGAAATCGTTAAGTTCGGTACATCTCACATTGAGAGGTGCTGTTCAGATTTCAGACGGCGAAGGCAATGTTGATTTTGTCGGTATGCGTGTTGTTGTTCGTGGCAAAAAGAAAAGCCTTGTTCCCGGTAAATTCAAGCAGGGCGAAGGCACGGGTGCTTCTGTTAAATTCTCTCTGACATATCTCATGATTGAACTTGACGGAAAGCAGAGACTTGAAATCGACAAACTCAATTCAATTTTCCGTGTTGACGGCGTTGATATGCTCGCCGCCATCAGAGCACTTTGTTAACAGTTAAATAGGAGGAATTAAAATGAGCGAAAATATTGAAAAGCTCAAGGCAGAAAACCTTGATGAAGCAGAAATCAACGAAGAAGAAAACGAGTTTCTTGTTGTTTTCAAAAAGCCCTTCAAATTTGAAGGCAAAGAATTCACCGAAATTGATCTTTCAGGCATTGAAGATATGACAGGCGACCAGCTGATTGCAGCACACCGTCTTTTTGTGAAGAACAAGGGTGTATCACTTACTCCCGAACTTGATCCTGCATTCGGGGCTATTGTCGCCAGTATGGTAACTGACAAGCCTATTGAATTCTTCCACGCTCTGCCTGCAAACGAACTCGGAAAGGTTAAAAGGGTAGTTTCGGGTTTTTTCTTCAGCGAGGATTAATGAATTCATCTCCGCCGGTAGTCAGGAGTTTTATTTTGAGGCTCGGCCTCGCCACAAACACCGGCATTGATTATTTGATGGGTCTTAGCCTCCAAGATGCCATCGAATTAGCGGAGAAAATCCAGGAGGTGAGAAAGGCTCGTGGCAAAAAAAAGTAAGGCCTATGAGCTTGAAATAAAAATCGCCGGTGCCGTGGCAAAAAGCCTCGGCACTTCGGTGAGCAAGGTTGAAAAACACTTCAACCGAATAAAAAAAGCCGGAGCAATGACGGGTAAGGCTGTGGCGGCAACAGGAAAAGCAATGGGTGCTGGTCTTGCCGCTGCCGCTGCAGGTGCTGTGGCTGCAGGTAAATATCTGTATGACCTTGGAGCAAAGTTTGATGATGCCGTAGATACCATCCGAATTGGCACGGGTGCAACGGGCGAAGATTTGGAAGCTCTCAATGAGAGTATGAAAAATGTTTATGCAACCGTTCCTGCGGATATGGCAGATACTGCATCGGCTATAGCAGATTACAACACCCGTCTTGGCTTAACTGGTGAAACGCTTGAAACATTGTCAACACAAGCGTTACAGGCATCAGACATTCTTGGCGAAGACCTTGGAACGATGATTGAGGGTTCCTCGCAGGCGTTCCAGCAGTGGGGGATTGCTGAAGCTGAAATGGCTAACTCAATGGATTATATATTCAAGGTTAGCCAGAGTACAGGAATCGGTATGAACGACCTGTTTACAAAAATGCAGCAGTATGGTCCTCAACTTCAGGACCTTGGCTATTCGTTTGAAGAAGCGGCAGCCTTGATGGGTCAGATGGAAAAAGCCGGTGTTAACACCGATGAAGTTCTTGCCGCTATGAAGAAGAGTGTCGGATCTCTTGCGAAAGAAGGTATCGGAGCTTCTGAAGGCTTGCAGATGTATTATGACAAGATCAAAAACGCAGGTTCAGCAGCTGAAGCAGCGGCTATCGCCAATGAAGTGTTTGGTGCTCGTGCCGGTTCAACGATGGCGGCGGCCATTCGTGACGGTACACTTGCAGTTGATGATTTTGTTAAATCTCTTGAAGCAAACGGCGAAACAATAAGCGGTGCTGCTTGGGATACATACGATTTTGCTGAAAAGTTTGAGATTATGAAGCACGAAGCCGAGATTGCTCTCGCTCCGTTGGCTGATACAATTTTTAACGCCCTCAGTGATGTTCTTCCGGTACTCGGAACTCTGCTTGAAAATCTGTCTCCGATAATTACAGATGTACTTGGGGCAATAGATTTGAACATGATAAGCGATTTGGCAAATCAGCTCATTCCGGTTTTGTCGGATACCATTGCCACGATTGCCCCTATACTTGCTCAAATTTTGCCGCCAATTTTAAATGTGGCATCAACTCTTTTGAGTATGCTCTTGCCGGCACTTGGCGATATTATTTCAGGCGTTCTTCCGGCTTTGGTTCCGCTCCTTGATCCGCTTCTTCAGATCGTACTCATGCTCGCTCCTGTGCTTCAGGCACTCGGACCGTGTGTGACTGTTTTGGCACAAGTTTTGAGTGGAATTCTTGTTGATGCAATCGAAACCACCTTGCCTATCATACAGGGCTTGACAACGATTTTGACGGGCGTTCTTGATTTTATAACAAATGTTTTTTCGGGAAATTTCAGTGCGGCTTTTCAAAATCTTGTTCAGATATTCTCTGGTATTTGGGACACTCTGAAGGCGGCTTTCGTTCAGCCCATCAACTTTATTATTCGTGGTCTCAATAAATTCATCGGTTATCTCAACACCCTCAAGATTCCCGATTGGGTTCCTGGTGTAGGCGGCAAGGGTCTCAATTTCTCATTGATACCTGAAATCGCACTTGCCGAAGGCGGTATCGCAATGGGTCCTGTCAACGCTCTTGTTGGTGAAGGCGGCGAACCCGAAGTAGTTGCTCCTCTTTCAAAGTTGCCGACACTTCTGCCTGATGACGATGAAGATGACCCCAAGAAACCGAAAGGCGGTGGCGATGGAGCCACCTATTATGTCACTTTTGCTCCTGTTATTAATTGCAAGGGCGGCGATGAGGAGAGAATAAGTGAAATAATGGATGATGAATACGAGAAGTTCAAGGCGTTGATGGACCAGTATATCCATGATAACGACAGAGTTAAATTTTAAGAGGTGAATTTATGGCGAAAACATACACAACAATAGCCGGTGATCAGTGGGATTCGGTTGCAAAGAAAGTCTACGGTAGTGAGCTGAAGGCTGACTTTCTCATGGATAACAATTTGCCTCTTCTTGACATCTTTGAATTTGATGCGGGTACGGTGTTGAACACACCGGACCTGCCGCCCGAAGAGAGTGATACTCTGCCGCCGTGGAGGAGGTCGAGTGAATGATACCTATGAGAAAGGCTACGGCCACAATCACTTATATGGGTGAGGACTTAACAACCTCACTTGAAAATAAGACGGATAAATTCACATACAACGACCCTGAAAGCGGCTCAAGCGATGACTGCTCACTTACCATATGTGACCCGGACAAAAAATGGATAAACGGGTATTTCCCGAATCTCGGCGACAAAATCACTGCAAAAATCACGGTGTTTGATTGGCGGTTTCCCGGTGACACAAGAATTCTTAACTGCGGCGAGTTTGTTATGGATGACCCTGGTTTTTCAGGACCGCCCTTGAAGGTTTCTCTTAAGGCTGTATCAAAGCCTGCAGACGGAGCCTTCAGCTCGCAGGAGCGTACCCAGACTTGGGAGAAGGTTACCGTGCAGAATATGGCACAGGAAATCGCATCTCGTTCAGGGCTTACACTTCAGTATACTGCACCGGAAGTCAAGATTGAGAGCGTTGAGCAAAACAGTCAGACTGATTCGGACTTCTTGAAGAAGACTTGTGAAGAAAACGGTCTGAGTCTTAAGGTGTATTCGAAACAACTTGTTATCTTTGACCGTGAAACTTATAAGAATATGCCTACAGTCTGTGATATTTCAAAGGATAAAATGATTTCTTGGAATTTCAAAACATCCCTTGCAGGTACATACACGGGCGGAAAAATGACCTACACCGACCCCGACTCTGAAGAAGAAATCGAGGCGAAAGTGGGTACCGAACAGAGAATGCTTTCTGTAAGCGGTAAGGCTGACAGTCAGGATGATGCCGAAAAGAAAATCAAAGCCGAAGTCAACAAGGCAAACGAGGAACAGACAACATTGAGTGTTACGATACCGGGTAATCCCGACCTTGTGTCATCTCAATGCGTTAATATTGTTGGTCTTGGAAAGGCTGACGGCAAATATTACATCAAGAAAGTAACCCATTCAGTCGGCGGTGGATATAAAACATCGCTTGAATTGAGCAAAGTGGTTGCTTCAATTTAGGAGGGGTTGAATGAGTAAGAAAAACGAGAGCTTTTTTCGTATCGGAAAAGTCAGCTCCTGTAACTATGAAAAAGGCACGGCCAGAGTTGTTTATGCCGACCGTGATAATTGCACCACAATAGAACTTCCTTATTTTTGTCCGTTTGAAGAATACTACGAACCTGAGGTTGATGACCTTGTTTGTGTTTTTCACCTTGAGAACGGATCTTCCAAGGGCATTATTATGGGAAGATATTGGAGCAAGAATCATGCTCCGCCCGATGGTGTCAAACAGGGTATTCGCCGCAAAGACTTTTCCCGTAAGCAGGGAAGGTGTTATTGGCAGTATGATGACCCCGAAGTCGGAGAAGGCAACGAAGGCAAAATGCTTATACACAATGATGATGACGTTGAAATGACCGTTGACGGTGACCTTGAGGAAAAAACCAAGGGTAATGTTGAAAGATCTTCTGAGGGCGATTATAAGGTAAAATCGGAAGGCTCTTTGAACATAAAAGGTGCATCAAGCGTTAAAGTTGAGTCGGACGGCAGCATTACGATTTCAGGTGCAGGCGGAATCACGATTTCGTCAAGTACAGGAATCACAATTGATGGCGGAGGTCTTACCACGGTTGACGGCGTACATTTCAAAGCACATACACACAATTGCACAGCTCCCGGCAGTCCTTCGGGACCGCCAATAGGATAAGGGGGAATTGAATGTTTATAGGCTCTTTCGGACCTATCGTTTTTTCGGTGTCGAGCCTCGCCGTTCTGACCCCGAATAACATAAGCAGAAACATTTCCAAAAGAACAACCGTACACGAAGTAATCAAAGGTAAACCCCGCACAGAATATCTCGGACCAGGGCTGCAGTCCTTCAGCTTCGATATAACGTTGCGGGCAGAATACGGAGTTCGTCCCAGGTTAATGCTTGACCTTCTCGCCGAAATGGCCGAAGGCGGTCTTGCTTATCTGCTCCAGATAGGCGGAAAACCCGTAGGAAAACACTTGTGGTCGCTTGATAGTGTGAGTGAAACGTGGGACAACCTCTATTCAATGGGTGAGCTCTCGCAGGCAACCGTGAAAATTTCGTTGACGGAATATGTTGAAACAATGTAAGGCGGTGAAAGAATGAACATTTCAGAAACTGTTGAGATTGATATAAACAAACAGAATGACGAATGGCAGGATATTCTTCGCTGCCTTACCGTCTTATACGGCAGCAGAGTAGGCACACTCGCTCTTGACCGTGATTTCGGCATTGATTGGAGTTTCATTGATATGCCGATACCTTCAGCAAAAGCAATGCTTGAAGCTGAACTTATAAGAAAAACAAGAAAATATGAACCGAGAGCCGTTGTCAAACAGGTTGTCTGGAGTGGCGATGCGGCATCCGGTCTTGTAACACCGAAGGTGGTGATTGACATTGAGCAAAATACCTGAACTGGCAAATGTGCCTGAAGTCAGTTTTATCGATGATATAACGCTGGAAGATGTAAGAGAGCAGTGGATTTCTGACGTATGCTCCTGTTTCAAAGAACTCACTGGTGAACAGATGGAATTGCCTGCGGCCGATCCGATTCGACTTATCGGTTATGCGACAACTCTTCTTGGTTATCAGTGTCTCAAATTCATTGACCGTGCAGGTAAGGTTGATTTGCTGAAATACAGTTACGGCGGATATCTTGACCATATTGCCGCATTAAAGGGCATTTTCAGACGAAAAGCAACGGGAGCTATAACTACACTCCGTTTCACAATCTCCGCTGTTAGAACGAGCGTGACGGGCATTCCTGCACACTCCAAGGTGACAGACGAGAACGGAAACAGATTTGCAACCGATGAATATGCCGAAATTCCTGCCGGACAGACTTTTGTAGATGTTCAGGCAACCGCAATTGAACCTGGAAAAGGTGCGAACGGACTGCCTGCCAATACAATTGTTGATTTTGTAAATCCGATACCGTATATCGAGAGCGTGACAAACACAGTTCCCACATCGGGTGGTGATGATGTTGAGGGCGATGATGACCTCACTTATCGTGTTTTGATGGCTCCTGCGGGTTACTCTGTGGCAGGTCCGAAGGAGGCGTATGAGTATTGGGCAAGACAGTTCCGAACGGATATAGACGATGTGAAAGTGTATACTCCATCGCCTACAGAGGTAGTTGTTCTGTTTATGCTTGAAAACGGAGTTGCTCCCACCGACACAATTATCAATTCAATGCAGGAATTTCTCGCTTCTGACCCGATTCGTCCTCTGACGGATGAAGTTACTGTTGCGGCTCCCACCGATGTTGAATATGAGATAATTCTCACATATTACATAAACCGCAGTGATTCGGTTAATGCAACATCAATCCAGACTGCTGTCAACAAAGCTATTCAGGAATATAAAGCGTGGCAGCGTAAAATTGGCAAGGATATAAATCCTGATGAGCTTGTCAAAAGGATTAAGAATGCGGGTGCAAAAAGAGTTGAGCTGACGGCTCCTGTGTTTACCAAAGTGAGCGAAACTGATATTGCCCTGAGTGGTAATGAGCTGATTCGTTACGGAGGTCTTGAAGATGATTAATCTCAAGAACGCACAGATAACCGATAGCTTGCCTTCAATTGTTGCAAATCAGCCTTGGGCAAAGGCTGTGAGTTATGCAACATCGCAGATGTTTAAACGGATTCTTGAGATAGCTGAAGCATCGCTTACGTTTTCAAGAGTTGATGAACTTGACCACGCTGTGCTTGATGTTCTGGCAACAGACTTGAGAGTGTCGAATTATAAGCAGACTTATCCGCTTGACCTCAAGCGTAAGCTTGTTAAGTTCGCCCTGCAGTATTGGGCTACGGCGGGCACAAAGGCGGCTACGGAGGAAGTTGTCAGAACAATTTTCGGAGATGCTTCCATTTCGGAGTGGTTTGAGTATGGTGGCGAGCCTGGATACTTCAAAATCGCCATAACTGATACAACCTTGACGGATGCGGATGTTTTGGAGTTCAAACGGGTTGCCGAAAACGTAAAGCGTTTGTCTGCCTGGCTTGACAAAATCGTTCTTGAGATGGAAGAAAAAGCACAGATGTATGTCGGTATCATTGAACACGAATTCACATCTGAAACTGTAACGCAGCAGCGTGACGGCAATGAGTTCCATGGCTTCTTTGCTCAACTCGGAGTTGTGGAAGAATATATCATGAAAGGAGAGTAAATATGCCTCTTTTGCCCAGATTCACCGATGAAGGTAAAGCCCTGCAGCTTCGTGCCCTTGACGGTGAAGAAATAAGATTTACAAAAATTCAGATGGGTTCAGGTATCCTTGGCGAAACGAG
>JAZUMJ010000129.1:0-5611 GCA_045603605.1 Ructibacterium sp. | reverse complement strand
CCTTTCAACTCCTTGGCTCACAGAACGACATGGCTACGATCCGACTTAAAGTACATTAAATGAATAGGAGATTTTGATTATGCGTGCAGTTGTAACCGTTATGGGAAACGATAAACCCGGTATTATTGCAAGAACAAGTACATATCTTGCAGATAACAATGTAAATATTTTAGATATCACCCAGACTATTGTTCAGAATATCTTTACAATGGTTATGTTGGTTGACATAGAAAAATGCAATGTTGAATTATCTTCATTGGCAGAAAACCTCAACAAACTCGGTGCTGAGCTTGGAGTTGAAATCCGTATTCAACACGAGGATATCTTCAACTCAATGCATCGTATATAACACTGAAAGGATTATCAGCTATGATAAATATTAATACAAGCGAGATTGTTGAAACAATCAAAATGATAAGAGATGAGCATCTTGACATCCGTACAATCACTATGGGAATTTCACTTCTTGATTGTGCTGATGCAGATCCAAAGGTTGCTTGTCAGAAGATTTATGATAAAATCACACGATATGCAAAAAACCTTGTTAAGACAGGTGAAGAAATAAGCAACCGCTATGGTATACCCATTATTAATAAGCGTATTTCCGTGACCCCTATTGCCCTTGTTGCAGGAGCGAGTAATACAACAGACTATGTCCCCTTTGCAAAAGTTCTTGACAGAGCCGCAAAGGAAACGGGAGTTAATTTCATAGGCGGTTTTTCCGCTCTTGTTGCCAAAGGCTATTCAAAAGGCGATGAATATTTGATAAATTCAATCCCTGAAGCACTTTGCTCAACAGATTTTGTATGTTCTTCCGTAGGAGTTGCCTCAACCAAGGCAGGTATAAATATGGATGCTGTAGGGCAGATGGGTAGAATAATCAAAAAAACTGCTGAAATTTCAGCTGATAATAACTCAATGGGCTGTGCAAAATTTGTTGTATTTGCAAACCCTGTTGAAGATAATCCGTTTATGGCAGGTGCCTTCCACGGTGTAGGCGAAGGCGATTGTGTTATAAATGTTGGCGTAAGCGGTCCCGGTGTTGTTAAGTGTGCACTTGAACAGGTAAAGGGTCAGCCATTTGACGTTGTTGCTGAAACTATAAAGAAAACTGCATTTAAGATTACGAGAATGGGTCAGCTTGTTGCTCAGGAGGCATCTAAGGCATTAAATGTGCCCTTTGGTATTGTTGACTTATCACTGGCTCCCACTCCTGCAGTTGGTGACAGTGTTGCATATATTCTCGAAGAGATGGGTCTTGAAAAATGCGGAACCCACGGAACAACAGCCGCACTTGCACTTTTAAATGATGCAGTTAAAAAAGGCGGTGTTATGGCATCAAGTTCTGTTGGCGGCTTGAGCGGTGCATTTATTCCTGTTAGTGAGGATGCAGGAATGATTGCTGCAGCTAACTGCGGTGCTTTGCATCTTGACAAACTTGAAGCAATGACTTGTGTATGCTCCGTTGGTCTTGATATGATAGCTGTTCCGGGTGATACTCCTGCTTCTACAATTTCAGCAATTATTGCAGATGAGATGGCAATCGGTGTTATTAACCAAAAAACAACCGCTGTCCGTATTATTCCTGCAGTTGGCACAAATGTTGGAGATTCTATTGAATTTGGCGGACTTTTAGGTTCTGCTCCGGTTATGCCGGTTCACGAGTATTCAAGTGAAGAGTTTATTTCAAGAGGCGGTAGAATACCTGCTCCAATTCACAGTTTAAGAAACTAAAAAAGAGGCTTTCGCCTCTTTCAAATCTAATGGCGGTGCTTAGCACCGCCATTTTATATTTTATCTTTGAACTCTTCCTGAACCATCGCCGCCTGCAAGATTTTCAACATCTGCACGTGAAACCAGATTGAAATCTCCGGGGATTGTATGCTTAAGAGCAGATGCAGCAACACCAAACTCTAATGCTTCTTTGAAGTTCTTTCCATCCAAGAAACCACAGATTGTACCGCCGGCAAATGAATCGCCGCCGCCAACACGGTCAACAATCGGATGAACATGATACTCTTTTGAATGATAAAATTCTTTTGTATCTCTTGAATATATACAAGCAGACCAACCATTATCAGATGCACTGCGGCTTACACGCAATGAACTGATAACATATTCAAAGTTGAATTTTGCAACCATCTGCTTAAAGATATCTTCATATCCTGCAAGCTCCAAATCTCCGCTTGTAACGTCAGTTTCACCAGGCTTAAATCCAAGAACCTTTTCTGCATCTTCTTCGTTACCGATACAAACATCAACATACTGCATCAGGTTTGTCATAATTCTCTGAGCTTTTTCACTGCTCCAGAGTTTCTTTCTGAAGTTTAGGTCAACCGAAACCTTAACACCTTTTGCTTTTGCAGCCTTTAATGCTGCCTCTGTAAGTTCAGCCGCAGCATCCGAAACAGCAGGAGTTATTCCTGTAAAGTGGAACCAGTCTGCTCCCTCGAAGATTGCATCAAAATCAAAATCCTCAGCAGTTGCAGTTGAAATTGAAGAATGTGCTCTGTCATATACAACATTTGATGCACGCATTGCACTTCCGCTCTCTAAGAAGTATATACCAAGACGCTCTCCGCCTTTTGCAATAAATTTTGTATCAACATTCATTTTTCTTAATGCGGCAACTGCACAATCACCGATTGGATTTTCAGGAACCTTTGTCACAAATGCTGCATCGTGGCCGTAGTTTGCCAAAGACACTGCAACATTTGCTTCTCCTCCGCCATAACATACATCAAACTCGTCTGCCTGAATAAATTTCTCATTTCCGGGAGTTGATAATCTAAGCATTATCTCGCCCATTGTAACTATTCTTGCCATTTTAATATTCTCCTTTATCTTAATACTAAATCATAAACAGGTCGTTTCCTACTGACCTCTAGCCTCTTTGATTTTCTTAATAAATTCTTTAGCTGTTGCTGTAATTGCTGCATAATCGCCTGTCTTTGCACCCTTTGTAAGAGATGAACCTGCACCAACTGCAACTGCGCCGGCTTTAATCCATTGGTCAACGTTTGAAACATCAACGCCTCCTGTAGGCATCATCTTTGCATGAGGCAAAGGACCTTTTATATCCTTGATGATAGCCGGGCCAAATAAATCCGCAGGGAAAATTTTAACGATGTCAACCCCTGCTTCCATAGCCGTAAGAACCTCTGTGATTGTCATACAACCGGGCATATACGGAACACGATATCTGTTACAAAGTTTTGCTACTTCAAGATTAAATCCCGGACTTACAACATAATTTGCACCGGACAATATAGCTTGTCTGGCTGTTTCACTGTCAAGAACTGTTCCGGCACCCAAAAGCATTTCACCGTTATTATATTTATTTGCTAACGCCTCAATTACCTTATGTGCACCGGGCACAGTGAAGGTTAATTCAATTGAAGGACATCCGCCCTCTAAACACGCATCGCTTATTCTGATTGCTTCTTCTGCAGAGCTTGCACGAACAACCGCAACCAACCCTGCCTCTGTCATTTTGGTTAATACCTTTTCTTTTTCCATTGTTGTAATTCCTTTCTTTATTTACATTTTAACTTTATCAAATAATACACAAGGAAACATTTCCCTACATATTATATTATACATTAACCACACTATAAAATCAATAGTAGATTTTAGAAATAATATACTTAATATTTGCAATTTTTCAAGCTTTTAGCAAAAAAATTCAAGAAATTGATAAGAAGTTTATATAATCTGGTAATAGTATAATCATTTTACTTTTTCTTTTGTTTTAATTAACGAAAAATTGCTTATTTTTTTCTTAAAGTATCATTTTTTTTGTACAATCTTACAATTTTTTTTGCATAGTTAAAAAAATAACAAAATATTCTTGCAAAATTTTCGCAAATAATGTAAACTATAATTTAAATTATATATTTTATACTATGGAGAATTTCATTCCTTTTCAGGATGATATATTCAGGAGGTTATTTTTATGAGTGAAATTAAGAAAATTGGTGTTATGACTGCCGGAGGCGACTGTCCCGGCTTGAACGCAGTTATTCGTGCGGTAACCAAAACAGCAATTGAAAAATACGGTCTTGAGGTTGTTGGTATTAAACACGGCTATCGTGGTTTATTCCTCGGTGGTGATGAATTTGTTAACCTTACTCTTGACGATGTTTCAGACATTATCATAAAGGGCGGTACAATTTTGTACAGTTCAAACAAGGACAACCTTTTTGACTATACTGTTGTTGATGAAAACGGCGTAGAACATCATGGAGATTACTCTGATATTGGTGTTGAAAACCTTAAGAAAGCCGGCATTGATGCATTGGTTGTTATCGGCGGTGACGGTACTTTAACAAGCGGCCGTGACTTTGCCCGTAAGGGAGTTAAGGTAATCGGTGTTCCAAAGACAATTGACAATGACCTTGCTGCAACAGATACTACATTTGGTTTTGATACTGCTGTTGCAGTTGCTACAGATGCAATTGATAAACTCCGTACAACAGCTGAATCTCACAGCAGAATTATCGTTATTGAAGCTATGGGTCGTTATGCAGGATTTATCGGTATAGCTTCTGCTATTGCAGGTGGTTGTGACGCTTGTCTTATCCCTGAAATTCCTTATGATATCAATAAGGTTGCTGATGCAATTAAGGAAAATCAGAAGAACGGCAAAAACTATGCATTGGTTGTTGTTGCTGAGGGCGCAAAGCCATTAGGCGGTGACGTTGTTGTTTCTAAAGTTGTTGAGAACAGCCCTGACCCAATCCGTCTTGGCGGTATTGGTAATGTTGTTGCAAGTCAGCTTGAAGAGTTAGTTGGTCTTGAAGCTCGTGCAACCATTCTTGGTCACGTTCAAAGAGGCGGTACTCCTACTGCTAATGACCGTATCTTGTCTACACGTTACGGAACATATGCAGTTGAACTTCTTATGCAGGGTAAATTCGGTAATATGGTTACTCTCAGCGGTTCAGAATTAAGCTATGAGTCACTTGAAAATGTTATCGGCAAGAACAAGGCTGTTGAAGAAGACAGCTACTGGGTACAGACTGCTCGTGGCATCAATCTTTGCCTTGGCGACTAATTAAATTCAATTTATTACAAAAATTTTAAAAAAAGACTTGCATTTTAGATTTATATATGATATAATAGTTGACGCTTGTTAAATCAAGCTTGGGTTTTTGTAAATAATTGAGTATATAGATTGAAAGAGGTGAAACACAATGAAACAGGGTATTCATCCCGATTATAAGGAAACCACAATCAAGTGCGCTTGCGGAAACGTAATCGAAACAGGTTCTACAAAAGAGAACATCCGTATAGAAATCTGTTCAGCTTGTCACCCATTCTACACAGGTAAACAGAAGTTGGTTGACACCGGCGGTAGAGTTGATAAGTTCAGAAAGCGTTATGGTTTGGACAAATAATCAAAACAAAAGAGGACTGTTAGGAATTCTAACAGTCCTTATATTTTAAAATTTATTTAAATGGAGATTGCTATGAAACCAATTGTTATTTATAAATCAAAATATGGTTCTACTAAAGAATATGCAGAAGCTATTGCTGATAAAATAAGTTGCCCTGTAACAGATGCAAAAAACATTAAAATCGAAGATTTATATGAATATGATACCATCAT
>JAZUMJ010000128.1:0-13908 GCA_045603605.1 Ructibacterium sp. | reverse complement strand
GCTCTTGATATTCAGCAGGGAACCCCTTTTTCGGGTGCTTGTTCTGTATATGCCGGTGATTATCCGGATGCAAAGGATTCAAATATAGTAATTTTTGCATCAGGTGTAGCAAGAAAAGCCGGTCAGTCACGTTTGGAGCTTGCGCAGATTAACGTTGATATAACTAAAACGATTATTCCGCAGATAACCAAATATGCTCCAGATGCTACATACATTATTGTAAGTAATCCTGTGGATGTTCTGACATATGTATTTTGTAAATGTTCAGGGATTCCTGAAAACCGTATCATCGGTTCAGGTACAATTCTAGACACATCACGTCTTCGTGCACGTCTTTCTGAGTATTTCCAAATAAACCAGACAAATGTTCATGCATATGTTATGGGTGAACATGGTGATTCATCATTTGTTCCTTGGTCGATTGCTAATATATCAAATGTACCGATTGAGCAGTGTAATGATTTGATGCCGGGTATAGGCGGAATTTGTCCTACTCTTAATTATGATGAGGTTGAGGAATATGTTAAGAAATCCGGTGGCCGTGTAATAGAAAGAAAGGGCAGTACCTTCTATGCGGTATCAGCATCTGTGTGTCATATTTGTAAATGCTTGCTTAATGGTATTTACACAACCATGACAGTTTCAACTATGATGCATGGTGAATATGGTGTTGATGATGTTTGCCTTAGTGTTTTGGCAATGGTTGGTCAGGACGGTGTTCGTTCAAAGGTTTTAATTCCTATGACCGATGAGGAAATCGTAAAATTACATCATAGTGCTGATACACTCAAAGATGTTATTAAAAATATTAAAATTTAATGTATAATAAATAGGCAGCAGATTTTCTACTGCCTTGTTTGAGTTATAAATAAAATTATAGTAAAGAAGGTTAAATAAATGGAATATCGTATAGAACATGATTCAATGGGAGAAATGAAAGTTCCTGCTGACAGACTTTGGGCGGCACAGACTCAGAGAAGTCATGAGAATTTTGAAATTGGTGTTGGAATTGAAAAGATGCCGGTTGAAATTACTCACGCATTTGGAATTTTGAAAAAGGCCGCTGCTCTTGCAAACAACCAGTTAAAACCCGAGAAAATGACAGCAGAAAAGCTTGATGCAATCTCAAAGGCTTGTGACGAGGTAATCGCAGGTGATTTAAACGGACATTTTCCTTTGGTTGTATGGCAGACAGGTTCAGGAACTCAGTCTAATATGAATGCAAATGAGGTTATAGCAAACCGTGCAAATCAAATTGCCGGTGATAAGATTGCTCATCCAAATGATGACATTAATATGAGCCAGTCTTCAAATGATACATTCCCTACAGCAATGCATATTTCAGCAGTTATTGCAATCGAGGATAAGCTTCTTCCTGCAATCGAATTGCTTATCTCTACCTTTAAGAGATTGGAAGAAGAAAATGAAGGTATTGTTAAATCAGGAAGAACCCATCTTCAGGATGCAACACCTATTAAGTTTAGTCAGGAGATAAGCGGATGGCGTTCAAGTCTTGAAAGAGATGTTGAACTCTTAAAGCTTGCAGTTAAGCCTTTGTATGAATTGGCACTTGGCGGCACTGCGGTTGGAACAGGTCTTAATGCACCTGAGGGCTTTGATACACTGGTAGCTGAAAAGGTTGCAGAATTAACAGGTAAGCCATTTGTTACTGCTGAAAATAAGTTCCATGCTCTTACATCAAAAGATGAGTTGGTATTTGCCCATGGTGCAATCAAGGCAACTGCTTGCGATATGATGAAGATTGCAAACGATATCCGTTGGCTTGCATCAGGTCCTCGTGATGGTTTGGGAGAAATCTTTATTCCTGAAAATGAACCAGGTTCATCAATTATGCCGGGTAAGGTTAATCCAACCCAGTGCGAGGCTGTAACAATGGTTGCAGTTCAGGTAATGGGAAATGATACAGCAGTTACTGTTGCGGCATCACAGGGTAATTTTGAGCTTAATGTATTTATGCCGGTTGCAGCATATAATTTCCTTCAGTCAGCAAGACTTCTTGCAGAAGCTATAGTTTCATTTAACAATAAATGTGCTTTTGGTATAAAAGCAAATAAAGAGAAGATGTATCACAATCTTCATAATTCATTGATGCTTGTTACTGCACTTAATCCTTATATTGGATATGAAAATGCAGCAAAAACAGCTAAGAAAGCATTTAAAGACAATATTTCACTTAAAGAGGCGTGTGTTGAACTGGGCTTTTTAACAGCAGAGAAGTTTGACGAGGTGTTCCACCCCGAAGAAATGGTATAATAAATCGAAAAATTTGCAGAAATATATGGAGGTTACAATGAAGGTTAGTTATTTTCCCGGATGTACACTCCGCACAAAGGCAAAACAGTTAGATGTCTATGCTCGCAAATCAGCTGAGGTACTCGGTGTGGAGCTTTGTGAGTTAGAGGACTGGCAATGTTGTGGCGGTGTGTTCGTAAGTGCTAAAGATGAAATCGCTTCAAAACTATCAAGCGTGCGCGCTTTGGTTGCCGCAAGGGATAAAAATCAACCCTTGGTGACAGTGTGCTCTGCTTGTCATAACGTAATAAAACAAACAAATCATTCAATGCAAACAGATGCTGATTTTGCATTGAGAGCAAATAATTATATGGCTCAGGACAAAAATCCGTCGGAGGCATATAACGGAGAAACAGAAGTGCTACACTTTTTGGAATTACTTCGTGATAAGGTGGGCTTTGATAAAATAAAAGAGGCCGTTAAATATCCTCTTGAAGGCAAAAAAATTGCAGCATATTATGGTTGTCTTCTCCTTCGCCCTTCAAAGGTAATGGCGTTTGATGACCCGGAAAATCCACAAATTATAGAGGATTTTATCCGTGCATTAGGTGCTGAACCTGTTATTTATCCGGCTCGTAACGAATGTTGCGGAGGATATATAGCACTGGAAGATCAGGATGCGGCAAAGAAGAGAAGTGAGGGTGTGGCAGAAAGTGCAAAAAATCATGGTGCTGATATGATTGTTACTGCTTGTCCTCTTTGTAAGTATAATCTTGACAAAAATACAGATGCAGAAGTTGTTTATTTTACAGAGCTTTTAGCTGAAGCTCTTGGGGTAAAGGAGGATACAGATGCTGAATAAGAATGAACGTAAAAAAGAACAAATTATTCGTGCAAGCGGTGTAAATCCCCGTAAATGTATGCGTTGCGGAAAATGTTCCGGAACCTGTCCTTCTTATGATGAAATGGAATATCATCCTCACGAGTTTGTATATATGGTGGAAAGCGGCGATATAGAACCTCTTCTTAATTCCAAGTCTATATATAAGTGCTTGTCTTGTTTTGCTTGTGTTGACAGATGCCCCAGAGGGGTTGAGCCTGCAAAGCTTATAGAGGCAGTTCGTCTTACAGTAATTCGTGAAAAGGGTGCAAATCATTTAACAGCAAATGATATTCCTGAAAAACTTGATGATGAGATGCCCCAACAGGCAATTATGAGTGCATTCAGAAAATATTCTAAGTAGAAGGGAGAGACAAAAAGATGCAAAGAATTGGTGTTTTTGTGTGTTGGTGTGGAAGTAATATCGCAGGAACCGTTGATGTTAAAGCGGTTGCTGAGGCATTAAAGACAGAGCCGGGCGTTGTCTTCTCCACTGACTATCAGTATATGTGTTCTCAGGCAGGTCAGGAAATAATTAAAGACGCTATAAAAGAACACAATCTTACGGGTGTTGTTGTATGTTCCTGTTCTCCTCGTATGCATGAGGCAACCTTCCGTAAAACGGCTGCAGCAGCAGGACTTAATCCGTATATGGTTGAGATTGCCAATATTCGTGAACAGTGTTCATGGATACATAAAGAGATGGAGATTGGTACAGAAAAAGCTATAATTTTAGGTAAGGCTGCAGTTGCAAAGGTTAATCTTAATGCACCTCTTACCCCGGGAGAAAGCCCTGTTACAAAGCGTGCCTTGGTAATCGGTGGTGGTATTGCAGGTATTCAGACCGCTCTGGATATTGCAGATGCAGGTTTTCCTGTTGATATTGTTGAAACAAAGCCTACCATCGGCGGAAAAATGGCTCAGCTTGATAAAACTTTCCCAACTCTTGACTGTGCAGCTTGTATTTTAACTCCAAAGATGGTGGATGTTGCTCAGCACGAGAATATCAGAATTTTCTCATATTCTGAGGTAAGTGATGTCAAGGGCTTTGTTGGTAACTTTGACGTTACCATTAAGAAAAAGGCAAGATATGTTAAAGAGGATATCTGTACCGGATGTGGTATCTGTACAGAAAAATGTCCACAGAAAAAGGTTCCCAATGAGTTTAATTTGGGAATGGATAACCGCCGTGCAGTATATATTCCATTTGCTCAGGCAGTTCCAAAGGTTGCTACAATTGATGCAGATTACTGTACAATGTTAAAAACAGGCAAGTGCGGTGTATGTTCAAAGGTTTGTACAGCCGGTGCCATTGATTATGAGGCAAAGGATGAGTATGTAAACGAAAAGTATGGTGCAATCGTTGTTGCAACAGGCTTTAATCCAATCTCAATGGATAAATTTGACGAGTATGCTTATAACCAGTCAAAAGACGTTATCACTTCATTAGAATTTGAACGTCTTACAAATGCGGCAGGACCTACAGCAGGTAAGCTTTTAAGACCTTCTGATGGTGAGCATCCTCACACAATTGTATTCGTTCAGTGTGTAGGTTCACGTTGTGAATCCTGTGCTGAAAAGGGTAAGGAATATTGTTCAAAAATTTGTTGTATGTATACAGCAAAGCATGCAATGCTTACCCGTGATAAATATCCCGATACAGATGTTTATGTATTCTATATAGATGTTCGTACTCCCGGTAAGAACTTTGATGAGTTCTATCGCCGTGCAGTAGAAGAATATGGTGTTCATTATGTTAAGGGAATGGTAGGAAAGATTTCACCTGAGGGCAATAAGCTTAAGGTTCAGGCATCGGATTTGATTGCAGGAAAACAGTTGCACATTGATGCAGACTTGGTTGTTCTTGCAGCAGCTATTGAGCCTGATAAATCAGCTCGTCCTCTTGCAACTATGCTTACTGCAAGTATGGATACAAATGACTTCTTCACAGAAGCACATCCAAAGCTCCGCCCTGTTGAAAGTCCTACAGCAGGTGTGTTCCTTTCAGGAACCTGCCAGGGACCAAAGGATATTCCTGAAACGGTATCTCAGGCAGGAGCGGCAGCGGCAAAGGTTATTGGACTTTTGGCTAAGGATAAACTTGTTGGAAATCCATGTATTGCTCAATCCGATGAACTTATGTGTAACGGCTGTTCTTCTTGTGAGAAAGTATGTCCCTATGGTGCAATTACTTATAAGGATAAAGAATTCAGAATGCCTGACAGAACCACAAAGGTTCGCCGTGTTGCAGAGGTTAATCCTGCAGTATGTCAGGGCTGTGGTGCTTGTACGGTTGCTTGTCCGTCAGGCGCAATGGATCTTAATGGATTTATGAACAAGCAAATAATTGCGGAGGTGGATGCGATATGCAAGTAAAAGAATACAGACCTTTAATTGTGGCATTCTGTTGTAACTGGTGTTCCTATGCCGGTGCCGACCTTGCAGGAAGTAATCGTTTGAACTACCCTGCTGATGTAAAGATTATTCGTGTGCCTTGTTCATGCCGTGTTAATCCAATGTTTATACTCCGTGCATTCCAAAGAGGAGCTGATGGTGTTATCCTTTGTGGATGCCATCCCGGGGATTGTCACTATACATCAGGAAACTACTTTACACGCCGCCGTATGACATTACTTTTCTCAATGCTTGACTTTTTAGGTATTGAAAAAGAGAGAACCCGTGTTGAATGGGTATCTGCGGCAGAGGGTGCAAAGTTTGCGGCAACAATGAACGACTTCGTTCAGACAATTTGTGAACTTGGCGAAAACAAGAGATTGGAGGATTTGAGATGCAAGAAATAACTCGTGATATACTTATAGCAAAAGCCTCCGAATTATTGGATAACGGAACTGTTGACAGAGTTTTGGGTTGGAAAACAGGTGAGTTTGTTTATGACGTAACTCCTGCTGTTTTTGAGTCAAAAGAAGAATTAAATGAAGATTTTGTGTGGAATGATTTCTGCGGAGCAAATTTATCAAAGTATTTGCTTAAAGAAACCGGAAAAACAGAAAAAAAGGTTTTGGTTTTCTTAAAGCCTTGTGATACCTATAGTTTTAACCAACTTCTTACAGAACATCGTTTTGACAGAGAAAAGGTATACGCTGTGGGCGTTCCTTGTTGGGGTAAGATAGACATTGAAAAAATCAAGGCAAAGGCAGACGGAATTTCCTCAATTGAATTTGATGGATTTAATGTTGTTGTTCATTCGTTGTATGATGGGGATATTACAATTCCTAAATATGAGCTTTATGCTGAAAGATGTATGAACTGTAAATCTAAAAAGCACGTTGCATATGACGAGCTTTTAGGCGAAGAGGGAGATGTTGTTGACTCCGATAGATTTGACGAGGTTGAACGTTTGGAGAAAATGACACCTGAAGAAAGATTTGAGTTCTGGCAGGGTGAGCTTTCAAGATGTATTCGCTGTAATGCCTGCCGTGATGTATGTCCGGCTTGTACTTGTGAAAAGTGTGTGTTTGATAATCCTGATTCAAGTCTTGAAAATAAGGCAATATCAGATAGCTTTGAAGAGAAGATGTTCCATATTATAAGAGCATTCCACGTTGCAGGAAGATGTACAGACTGCGGTGAATGTTCAAGAGTATGTCCTCAGAACATTCCTCTCCACCTTTTAAACAGAAAGTTCATTAAAGATATCAATGGATTTTACGGTGAGTATCAGGCAGGTGCCGAGGTTGGAAGCTGTGCTCCGTTGGTTGACTATGAACTGGATGATATGGAACCGGGTGAAGCAATAGAAAGGAATGGTGAAAATGCGTAAAATTTCAATAACAAAATTAGACGAATTGTTTTCTGCCATTGCTGCTGACAAAACGCTGTATCTTCCTGTTGATACAACTGCCGGTGCAAAGTTTGAAAAGTGGGAAGAGGGTAAAAATCTTTCAAATGCTCTTAACACAGTAAGAAGTCCTAAAGACTTTTTCTTCCCACAGACAGAAAATCTTATGGATTTTAAGGTTGAAGGTAAATCAATTGAGGTTATTGACACAAGAGAAGAAACAGAGGACTTTGTTGTTTTCGGTGTTCGTGCTTGTGATGTGAAGAGTTTTGATGTTCTTGACAGAGTATTTTTGGTTGACCCAATTGATACATACTACAAAAACAGACGTGACCATGGTGTTATTGTTTCAATGGCATGTACACGTCCTGTTGAAACCTGTTTCTGTCAAACATTTGATATTGATGCAGCAAATCCTGAAGGGGATGTTGTTTGTTATAAAACAGAAGATGCTCTTTATTTAGATGCAAGAACCGAAAAGGGCGAAGCACTTCTTGAAAGTATATCTTCATTGACAGAGGATACAGATAATTCTGCTGTTGAAGAGCAGAAGAAACTGATAAAAGAGAGAATGTCAAGATTGCCATTGGCAAATCTTAAGGCAGACGCTTTCGGTGCAGGAAAAACTATGGAATTTTTTGATGCTCCCGAGTGGTCAGAACTTTCTGAATCCTGTTTGGGATGCGGAACCTGTACTTTTGTTTGTCCTACCTGTCAGTGTTATGACATAAAGGACTTTAATACGGGTCATGGCGTAAAGCGTTTCCGTTGCTGGGATTCTTGTATGTATTCCGAGTTTACCAAGATGGCACACGGAAATTCAAGACTTACGCAGCTTGAACGGTTCAGACAGAGATTTATGCATAAGCTTGTATATTATCCTTCAAATAACGATGGTATGTTCTCTTGTGTTGGTTGCGGACGTTGTCTGTCAAAATGCCCTATACAGATGAATATTGTTAAAGTTATGAAGAAATTGGGAGGTAAAAATAATGACTGATTTAAAAGAAACATTAATTCCTGTCGTTGGTGTTGTAACTGATATCCGGATTGATACTCCCGATGTAAAGACATTCAGGGTTGTTACACCTGATGGTAAAAAGGCTTTTGACCATATGCCCGGACAATGTGCAATGCTTTCAATTCCGGGTGTTGGTGAGGCGATGTTTTCAATTACATCATCTCCTACGAATACTGAATATATGGAGTTTTCTATTAAGAAATGCGGTTGTGTAACCGATTGGCTTCATAGTATGGAGGTTGGTCAGCAGATTACAATCAGAGGACCATACGGAAATGCATTTCCTGTTGATACAGAATTTGCCGGTAAAGATATGCTCTTTATTGCAGGAGGTATAGGTCTTGCACCTCTTCGTTCTGTTATTAACTATTGCCGTCATTACCGTGACAGATACGGTAAGATTGATATTGTTTATGGTTCAAGAAGTATGCAGGACTTGGTTGACTATAAGGAAATTGTTGAGGAATGGTCAAATGATGCGGGGGTTGATGTGCATCTTACTATAGATAACGAACAACCCGAATGGGACGGTCACGTTGGTTTTGTTCCAAACTATGTTAAAGAACTTGGTTTTGATACTAACAAAACGGCGATTATCTGCGGTCCCCCAATTATGATTAAGTTTACACTTGCAGGACTTACAGAAATGGGCTTTGATAAAACTCAGGTTTATACAACAATGGAGCTTCGTATGAAGTGCGGTGTTGGTAAATGCGGACGTTGTAATATTGGTTCAAAGTATGTATGTAAAGACGGTCCTGTTTTCAGATGTGACGAACTTGACGAACTTCCAGATGAGTATTAATTAAGCCGAAAGGAGAAAATTGAAAAATGGAAAATATGGTAAATGTTTATCTGTTTGGCAAAAAGTATGAGGTTCCTGATAACCTGACCATTATGCGTGCAATGGAATATGCAGGCTACCAGTTGGTTAGAGGTTGCGGTTGCCGTAATGGTTTCTGCGGTGCGTGTGCAACTATATACAGAATTCATGGCGATAAAGAATTGAAAACCTGCCTTGCTTGCCAGACAAAGGTAGAAGAGGGAATGTATGTTGCAACACTGCCTTTCTTCCCACTTGTTAAACAGGTTTATGATATAGAAAAGGTTTCAACAACAGAACAGATTATGATGCAGCTCTATCCCGAGATTTATGCTTGTGTTGGATGTAACGCTTGTACAAAGAGCTGTACTCAGGATTTAAATGTTATGCAGTATATCGCATATGCTCAAAGAGGTGAATTTGAGAAATGTGCAGAAGAATCATTTGACTGTGTAATGTGCGGAGTATGTTCTTCACGCTGTCCCGCAGGAATTTCACATCCTCAGGTAGCTATGCTTGCACGCCGAATTAACGGTAAATACTTAGCGCCAAAGACAGCACATCTTGAAAATCGTGTTCAGGAAATCAATGATGGTACATTCAAGGAATTGATTGAAGCATTGATGGATAAGCCGATTGATGAGATGAAGGAACTCTATAACAATAGAGAAATCGAGAAATAAGGAGGAGAAAAAATGTATTCAGAAGAATTTCAAAAGTCCTTAAAAGCAGTAGAGGCGGCTCGTGAAGGGAATATTGCTTACGAACCTGCCCGTATGACTGCAAAAGAAAAAGAGGATCTTCTCGCTGCATATCATCCCGACCATAAAAAGAGCGAGTTCTCCACTTTGAAATTTGGCCCCAATAAAGGGGATAATGTACCTCACGAGCTTTGTGAAACACTTCAGGCACACAGCCGTATCAAGAGCGATGATGTTGACTTAAACGACGTTAAATATGACGTGGATGTTCTCATTATCGGTGGCGGTGGTGCAGGTGCATCTGCAGCAATCGAGGCTGATGAAGCCGGTGCAAGTACAATGATTGTTACCAAGCTTAGAATTGGTGATGCAAATACAATGATGGCAGAAGGCGGTATTCAGGCAGCAGATAAAGAAAACGATTCACCTGCAATCCACTTCCTTGATGCATTCGGCGGCGGTCATTTTGCTGCAAAACGTGATTTGCTTGCAAAATTGGTTTGCGATGCTCCGGAGGCTATCTTGTGGCTTAATGAACTTGGTGTTGAATTTGATAAAACAGAAGACGGAACAATGGTTACAACCCATGGTGGCGGTACTTCCCGCAAACGTATGCATGCTGCAAAGGACTATTCAGGTGCAGAGATTATGCGTACACTCCGTGACGAGGTTTTAAACCGTGGTATTCCTGTTGTAGATTTCACAGCGGCAATCGAGCTTATTCTTGATGAAGACGGCAAGGCTGCAGGTGCTGTACTTATGAATATGGAAACAAAAGAGCTGATGGTTGCAAAGGCAAAGACTGTTATCATCGCAACCGGCGGTGCAGGTCGTATGCACTATCAGGGATTCCCTACATCAAATCACTACGGTGCAACAGCCGATGGTTTGGTATTGGGTTACAGAGCAGGTGCAAAGCTTTTATATGCTGAAACTTTGCAGTATCACCCAACCGGTGCAGCATATCCTCAGCAGATTTTCGGTGCGTTGGTTACAGAAAAGGTTCGTTCCTTGGGTGCAAAGCTTGTTAACCGTGATGGTAAAGTATTTATGCATCCTCTTGAAACCCGTGACGTTGCTGCAGCATCAATTATTCGTGAATGTTCAACTAATGGTGAGGGCGTGAGCACAGGCGATGGCGAGGCGGTATGGCTCGATACTCCGATGATTGAAAAAATCGGCGGTGAGGGTACAATCGAAAAACGTATTCCTGCTATGATGCGTATGTTTGCAAGCTATGGTATTGACATACGTAAAGAACCAATTTTAGTTTATCCTACACTTCATTATCAGAATGGCGGTTTGGATATCAATGTTGACGGTATGACCACAAATGTTGAAAACCTGTATGTTGCAGGCGAAGCTGTCGGCGGAATTCACGGCAGAAACAGATTGATGGGTAATTCATTACTTGATATTATCGTATTTGGCCGTAATGCAGGTCAAAATGCAGCTGCAAAGTCAAAGGATGTAACAGTTGGTAAGCTTACACTTTCACATATAGATAAATTTGATGCAGAAAGAGAAGCGGCAGGTGTTGAAACAGATGCTGTTTCACCAAAACTTCTTCCTGACTATACAAGAAAATAAATAATTAGGGGTAGCATTAATATTGTTTAATGCTACCTCACACTACGTCTTATCAGCCCACAGTAAGGATAAACGTAGTTAATATTGAATTTTGTGGGTGGAAAGGTTATGTAAATTATGAATTTATTTGGCGGAGTAATTCCAATTACAGGCATTTCATTTTTAATGTTTTGCATATTTGCAATATTGTTTGTAGGTTATGCTTTTGGCCGTATCACAATAAAGGGAGTATGCCTTGGTGATGCAGGCGTGTTCGTTATAGCACTTTTATTCGGAGCATTGTTTTTTGGACCATTGGAATCACAGCTTATAATTAAGGGTGATGCTGAGTCGGTTCATTTTGCAGAAAAGGCATTGGAAATCATCGAAAACTTAGGTCTTATCTTCTTTGTAACATCTGTTGGTTTTATTGCAGGACCTAAGTTCTTTGGAAATATGAAGAAGAACTTTAAATCATATGTTCTCCTTGGTTTAATCATTATAATTGCAGGTGGACTTTCAGCTGTTGCTTGTATATATATGGGCAAGGTTATCGGCTTTGGTTCATCAATTGAAAATTTAGAAGGATTTACAGCTATGATTGTAGGACTTCTTTCAGGTTCATTAACATCAACACCTGCATTTTCGGCTGCAAAGGCTACTGTTGCACCTGAATATACCAGTCTTGTGTCTGTAGGTCACGGTATTGCGTACATATTTGGTGTAATCGGTGTTGTTTTGTTTGTTCAGCTTATTCCAAAGCTTACAAAGGCTGATATGGACGCAGAACGTGCAAAGATTGCAGGGCCAACTGAAAATGCAGAGAAAAAGAGTGTTGTAAAGAATCTTTTATCTCTTGATGAACATGGTTTTGCGGCATTTGCTCTTGCAGCAATTTTGGGAGCTGTTATAGGTAAGATTAAGATTCCTCTCAGCAGTGCAGGTCTTAGCGGAACATGCTTCTCCCTTACAACTACAGGCGGATGTCTGCTTGTATCTCTTATTTTTGGTCACTTTGGAAGAATTGGTAAGCTTAATATGATGCCTGATAGTCATACTCTTAAGCTTTTGCGTGAGCTTGGATTGGTACTTTTCCTTATTGGAGCAGGTATCCCGGGCGGTGCTGATTTTGTTGCAAACTTTGACCCTATGTACTTTGTATATGGTATTATTATGACAATTGTTCCGATGATTATAGGATTTCTTTTTGCAAAGTATGTACTCAAACTTAGTCTGCTTAATAACTTGGGTTCAATCACAGGTGGTATGACAAGTACACCGGCTCTTGGTACACTTATCGGTGTTGCAAAGACAGAGGATGTTGCAGCAGCATATGCGGCAACATATCCAATTGCACTTATTGCAGTTGTACTTGTTTCTCAGTTTATTATAATATTGTTCTAAAAAAAGCGGCGTTAGCCGCTTTTTCCTATTGACAAGAACACTGATTAAGGAGTAAACTAATAGTATATTTATTTGAAAGGAGATTACATATGAAAATTGCATTGATTGCACATGATAAAAAGAAAAATGAGATTATAGAAATTGCAAAAAAATATAAGGATGTTCTTTGTGAGCACGAGCTGTTTGCAACGGGAACTACGGGAACTATGATAATGGGTGAAACCAAATTAGATATTTATCGTTATAAAAGCGGACCTCAGGGCGGTGACCAACAAATAGGCGCAATGCTTGCAAATGGTGAACTTGATTTGATAATTTTTCTCCGTGATCCATTAACAGCACAGCCTCACGAACCGGATGTATCTGCTCTGTTAAGATTATGCGATGTTCAAAAAATTCCTCTTGCAACAAACATAAGCAGTGCAAAAATTATGCTTGAGGCATTAAAAAATAATGCATTTTTTGAGCTATAATACAAAGAGATTATTGCAAGAATAAAGGAGTAGATTAAATATGAACGGACATTTAGCAAGCGGTATTTTATCGACAATTGTAATGATTTTAAATATGGCTTATATTGTAGGCGTATATGTATTTACTGCATTTTCTCTTTATAGAATAGCTGTTAATAATAATGTGAAAAATCCTTGGATAGCATTTATTCCGATTTTTCAGTATTATATAATTGGTGATATCTGTGAAGAATACGTTATTTTAGGATATAATATAAGACATCTGAAGTGGGTTTTGGTGGGATTTAATGCAATTCAATACTTGTCAGGACTTCTTGCGGTGTTGCAACTGATTGCAAACCTTCTTTTGGCATTAATTCTCCATAAATTTTATTATATGCTTGATCAAAAGAATGCGCTGATTTATGCTGTGATTTCTATTTTAGGCAGATTGCCGATGGCAGTAATTTTGTTTATGTTAAAGGATAGACGTGTTACAATGTCTGCGGGAGCTTATCCATATCCATTTGCAGATAAAAAATTTTGATTTATTGAAAAAAACTATTGACAAATGGTGATAAAACTTGTATAATAGTGTCTGTTGTTGATTTGAAAGTAATCGGCAACAGACAATTTAATATGCACCTTTAGCTCAGCTGGCTAGAGCACCTGACTCTTAATCAGGGTGTCCGGGGTTCGAATCCCCGAAGGTGTATTAAAGACAATTTCAGCAAAAAGGAAATTGTCTTTTTTAAATTTAATACTACGCGGATATGGCGGAATTGGCAGACGCGCATGGTTCAGGTCCATGTGAAAGCAATTTCATGCAGGTTCAAGTCCTGTTACCTGCACCATACGAATAAGGGATACCTTTTTTTGAGGTATCCCTTATCTTATTTATTTGTGCAGATGCGGGACTTGAACAGGCTGTGACAAAGTTTAAGAGATAGCAAAAACTGCAGGCAAAAACAGTTCTGTGGACTGTTTTTTAGGCTCCAAGCCCGCA
>JAZUMJ010000127.1:0-14852 GCA_045603605.1 Ructibacterium sp. | reverse complement strand
GAATATAAAAAAGCTGTTGAGCTTTTAAGGGAGAACATTCCTGATACTGCAATAACAACAGATTTAATGGTTGGGTTTGCCGGCGAAACTGAAGAAGAGTTTGAAAAGTCATATAATTTCTGCAGAGAAATCGGATTTTCGCAGATGCATATCTTCCCTTATTCCGTTAGAGAAGGCACGGCGGCAGAGAAACTCCCAAATCAGGTGCCTGAGAATGTGAAAGCTGAAAGAAGTCAAAAAATGCTGGAACTTGCAGAGCGGATGAAAGCAGAATTTTATAATAAATATATAGGAAGAACTGTTCAGGTTCTGGCTGAACAGAAAAAGGGTGAATTGTGGCACTCAACAACGGCAAATTATATGGATGTATATTTTAAATGCGAAGATGATATAAGTGGAAAAATAGTTAATATTAAAATAAAATCATATGAAAGCGAAAGCTTGAAAGGAGAAATTTAAAAATGAAAAAACAGGTATCGGTAAACCCTGCAAAAAACCGAGAAAAGGAATTTACGGCACTGGTGGTTGTTGCAAGTCTTTTGACGGCAATATACCTTACATCTAACGTAATGGCGGTTAAGGTAATAACAATAGGCTCGGTGGCACTTTTTGATGCAGGAACAATAACATTCCCGTTTGCGTATATGCTGGGCGATGCATTAACAGAGGTTTGGGGTTTTAAAATCTCAAAAAAAGTAATTTTCCTTACGTTGTTTTGCAATATTTTAATGGTTGCAGGAACTGCATTGGGACTTGTTCTGCCGGCTCCGGATTATATGAGTGCGACAAATGAGGCTTATGGAGTAATTTTTGGTTATGTGCCAAGGATTGTGGCTGCATCTCTTATTGCATTTTTAATAGGCGAGATAACAAATGCATGGGTACTTGTGAAGATAAGAGAGAAAACAGGAGAAAATCACCTGTGGGCGAGATTGATTGGAAGCTCCGCTGTTGGGTATCTCTTTGATACAACAATCTTTGTATTGGTTGCATTTGCAGGAACATCGCCTGTTGCCGATTTAATTAGTATGATTGGCATACAATATTTTGCAAAGCTTGGCATTGAGGCTGTTTGCGGTACTCCCCTTGCCTATGGATTAATTGGATATTTAAAGAAAAAGATTAATATATAACAGGAAAACGGATGAAGCGATTCATCCGTTTTCTCTTTTTTTTTTTTACATAATCTATTAAATAATTAAAAAAGTTTTCCGCAACAGAGTCGGATGACTTTATATTTTTGTAAGTTATAACAATATCTCTTTTGCATATAGGGTTTATGATTTTTAATAGCTTTACTTGCTGAGTATCAATTTTTCCCCATGAAAATTCCGGCCAAAAACCTATGCCCATATTTGCGGCAATCATATTTTTAACAGCATCAGGACTATCACTGTCAAATATAATCTTTGGCTCAAATCCGGCGTGATGACAAAACTTATCACATATAATTCTAAGCTGTTTTGAACCAAACAAGCTTATAAAACCTTCGTTTTTGACTTTTGTTAGCTTTATGGCGGTTTTGTTGATATTATCACCTGTATTTGGAACAGCTAAGAAAATATTTTCCGTACATACAAATACATTATGTTCACGCTTATTATTATTGTAGAAAAGATTTGTTGTTATTTCAATATCAAACAATTCATCATCTGGGTTTTGAATTAGATGAAAGTTTACATCAGGAAATGTCCTTTTGTATTCGATGATTGCTTGAGTTATCAAAGTTGATGCTGCCTGAACTGATAAACGAATAGTTTTCCTTTCTATTTTTGCCATTTTTTCAATTGCAGAAGGAATATTGTCTATGGAATTTATAATAGGAGTTAATTCGTTTTGAAGATATCTCCCATAATCTGTTAAAATAATATTTCTTCCTTTTTTCATAAAAAGAGGTACTCCCAACTCTTCTTCAAGCCTATGTATTGATTTTGAGAGAGCAGGTTGTGCTATATGAAGCTTGTTGGCACTTTTGGTAATATGTTGAGTTCTTGCGGTTTCAAGAAAATATCGTATTTGTGAAATCTCCACGGATATTCCTCCTAAATTCATAACTTAAAGTTATTAATATTATGATTATTATATATTAGACATTATGAGTTGTCAATGATAAGATGAATATATCCGGATAAAATGTATTTAAGGAGGTTCATTATGTCAGAAATATTGGAAACACTTATGTTAATTTGTTTTGGTTGTTCATGGCCTTTATCTGTATATAAAAATATTAAAGCCAAAACAGCAAAGTCAATGAGTTTAGGTTTTATCTTAATGATTACAGCTGGGTATATTGCAGGAATAGGCTCGAAGATTATAAATCAGAGATACAATTATGTGCTTGTGGTATATATAGTAAATCTTTTTATAGTAAGTATTAATATCTTAGTTTATTTTATAAACAGAAAATATGATAGTATAGGAGAAGAATAATATGCAATATAAAAATATTATTGACAAATATAAACATATGAATAAGAGTGCAGTGAAAAACGGTATTGTATTTTTTGGAACAGATTGGTTATTTGATATTCCAATTGCCGAGTTTTCCAACGATAATGGAGTTGAGGCTGCAGTGCATAACAGAAGTATAAAGGGATTGAAATTAAAAGATGCGGAAAATGTATTGGATTGTTGCGTGTGTGATTTAAATCCTATTAAGGTGTTTATTAATATTGGTGAAAATGATATTAAAAGCAGTGTATTTAATATAAATGCTTTTCAGGAACAATACGAATGGTTATTATATAATATTCATTCAAAAAGCAAAGCTAAAATACATATATTGTCTATTGTAGACGATAAATATGTAAATGCGAATAGTATTCTGAAACAACTTTCGGAAAAATACGGATGTGAATATATTGATATCAGAGATTGCAAAACTTCACCATGGATTCTTTTTTCAAAAATAAGATTTTTTCTTCGATGCAAACCTGTAAGCTTTTGTGATGTAATGGCAATGTGATTTATATTTATTTTTTGCAAATTTTTGTTTGTTTTTTATATTGAAATTCGTGATGAAACAAGTTATACTTAAAACGTAAACTTAATATTTCACACAGAGTGTCGATTATGCTGATAGGGCATAGTTGGTGAAAAGGGAATGGGGTGCGACTCCCCTGCGGTAATACTGTCGCCGTATACGATGAATGTTTTTATATCCGTCGGTGAAAGCCGGTCATTGGGAAACTGAGAAGGCAGGATATAAAAATGCAGACTTTGTCTATATATCGTGAGCCGGAAGACCTGCTCTGATGTTATTCCGTATATGCAAATGCTAAGGAATAGCTTTTTTGACAAGGTTATTGTCAAATTGTGATACATCACAGAAAACACAGCTGTGGTAATTTTTTGTTTCAAAAAATTGCCGCGGCTTTTTCTTTTGCCCGGCAGGGAAAGGAGGGCAAATTTAATTCTTAATTTATAATGCTTGATTTTGAAAGGAGAAGATAGAATTGAAGATTAAAAGAATTTTAGCATTATTACTTAGTATGATTATGGTTTTCTGCATACCTGCCTATGCAGAAGAAACAAGTGAAACGGAAACGGTTATTTATCTTACGATAAGCAATAAAGGTGTGTTTGCAACCGATAATGATTCGATGCCGATGGCGAATAAAAAGTTAATTGTCGAAGATATTGACAATGATGGCAAAGTAACAGTGGATGAAGCCCTTGTTGCTGCTCATAAAGCGTTTAACAGTGAAGATGGATATTCAGCTCCCAACGGCTATGTATCAAAACTTTGGGGAGTAGAGTCAACCAATAATTTGTTTTTTGTAAACGATGTGGGTATTCCGTATGGTGTTGCAAAGGATACAGTTGCAAACGGGGATAGACTGGTTGCGTCTATAAATAAGGACAATGTCTATTATGCAGATTGGTATACATACTTTGACGAAACAGAAAAAAGCGTTGATGTTGGTGAAGAATTTATTCTTTCGCTTAACGGATTTTATGGTATGGCATATACCGATGAAGAAAAGGTGTCTGTTCCTTTGAACGGAATTTCAGTTGGTATATGGAAAGATGGTGCGTTTGATACAATAGAAGATAAGGTTACAGATGATGAAGGAAAAATTACCCTTTCATTTGAAGAAGAGGGAACATACTATATAACTGCAAGTGGAGAAGTAGAAACTGCAACATCGGATTATAACTTGTGGGAGCTTAATGAAGGAGTATACGGAGGCTTCGATTATTCTACCTTTAAGTCCAAGGTTGCATACACGGAAAAGGATTATGGAGAAGGTCCTTATCCATCAGAAGAAATTAAGTATGTAGGTATTGATGAATGGAAAGAGAATAAAGATAATTATTATGCTCTTTTGAGCAATAAGGTTTTGGCGAAGTGTCCTATTATCGCACCGGTTTGTGTTGTAACAGTTATAAATCCTGAAACACAGATTATTCATAATATTGCTAAAAAGTATTCTAAAAATGATGTTTCAACCGATGGAAATATGCAATGGTTTATTGCTGATATGGCAATGTATTCAGAGTTATATCCTGAAACAGAATTTATTTTGTCCGATGCAGAAAAACAACTCTGTATTGACAAAATAATTCCTGAGGTTAAGGAAACAACATCAGCAAATGTTCTTGCAAAGGATATAATTGCCCTTAAGGCAATGGGGTATGACCCAAGAGAACTGTATACTGCCGAAAATGAGAAGGTTGATGCAGTTGCAAGGCTTACTGCTTTGGTTGATGCAAAAGATGCTGCGGTTACAAATGTGTATACATTGTCATATGTGATAATGGCATTAAATCAAGGGGATTATATGACCTCAGAGCAAGAAACCTTTTTGTTGACAACTGCTGTTGGCAGTAAATCTTCATGGCAAGATACAAAATACGGACCCGATGCCGCATCCCCGATGGTGGTGGCTCTTAGCACATATGATACTGACGGTGATATCAAGGCATTGATAGATGAAACAATGCCGATTATTAGCGGTTGTATGGATGAAACAGGCTTGGTGAGCAAAAATGCTGCATCAACAGGTCTTGCTATTGCTGCATTTTCAGCAGTGGGAACAGATGCAAAAACTGTAGTAAAAGGCGAAGTAAATCTCATTGACGGGCTTATGACTAAGGCTGCTGAAAATCTTGATGGCTTTGAGTCTATGAAAAATTCGTTTTCAACTGAGCAAGGATTCAGGGGATTGCTTGGCAGACAGTTGCTTGTGCAAGGTAAAAATAAGACAATCTATGATTTTTCACAAAATTCTGTAAAGCCGGCTTATGCTACGGCTAAAGATGATAACGAAAACCAAGGTGACGGAGAAGGTAATGGAGAAGACACAAACACTGTTTCTGTGAAAATAAGGGTTATGGTACATGATGAGAATAAGTGTAATAACTCATATACATACAGAAAGAATTCGGATAAATATACTGCTTTGGTTAATGAAACACTAAAAGTACAGAAGGGAAGTAGTGTATTTGATGTTCTCAAAGAAGCTCTTGACAAGGCAGAAATTGATTTCACAGAAAGCAGTTATGGCTATATATCTGAGATTAACGGATTGGCTGAATTTGACCACGGGTCAAATTCGGGCTGGATGTTCACAGTTGGCGGAAAGCATATGACAACAGGCTGTAAGGATACATACCTTAATTCAGGTTCGACCGTGGTTTGGTTCTATACCGATGATTATTCATTAGAAAAAGGTTCGGAAAGCTTTTCTTCGTCAGGGGGTTCATCAGGCGGAACTAGCCGTTATACAGTAAAATTCCAATCAAACGGCGGAACAACGGTTAACAGCCTGACAGTTGCAAGAAATTCTGTTATTACGGAGCCTGATATGCCACAGAAAGAAGGATATATTTTTGAGGGTTGGTTTAGTGATGTAGAACTGACAAAGGAATATGATTTTTCACAAAAGGTTGAAAAAAGCTTTACTTTATATGCAAAGTGGAGCGAGGAACAACAGAAAAGGGAAAATCCATTTACGGATGTAGATGAAGATGATTGGTTCTTTGAGGCGGTTGAGTATGTTTACAAAAATGGTTTGATGAACGGTACGGATAAAGAAACCTTTGCTCCTGATGAAAGCCTTACAAGAGCAATGCTTGTAACAATTTTATACAGATTGGAAGATAGTCCTGTTGTTTCGGAAAATATACCGTTTAAAGATGTTGATATTAATTCATATTACGGACAAGCAGCTATTTGGGCGTACAATAATGGGATTATTAATGGCTATTCCGAAACAGAGTTCAGACCTGATGAGAACATTATAAATGAACATACAGAACTTATTATAAACAGATATGCTGATTTAAAGAATAAAGAAAATGTAATCCTGAATAATCATAACAGCACTTCTACAAGAGCCGAAATAGCAGAGATTATATTCAAAAAATTAAAAAGATAGATTATTTCTAAAGGAGGGTAAACCCCGTGAAAAAAATAGGTATATTAATCCTGATAGCATTAATTATAGTTATGCCGTTGGAAGGATTTGCTGATAATGCTGATTTGAATTATGTTATAGAGCAGACAGCCAACATTTTGCAAACGCAGATTATTGAACCTCAGGTTGGTTCAATCGGCGGTGAATGGGCAATTATCGGACTTGCAAGGAGTGATATAGAAATTCCCGACAGCTATTTTGAGAAGTATTTAAATAATGCCCAAAAGTATATTAATTCAAAAGACGGTATATTACATAGCAGAAAATATACAGAGTATTCACGGGTTATACTTGCCCTTACTGCATTAGGAAAAGATCCGCAAAATTTCGGAGGATATAATCTGCTGTTACCATTAGCTGATTATGAAAAGACCATATGGCAGGGAATAAACGGGGCAATATGGGCACTTATTGCACTTGATAGCGGAAATTATGAAATACCTCAATACTCTTCCGTGAATGTTCAGGCAACAAGGGATATGTATGTTAATCATATTTTATCCCTTGAAAAGCCAAATGGTGGTTGGTCAATGTCAACGGCAGAAGAAACCCCTGACCCTGATGTTACGGCAATGGCTCTTGTTGCACTGTCAAAATATAATGATAACCTTGATGTGGCAAAGTCAATAGACAGAGGTGTTAATATTCTTTCGTCAATCCAGAACGAAAAGGGAGGTTTTACAAGCTATAATCAAGAAAATTCAGAGAGCACTGCTCAGGTATTAACGGCATTATCGGCTCTTAAAATCTCTGTAAACGATTCAAGATTTGTAAAAAACGGAAATACGGTCATTGACGGACTTATGCAGTATTATGAAAAAGGAGCGGGATTTGTAAGAAATTCAGAATTTAACCTGATGACAACCGAACAAGCTTTTTTGGGGTTGATTGCAACACAACGTACAGAAAAAAATAAAAGCTTTATTTTTGATATGACGGACAGCAGAAAAATAGAGGATAGTATATACGGCTTGGACGGCAAAAATCCTGATGTAAAAAAGAGAGAAAAAATTTATGATAATAAAACATTTGAAGATATCATAAACCACAAAAACAAAGATGCTATCGAAAATTTGGCTCAGCGAGGAATTATTAATGGTATGGACGAAAGTTCGTTCTGCCCTGATAATACAATGACAAGAGCAGAATTTGCAACGATAGTTACAAGAGGATTAGGACTTATAGAGGGACAGAGAACCATATTTGAAGATATATCTCCGTTGGATTGGCATTATGGATATATTTGTTCTGCATATGATTATGGAATTATAAAAGGTGTTTCCCCAAACCTCTTCGAGCCTGATGGAACAATAACGAAAGAAGAGGCGGCAGTAATGATTGCCAGGGCGGCAAGTCTTTGCGGTATGAATATTAAAAGAGATGAGGTTACAGCAAGAAATATATTAGCAGAATTTATTGATTATATAACAGTTTCTGAGTGGGCTGTTGAAGCTGTGGCGTTTTGCTATGATGAAAATATTCTTGACAGAACAGAGATTGAAATAATGCCAAAGTCCTATATTAAACGGGGAGAAGTGGCACAAATTTTCTATAATATGCTTAGAGGAGCAAAGCTTATATGAAAATGAAAAATAAGTTATTAATATTACTTATAATGGTATTTGCAGTAATATTCGGCGGTTGCGGTCAGGTTAATGATTATGAATCGGTTAAATCATCACCGGTTATGAGAGTAAAAGAAACTCAAACAGAGATTAATGATACACAAGAACCATTACAGGCTGAAGAAAAGGAATATGAAAAACCATCACCTATTAAGGAAGAATCAGTTGAATTTCAAGATGAGGATATACCCGAAAATGAAAGGGATTATGCAGAAAAACCTGTTAAAGAGGAAGCTGATTATGATGCTGATATTGAAATTAAAGATGAACCTGTAAAGGATGAATATATGACCGAACCTATTCCGTCCGGAAAACCAATTCCGGTGGAACCTGAAACTGTTAAAGTATCAAAACAAGAAAAGACTTGCATATTATCGGTAAGATGTGATACAATTCTAAAGAATATATCACATTTTGACGAAGAAAAGATAGAACTTCTTCCCCAAGATGGGGTAATTTTCCCTGAACAAAGGGTTGTTTTTTATGAAGGCGAGAGTGTATTTAATTTGCTCTCACGGGAAATGAAGAAAAACAAAATACATCTGGAGTTTGTAAGCACCCCGATTTATAACAGTGCATACATTGAGGGGATAGGAAATTTATACGAATATGATTGCGGTGAACTATCAGGCTGGATGTATAAGGTTAATGACTGGTTCCCAAACTACGGCAGTTCAAGGTATCAACTTCAGGATGGCGATAATGTTCAGTGGATTTATACTTGTGATTTAGGAAGAGATATTGGCGGAGAATATTCTGCAAGAAATGGAAAAACAGATGAATGAGTTTAAGAATTATCATCCGATTGTAAATTTCATATATTTTATTTTTATTATAGGGTTCACTATGTTTTTTATGAACCCTGTTTGTCTTTGTTTTTCTCTTTTGGGTGGATTTACATACTCAATTATGATAAACGGGAAAAAGGCAATAAAAACAAATATTATTTATATGTTGCCAGCCATAATTTTGGGAGCGGTTATGAATCCTGCATTCAATCATCAAGGGTTAACAATTCTGTTGTATCTGCCAAGTGGGAATCCTTTAACTCTGGAATCAATTTTATATGGCATATGTGCATCTGTGATGATTGTATCGGTAATATGTTGGTTTTCCTGTTATACGGCAGTTATGACCAGTGATAAATTTGTATATTTGTTTGGCAGAATAATTCCTGCTTTGTCATTGGTGCTGTCGATGATTTTAAGATTTGTTCCCCAATTTATACAACAAACAAAAAAGACAGCAGAGGCACGACGTTGTGTAGGCAAAGACTTATCAAATGGCGGAATTATCCAAAGAGCAAAAAACGGTCTATCGGTCTTGTCCATTATGATAACCTGGGCATTGGAAAATTCTATTGATACAGCAGACAGTATGAAGTCACGGGGATACGGGCTTAAAGGCAGAACTGCTTTTTCTATATACAGATTTGATAATCGTGATAAAACTGCTCTTTTGATTATAGGAGTGTTAGGGTTATATATTTTGGCAGGGGGCTTTTTGGATGGAATGTACTTCAGGTATTTTCCGTCAATAAGATGGGGAGGGTTTTCCTCATATAATTTGAGTGTGTTCATTGCATATTTAATTCTTTGCTTTGTCCCTGTTATAGTTGAAGTGTGGGAGGAATTAAGATGGAAATCTTTAAAATCAGGAATTTAAGCTTTACATACCCCAAAAGGGAAGCAACTGCCTTAAATGAAGTTAATCTCTCCATAAATCAAGGTGAATTTGTGACAGTGTGTGGAAAATCGGGATGTGGAAAAACCACATTGTTGAGGTTGTTAAAGCCGGCACTTTCGCCTTTTGGCAGAATTGAAGGTGAAATCCTGTTTTGCGGAAAGGTATTAAATGATTACAGCCAAAGAGAACAGGCAGAAAAAATAGGGTTTGTTCTCCAAAGCCCGGATAATCAAATTGTTACGGATAAGGTTTGGCACGAACTTGCTTTTGGATTGGAAAGTCTGGGTTTTTCTACTTCGGAAATTCGAGGTAGAGTTTCGGAGATGGCAGCCTTTTTTGGTATAGAAGAATGGTTTTATAAAAATGTGTCAGAGCTTTCCGGTGGGCAAAAACAGCTTTTAAATCTTGCTTCAGTTATGGTTATGCAACCCTCTGTTATTATCCTTGATGAGCCTACAAGTCAGCTTGACCCTATTGCTGCACAGGAATTTTTACAGGTCCTTAAAAAGATTAATCTTGAACTTGGGACAACCATAATTATATCAGAGCATCGTTTGGAAGAAACCTTTCCTGTATCAGACAGGGTGGTTGTTATGGATAACGGAAAAATTATAGCAGATGATACACCAAAATGCGTAGGCGAGATTTTAAGAGAACTAAATAATGATATGTATGACGCTCTTCCCTCGCCTATGCGTATATGGAGCAGAGTAGAAAATGATTTAGAGTGTCCTGTATCAGTAAAAGAAGGAAGAAGTTGGCTCCGGGAATACAGTAAGACTACTACATTAAATTATCAAAACCAAGATTTGGAATATGCAGAAAAAGAGGAAGTTGCAGTTGAACTTAAAAATGTTTGGTTCAGGTATGACAAAAATTCCAGTGATATTATAAAAAATACAGAACTAAAAATATTTAAGGGTGAAATTTATGCAGTCCTTGGTGGAAACGGTGCAGGAAAAACAACCTTGCTTTCATTGATAAGCGGCAGTAATACCCCATATAGAGGTAAGGTTTTAATAAACGAAAATCCAATTTCGGAAATTTCAGGATTGTATAGCGGTGTTTTAGGGGTAATGCCCCAAGACCCTAAAAGCTTATTTGCCAAGAAAACAGTAAAGCTTGAGTTAATGGAAATGTTGTCAGGCTGTAAAATGGAAACTGCAGAGAAAGAAGAAAAGATAAAACAGATTGCTAAACTGTGCAGAATTGAAAGTTTATTGGATTATCATCCTTTTGACTTGTCAGGGGGCGAGCAACAACGGACGGCACTGGCAATGATATTAATTCAAAGACCCCAAATTCTTCTTCTTGATGAACCCACAAAAGGCTTGGACGCAGGATTTAAGAAGATTTTTGCAGAGATATTAAGGGAGCTTACAGAAAACGGAGTTACTGTAATTATGGTATCTCATGACATAGAATTTTGTGCTGAATATGCCCATCGCTGTGCTATGTTGTTTGACGGAGCTATAACCTCTCAAGGTGTACCTAAAGAATTTTTCTCAGGAAAGAGTTTTTATACAACTGCTGTCAGCAGAATGACAAGAAATATTCTTCCTGATGCGGTGTTGGTTGATGATGTTGTATCTGCCTGTGGCGGCAAACCTTTAAAGCAAGAGCCAAAAAACGTTTTAGAATATGCTTTTAAAGAAGATGAAAGTGTGATACCTGAAAAAATTGAATCAGATAAAGGGGAGAAGATTAAAAATCATCCTGTTTTAGGTGTTGTTTTTTCACTGCTGTTTTTAGCTTGCTGTTATATGCAGTTTGGGAACAGCTTGAGTGTGGATATAACATATATACATTTAATATCAATAATTATGTTAGGGCTTGCAGCAGGATGTTTTATCCCAAAGCGTAAAAGTAAAATTCAAAACATTCAACAGCCCATTAAGGACAGAAAATTAACAAAACAAAATTTGGTTTCAGTATTAACGGTTTTGATTGCTGTTCCGATTACAATATTTATCGGGGTATTTTATTTAGGTGACAGGAAGTATTATTTTATAAGCCTGATGATTATTTTTGAAATATTAGTTCCGTTTTTTATGGGCTTTGAAGGGAGAAAACCGCAGACAAGAGAGCTGATAATTATAAGTGTGCTATCAGCGGTTGCAGTTGCAGGCAGAACGGCATTTTATATGTTACCTCAATTTAAACCTGTTGCGGCACTTGTGATTATAGCAGGAGTATGTTTTGGCGGAGAAACAGGGTTTTTGGTTGGAGCAATCACGGCATTTGTTTCAAATTTCTTCTTTGGTCAGGGACCATGGGTGCCATGGCAGATGTTTGCATTTGGATTGATTGGGTTTTTATCGGGAATTCTGTTTAGAATTGGACTTATCCGTGGGAATAAGACAAGCCTTAGCGTTTTTGGATTTATAGCAACACTTGTTATATATGGGGGAATTATTAATCCTTCATCATTACTTATGATGCAAGCTGAAATCAACGCAGAGGCAGTAATTTCATCCTATGTGATGGGATTTCCCTTTGATTTAATTCACGCCCTGTCAACAGCATTTTTCCTTTGGTTTATATCAGAGCCAATGATTGAAAAGATGGAGAGAGTGAAGTCTAAATACGGATTGATTGGCAATTAACATTTTAAGGAGAGGTTTATAAATGAAAATGAACAAGTTATCGGTATTGTATATTATGATAGCGGGAATATTATGGGGAACATCAGGGATTTTCACCACAAATCTTCGGGAGTTTGGGTTTGATTCTCTGCAAATGGCATCAGCAAGAAATGTTATGGCGGCAGTTTGTATGTTGATTTTTTCGGCAGTTACATTAAGGGAAAAAATGCGAATATCCTTTAAAAGACTGTTGCTTATTGCAGTGAGCGGTGTGGCTTTATATGCAACGGGAGCACTCTATTATGCGGCAATGAAAGCAGCGTCATTATCGGTTGCAGTTGTACTGATGTATCTTGCACCTGTTATAGTGATGATTGTTTCTGTTTTGTTTATGGGAGAAAGTTTTACTTTCATAAAGGGAATTGCAATTGTTGCAGCGTTGGTAGGAACTGCTCTTGTAACGGGAATTATAGGTGGTTTGAGAGTAAGCGTTATGGGTATAATTCTCGGTGTTTTATCAGGAATTTCTTATAGCATATATAATATATGCGTCAAGCTTGAGATGCGAAGAGGGGATAATGCTATAATTGCAACAACCTATTGCTTTGTGTTTGCGGCAATTCTTTCGTTGTTCTTTGCAAATCCTGTAACAACAGTGAAAATGACAATGGAAAATCCTGCTCAAATTTTGCCTTGGATTTTGCCTTTGGGAGTGGTAACTTCGGTAATACCATATCTTGTTTATACATATGCAATGAAAAAAATCCCTGCCGGTGTTGCAACAGCAATGGGGTCAGTGGAACCTTTAACTGCTACATTGGTAAGTATTATTTTTTATAATGAACCGATAACAGTTTTTTCGATTATTGGAATTTTTCTTATTCTCGGAGCGGTTGTTATTCTTAGTTTCAGTAAAGAATGATTTATGCTTGACTTTGCAGTGAAAATTTGGTACAATAATCTTTAACGCAAATCTGCGTTTGGTTCTAATTTTAAGAAAGAGGTGAGTCAGATGGAACAAAATAAGTATAACGAGCAGAACAAAACAGATAATAGACTTGATGCATATCTTGCTCTGATTCAGGAGCAAAATTCTGCACACAACGCAATTCCCTCTCATTATTATAGTGATTATAATGTTAAGCGCGGTTTGAGAAACGCTGACGGAAGCGGTGTTCTTGCCGGACTTACAACAGTTGGTGAGGTTCATGGTTATGTTATGGATGAGGGTAATAAAGCCCCTGTTGAAGGAAAACTCCGTTATCGTGGTATAAGTGTTGAGGATATTGTTGAAAACTGTCAGAAAGAGAAACGTTTTGGCTTTGAAGAAACGGCTTTTCTGCTTTTGTTTGGTTTTCTTCCCGACAGAGAAACTCTTGATAGCTTTACAAAGCTTATCGCTGACAGACGTGAACTTCCTTATGAATTCACAGAAGATATGATTTTCAAGGCACCAAGTAAAAATATTATGAATAAGCTTGCAAGAAGTGTTTTGGCGCTTTATTCATACGACGATAATCCTGATGATATTTCACTACCTAATCTTTTGCGCCAAAGCTTGGATTTAATTGCAAGATTTCCAATCCTTGTGGCAAATGCCTTTAGTTGTAAACGTCATTATTTTGATAATGAAAGTCTGGTTCTTCATAACCACAACCCTAACCTTTCGGTTGCAGAAAACTTTTTGTATATGATAAGACCTGATAATAAATACACTCCGTTAGAAGCAGAAATTCTTGACTTGTCATTGATACTTCAGGCAGAGCACGGCGGAGGAAATAACTCTGCATTTACCGTTCACGTTATTTCATCAACGGGAACAGATACATATTCTGCAATATCTGCTGCAGTTGGTTCTCTTAAAGGCCCTAAACACGGCGGTGCCAACGATAAGATGCTGTCTATGATGACAGAGATTAAGGCAAATGTTAAGAATTGGGAGGACGAAGAAGAGGTTCTTGAATATTTGAAAAAGATACTCCGTAAGGAAGCCGGAGATGGTAAGGGACTTATTTATGGTATGGGACACGCAGTTTATACCATATCCGATCCCCGTACGGGAATATTGAAGGCAAAAGCAAAAGAACTTGCAGAGGCTACAGGACATCAAAAGGAATTTGCTCTTCATGACCTTGTTCAAAGGCTGGCACCCAAAGCTTTTGCAGAGGTTAAAGGTGTAGAAAAGGTTATGTGTGCAAATGTTGATTTTTATTCAGGATTTGTATATCAGATGATGGATCTTCCTCAGGAGTTGTATACGCCATTGTTTGCAATGTCACGTATTGTGGGATGGTGTGCACATCGTATTGAGGAGATCACCACAAGCAATAAGATTATACGCCCTGCGTATAAGACAATTTCAAAGCGTCTTTCGTATATACCGATTGACGAGAGAGAAAAAGTAAATCTTTCAGTTGATTAGCAAAAATCCACCGGATTTTCCGGTGGATTTTTACTGTATTTATCTGAATATTGCTTCACAACGATATATAGGCTGACCTTTTTGAGAAAATAACATTTCATATTCTGTCATT
>JAZUMJ010000126.1:0-5738 GCA_045603605.1 Ructibacterium sp. | reverse complement strand
ATAACCATTTAATCGGATTTTGTTCTATATATTTCCATTTTATAATGTAATCTTCTTCATCTCGAATAATATGATCGTAAAAAGAGGTTTGAAAAATATTTTCTCCAATTTCTTTATTTATCAATCTTTTTAATACACCTACGATTGGTCTGGAAGTGTCATCAACAATGTCGCATAATATACGTTTTTTGTCCTTTGTGCATATAGTTATAAAATAAACTCCTGACTGTGAGTAATCATATGAAGAAAGTCTTGGATGTTTTCGTTTTTGATATTCCATAATGCTACCCTTGGCTATCCCTTAAATATCTCGTTGGCTAAAACAACTGCCGCTCTGGCATCCTTTGCGTAATAATCCGCACCTACAAAATCAACATATTCCTCGTTAAGCACCGCACCGCCTACCATAATTTTTGCTTTGCAGCCTGCTTCTTTTAAGGCGGAAATTGTGTCTTTCATCGAACCTACTGTAGTGGTCATCAATGCCGAAAGTCCCACAAGCTCTATATTATTCTTTATTACCTCATCTACAACCTTTTGAAAAGGAACGTCCTTGCCAAGGTCGATTACATCATAGCCATAGTTTTCAAGGAGCATACGGACAATATTCTTGCCGATATCGTGGATATCTCCTTCCACGGTGGCAATAAGAATTCTGCCTTTTCCCCCATCTCCCTCGGGCATAGTTTCTTTTAAAACCTCAAATCCGCCCTTTACCGCTTCGGCTGATTGGATAAGCTGAGGCAGGAATATACTTCCTTTTTCATAATTTTCCCCAACTGTTTCAAGAGCCGGTACGAAATGACTGTCAATTATCTCTATTGGTGAAAGTTCTTTCAGCATCTGTTCAGTTTTGGCTTTTGCCTCGTCCTTTCTGCCCTCAATAATATAGTCCTTTAATTCCTTTTCCGCATTAACAACCGATTTTGTTTCGGTTGTCTGTGAATAAATATCTATAAATTCTTTTGCGTCCTTGTCCTGATTATTGAAAACTTTGAACGAATGAACAACTCTCATTGTATCCTCAGCCATAGGATTTATTATGGCTGTGTCAAGCCCTGCACCAAATCCCGCTCCAAGGAACACACTGTTAAGGATTGGTCTTGCAGGCAGACCGAAAGATACATTGCTGACTCCAAGCACCGTCTTTACTCCCAATTGAGCCTTTACAAGCTTGATTGCATTAAGGGTTTCCAAAACAAGCTCCTGTTGTGCAGATGCAGTGAGAACCAAACAATCTATAATAATATCCTCTTTGGGTATGCCGTATTTTTCTGCCTCATAAACAATCTTTTTTGCAACCTCAAGACGTTCCTCAGCCCTTTCGGGAATACCTCTTTCATCAAGGGTAAGACCGATAACTGCCGCCCCGTATTTAGCCGCAACAGGTAGAATGGTATCAAGGCTTTCCTGTTTTCCGTTAACCGAATTTATTATGGGCTTTCCGTTGTAAATACGAACTGCCGCCTCAACGGCGACAGGGTCGGAACTGTCAATCTGCAAAGGCAGATTAACAACCGATTGCACCTCATTTACAGCACGGCAAAGGGTTGATTTTTCATCAATCTCAGGCAGACCGCAGTTTACATCAAGAATATCTGCACCATTTTGAGCCTGATTTATTGCCTCTCCCATTATATAATTAAAATCTCCCAAGCGAAGTTTTTCCTTTAATACTTTTTTGCCCGTAGGGTTAATTCTTTCGCCTATAACAGTTATTCCATCGTCTAAAACAACCGTCTTTGTTCCCGATGTCACCGCCGTAACCGAAAGGGGATTGGTTGTGATTGGGGTTATATGTGAAACGTTTTCCCTTAAACTTTTAATAAAATCAGGATTTGTTCCGCAACAGCCACCTAAAACCTTGACACCCTTTTGGGCAAGCTTTGCCATAAAACTGCCGTATTCGTGGGGCTGTACATCAAAGACGGTTTTTCCGTTATCAATCCTTGGAAGTCCCGCATTTGGCTGTGCCATTACAGGCACTCTTGAATATTTTAAAAGCTCATCAATTAGTGGCTCAAGTTCTTTTGGACCCAGTGAACAGTTAACCCCAAGAGCATCAACCTTTAATCCTGAAAGACATACTGCTGCAGTCTGTGGGTTACAGCCAACAAAGGTTCTGCCGTCCTCCTGATAGGTCATAGTAACAAAAACAGGGAGATTGCAGTTTTCCTTTGCCGCAAGAACGCCTGCCTTTACCTCTAATAAATCCGACATAGTTTCAAGAAGAATTATATCTGCACCTGCCTCTTTGCCGGCAATAATCTGTTCCTTAAACATCTCATAAGCTGATTCAAAGGTAAGAGTTCCCATAGGCTTCATCAGTTGCCCCAAAGGACCAATATCAAGAGCAACGTATTTAGCACCGCTCTTTTTGGCAAGAATAACCCCTGCTTTGATTAGTTCCTCCGGAGTATAACCGCTGTCTTTTAGTTTAAGACGATTTGCCTGAAATGTGTTGGTTGTTATAACATCTGCTCCGGCATTTACATATGCCTTGTGTATATTAAGAACAGTATCAGGCTGTTCGATGTTATACACCTCAGGAAGCCCACCTGTAGGCAAGCCTGCGTTTTGGAGCATAGTTCCCATTGCTCCGTCAAATATAAGCAGATTTTCTTTAAGATATTCTTTCACTGTCACAGCTTTTTCCCTCCTTGGAAAATTCACAGGTATTATTCATAGGACATATTTTGCAGCCCGTTAAAGACGGTGTGAGGGATTTTTTGGAAATCCCAATTACTGCAGTAACCGATTTTCTGGGTATCATCAAAGAATTTTCAGTTACAGAAAGTCCAATTTTTCGGTAAGTATCAAGAACACGGCATATATCGGTCTGACTTTCAAGAGGCATATCCCCGTAGCCGGGACTGAATCTGTGGGTTATAAAAGGATTTTCCTTCTTAATTTCATCCTGAACAAAGTCGCACAGCCTCTCTGTCATATCTGTAGCACAGGCATCAAGGATTATGGCTTTGCTCATATCCGTTGTCTGCGAAATACGGATAAGATTATCTGCCTCAACCCCTAAGGTAACTGCCATTAAAATGCATCTTTCACAACCATCAAGATGATGGAGTATATCACTGCCTGAAAGCCCAATATCTGTCCCTTTAAGGATAACAGTTTCTTTACTTTTTTCAATATCAAATGTTTTATATGTATATACAGGCTTTGCAATCAAACTGATTTTGTCTATGGCATCATTAATTAACTTGTCTAAACTATCGCTGTAGTCCTGACCTTTATAGCCTAAATAACGAAGGACTTCATTTTTATTAATTTCAAGTTTCATAAAATACCTCCATTAACCTAATTATAGGTTAATAAGCCTGATTTGTCAATCAAAATACACCCCAACGGTATTTAATTTCATCTGAAATCTTAAATATTTTTTAAACAAAGTTTCCAGTAAAGGATAGGACAGCAAAAAAATTTTCAGGAATTTGAAAAAAATGCTTGCATTTGTTATTAAGATGTGATATACTATTTTGGCGTTTGGGGATTTTCCAAACAAAATTTATTACACACGCAGGCTGATTGTCCGAAAAGTGCCGCACACCCATGACGGTTTCAGGACAAGTTGACCCCTGCGGAGGAAAAAACTATGGAGGTGTTAAATCATGGGAGTAATTCAAATGAAGCAGTTGCTTGAAGCAGGTGTTCACTTCGGACACCAGACACGCCGTTGGAATCCTAAAATGGCGGAGTACATCTTTACAGAAAGAAACGGTATTTATATTATCGATTTGCAGAAAACTGTAAAGAAGATTGAGGAAGCGTATTATTTCATACGCGACATCGCTGCAGATGGCGGTAACGTTCTCTTTGTTGGTACAAAGAAACAGGCTCAGGATGCTATTCGTGAGGAAGCTGAAAGAACAGGTATGTACTTTGTTAATGCAAGATGGTTGGGCGGTATGCTCACAAACTTTAAGACCATCAAAAAGAGAATTGAGCGTCTTTATCAGTTAGAGAAGATGAACGAAGACGGAACAATGGATCTTCTTCCTAAGAAAGAAGTTATCAAGCTCAACCTTGAACAGGAACGTCTTGAAAAGTTCTTGGGCGGTATTAAGGAAATGAAAGAACTTCCTGCTGCTCTCTTCGTTGTAGACCCAAGAAAGGAAAAGAATGCTATCGCAGAGGCTCACAAGCTTGGTATCCCTGTTATTGCTATCGTTGATACAAACTGTGACCCTGAAGAAGCAGATTTTGCAATCCCCGGTAATGACGATGCTATCCGTGCGGTAAAATTGATTGTTTCTACAATCGGTAACGCAATTCTTGAAGGCAGACAGGGCGAGCAGATGACAGCTGAGGTTGAAGAAACCGCTGAGGCTGTTGAAGAAGAAGTAAGCCTTGATATGTTGGATGACTAATCCATATAGAGTTATATAGAGAAAGGAAGATTACTATGGCATTTACAGCACAAGATGTTAAAAAGCTTAGAGAAATGACAAACTGCGGTATGATGGACTGCAAGAAGGCTCTTACAGAAACTGACGGCGATATGGACAAGGCTGTTGAATATTTGAGAGAAAAAGGTCTTGCAACTGCTGCTAAGAAGGCAGGCAGAATTGCATCAGAAGGTATGGTTGAGGCAGTTGTATTCGATTGCTGCGGCGTAGGTGTTGCAGTTGAGGTTAACTCTGAAACTGACTTTGTTGCAAAGAACGCTGACTTCCAGGCATTTGTTCACGGCGTTGCAGAGGTTATCGCAAAAGGAAACCCTGCTGACGTTGAAGCATTGAAAGAAATGAAGATTAACGATTCACAGACAGTTGGTGAAGCTCTTACAGAGAAGATTGCAACTATCGGTGAGAATATGAATATCCGTCGTTTTGAACGTTTTGAAGGTATCAACCAGGCATATATTCATGCAGGCGGCAGAATCGGTGTATTGGTTAACTTTGAAGTTGCTGATGCTGATAAAGCAAATGATGATGCATTCAAGGCAATGGCAAAGGATGTTGCAATGCAGATTGCAGCAGTTATGCCTCAGTACGTTCGTGAAGACGAAGTTCCTGCTGACGTTGTTGAGCACGAGAAGGAAATCCTTAAGGCTCAGGCTCTTAACGAAGGTAAGCCTGAAGCAATCGTTGAGAAGATGGTTGTTGGAAGAATTAAGAAGTTCTTCAAGGATGTATGTCTTGTTGATCAGGCATTTGTTAAGGATCAGGATATCACAGTTGGCAAGTACGTAGAGAACGTTGCAAAAGAACTTGGCACAGATATCAAGATTGTGAAGTTTGCTCGTCTTGAAAAGGGCGAAGGCCTTGAAAAGAAGGAAGAAAACTTTGCAGATGAAGTTGCTAAGATGATGGGTAACTAATAAAAAATGAAAGCCGCCGGCGATTGGGCCGACGTCTTTTTAAATATATCAGGCATATTGATAATAGTAAACTTAAAACTATTTTCATAAAAACTCACTCAGTTATATATAAATTTAATTATATCATAAATTCAGGAAAAGGCAACATAAATTTAAAAAGGAATAATGGGATAATCACCAATATAAAAAAACTGTTTTTATGAAATTTGCAAAACTGAAACCACATCAAATGATGAATTTAGGGGAATATGTTAAAAATTTGGAGTATAAGCAAGTTTTTTTTCAAAAAATATTGAAAGAAGAGTGTTTTTGTGATATAATAACCAGATATAAAACTAATGTTTAATGTAATGACATAATTTTTGGAGGTGCGGTAATTGTATAAGATAGTCAAAAAAAA
>JAZUMJ010000125.1:0-4678 GCA_045603605.1 Ructibacterium sp. | reverse complement strand
TAATTTGTCATAGGATAAAATAACCTGCAACCATCCGTTATAATTCATTTTTTCCGCAAATACGGATTTGATGGTTTGATAATTTACATAATTAGTTGCAAATTTAAAAACATCACCAAATCTTCCAAGAAGTTCAAATCTTGGTGAAAGTCTTCCGCATTTACACGGTTCTTTTACAAACCTTCCGAGGTCACCTATTTCGTATCGCTTGATTGGTGTATTTTCCTGATTGATAGGTGTCCAAACAAGTCTGCCAACCTCACCGGCTGCTACCGGCTCATCTTTATCAAGCTTTAATATTTCAAGGTATTTGCTTGGAGCAACGTGATGAATACTTCCCTCGCAATACTCACAGGCATACCCCATAGAGCCGATTTCGTTGCAACCATATGTAATGGACGCAATTCTTTTTACATTAAATGTCTTTTTAATATATTCTGCCTGTGCAGGATCAAAATGCTCTCCGCCATAGAGTATAAGGTCAATACCACCGTAATTCTTAAGCGTTTCTTCCTGCTCGGAAAACAGTCTCAAAAGGTAAGTAGGCATTCCCATCAGAACATTTACCTTGCTCTCTACAATTTCGTTTGCCACACGTTCCATATCCATAACTGCCGTCATAGGAAGCTGGATTATTTCAGCACTTTTCAGAGCTTCATATATACTTATAAAGCCCCCATATAATTCGCCTGAGTAGAACAAATTCATACAAATATCCTTTTTAGGATTAACACCTGCTGCTATTATAAAGCGACCGGTTTCTTTATATGTAACTTCAGCATCAGCATATGTGTGAAGTGCATATTTTGCTTTTCCGCTGCTGCCACCGCTTTTTAAAACAAGATAGCCCTCATTTTCAATTTCTCTCTCGGCAGGGAATTCATCTTTTTTAAGCACGGGAGTACCATCATCAAAAGGTTTATGCATCTTGTCGCTCATCTCAACAAGGGACATAGTTCCTGCAGGTAATCCGTGATTTATAAAACTAACCCTTTTAAGATAGCGTGTCATAGCATAAACACCATCGTGAGGCTCTCCTGTATAGCCGCCCATCATAAGTCCGGGTTCTGTTATACGATTAACACCGCCGGCAAGCAAAAGGTTTGTAAGCGGAACAATTTCATCTGTACCGCACGCAAGACCAACACTCTGAAGATATGAACGGAACGGTCTGAGCACACCGACAAGCTCACATCTTTTAATTCCTTTAACAATAACCGTGCGATAAAGCGGCGATGCACAAAGCTCATTATCAAACTTTACAAAAATACGGCAACCGTTTCCGTTTAAGAGTTTTGCATCTCCCATAATTTCTTCAAGATAGCACATTTTAGTTTGTGCCGTTAGTTCAGCCTTTTCAGGTTCTGTCATAGGATGGAGAGGATATGTATCCGATACTTTTTGAAGTTCGTTATAAAATTCTTCTGCAAAACGCAGAAGCTTTTCCTTTGAATCTGTTTCATAGTACACAATCTGAGGTGCACTGCATGCTTGTTGGTCGTTTACACATACATCATGAGCAAGTGCCTCAAGCTTTTCTCTTGTACATCCTTTTTCCGTAAAGTAACTAAAGCTTATTCTGTTACCCCATTCAACAATATTAACGCCTTTGGGTGCAAGCTCTCTGACTCCTGAAACAGCCCCATCAGAACCCCATACAGCAACTGTATTACACAAGCCAAAAAGCTCGGTTAAAAGTTCCTTATCCTTTGATGAGAGAGGGAACACATAAAAATACGGGCATAAGCTCTCATCTTCTGCACAAAGCTTTTCAATCATCTTCATTGCGACCTTGTGCGCTCCTGATGCCGTTTTAATAACATTTATATTTCCTGTTAAAAGTCCTTCCACAGAACTGAAAAACGGGAGCATTGCATCATTTGAGCTTGTAACATGCCCTAAAACACCAACGGGCATCCAGCCCTCGAACTGTTCTTCGCGGCTTGTCTGACGTGAAATTTCAAAAGGCAGTCCGCCAAGCTCTCTGTTTATCTTTTTATAAAGCTCTTTTTCAGATAAAACAGCAAGAGAATCTTTTTTTATCTGCATTGCTTCATCTTTTGAAAAGCCGAGTTCCATAAGTTCCGAAACCAAAAACTCTTTATCTTCTGCCACGAAATGACCGAGCTTATCAAGGCTCGAAATAACTTTTCTAATATCTAAAATATCGTTTGAAAGGTCTATTATTATCTGTTCATTTATTCCATCCAAACAATTTTCTTTTTCAATGTTAACTTTTTTACCTCTTATAATAAATTCCATAACCATCTTCACCTCTATCTTTTCAAAAGTTCGCTTGCTTTTATTGCACAGCTTTTTGTTGCACTTGTTCCGGCTCTTCCAAGAATCTCCATATACGGTGTTTTTATACCGCATCCGCATTCCTCTGCATCATGAAGCACCGCCATATCGCCCATAAGAACCGATACCGCAGGTACACTCATAAGGTGAGGAGTAATGAAGTTGGCAAAACCGGGAGTGCCATTAGGCAATGGCTTGAGATTTTCAACATCACGGATAATCATTCTGCTATATACAGGGATGTGGAAATGATGGTTTTTACACTCAAAGTAAGGAACAGAATGTTCTGTTGAGCCATATCCATCACGGCAATTCTGCTGAGGGATTCCAAGCATTTCTTCCACAAGTGCATAAAGCTCTCTTTTCTGAATTTGCTTGTCGGCGTATCCTTTCCAACCTCCGCCAAGCAATGTCATTGACTTTGTATTAAGTTTTAAAGGTCTGTGTCCTGTGTCTTTCATTTGTTTTACTGTAAAATACAGAAATGACGGAAAACCAAAAATTCTGACAGGCTTACCTTGTCTTTCATATTCTTCTAAAGCTGCTATTGTTCCGTATACATCAAAATCGTGTCCCTGACCATTATAGCGAAGGGCAAAGAAAGTATCATTTACGGGAGCATAGCTCAAAAGTCCAAGGTCTGTTTTTGCAGTACCTAAATCCTTGCTGACCTCTGCAGGTTCATATGTAAAGAGAAGATAATTTGTAAGTTCGTCAGAAAGAAATCCATAATAGCGAAATTCGTTCTCTATCATAGAATTTCCGAAATCGAAGCTGTCCTTATCAAAAAACATCTGGCTTTTCTGTCCGCCTGTGCCTGAGCTTGTTGCATGTTCTGTAATTGTTTCAAAGGGAACAGAAAGAACCTCATATTGTTTAAAGAAGTTTGCATGTATAGGTGGGATTTTTTCTAAATCCTTTTCTGTTTTCAAATCCTCAACCTTAAAGCCTGCATCGTCACACAAATTTCTGAAAAATTCACAATTTTCAATATGATGTGTTAAACATTCTCTCATAGCATCCAAAAAAAGTTCCGATGAATTTTTCTGGTCGTAAACATCTTCGATTTTTAAAAGTCCATGTCTTGCAGTCATAAATATCACCTCGTTATTTTTATACTTTTTAAATGATTATCTAATTTTATTTTTAATGCGATTCCAGAGCAAAATCGTACCATAACAAAGAACCCCGACTACAACAGACATTGCTGTGCAGAATCCGGCTGATAAGGGCAGATATGCCGCAGTTGCCGTAATACAACAAAAGTAGAACGGATGTATTGCATAATACGGTGTATTATTCCGACAAAATTGCATTATAAACTTGTGCACGGTTTTGTTTCCTGCTATCATATTCCGAAGTGCATACAATAGACCGGCAAGCAGGAGTACGCTTGATGCATTTGCAAATGCACGCAAAACACCCGGATACACGTAGCCCATATCCGAATAGGTGTATAATGCCGAAAGCTCGGTATGTGTTGTAATTGCGTACACAAAATAGCCAATCACAATCAAGGAAAGAGGAATAGCCAAAATGCCGTATAGTTTGCCTTTGTTTTTCGTGCGGCGCAACAGCTTGCCGAAGCTCACACCAATCAGGGCATGCGGCAGTAAGGAAATAAAGGTTAAGGAAACCGCATCTCTGCCGCCTACAAATGTCATAAGTATATAGTCAATTATTTTATTTCCCGTTGTTTTGTCATTCATATAAAGAAACGGACTGATAACAAAAAGCAATACTCCCAATCCTGCATACCCAAACATCGGCAATCTTAATTTTCGCAGTAGTGCTATTACAAGGTAGCACATCCCTGCAATAAAGAATACATTTATGTATGTTAGCATAACAGGAACGCGCATCATGGTTTCTTCCCATGCAGGTGTGAGTCCTGCTGCCATGCGGAAAAACTGACTTAAAACCATAGGCAATGCAAGCGAAAGTGCATTCCATAAAAATTCCATTATAATAAGCTTTACACCATACAGAGCAAGTGCTTTATCACTTTTTCCGGAAAATGCAGTGCCAACGCCCAATACAAACATAAAAATTGCTGCGCCGGTCATCGTTGCAATGATATAAATGATTTCATACGGTGCCACAATCGTATTGGGACCACCCAGCATCTGAAACGCATGGATAAATAAAATCATAGGGACAAACAAGCCTTTCATATAATCAAGCTCCACTTGTCTGCCTGTATTTATATCTGTTTTTGCAAACATCTCACAACCCCCTTGTCGTCTTTATGAATGCTTCCTGATTTTATCAGTCAGTTGTTGCATATACAGTTACATCTACATCATATATTTCACAAATTGTATAGAAAACATAATCATTTACACCATTTTTGTGATACTGTTCCATCTGATGATCG
>JAZUMJ010000124.1:0-8119 GCA_045603605.1 Ructibacterium sp. | reverse complement strand
TTATATGATATTTTTATTAATATAAAGTGTGATTTTTATTTTAAGGTGGTAGTTTTATAGAAGCTTGTTTTAAAATTTAATAAAGGGGGTACACTCCAATGGTTATGGTATATCTGTAGGACAAAAGAACGTCAAGCAATTATTGCACGGCTTTCTTTTGTCCTTTTTAGGTTTTAAAAATATGACAATTGAAAGGAGTGCTTTAAGTGAAAAGTATAAAAAGACTTTTATCTCTTATCTTGATATTTGCAATTATTTCAGGATATACATACGCCGTTGATACAACAGATGATTTCACTGTTGATGTCACCTTTTGGAGCATAAACGAATACTGCGAATATATATTGCCGGGCAATCGAATTTTAGGTGCAGATATAACGATAAAAAACAATTCGACAGAAATAAAAACCATATATCCTTATTTTGCTTTATATGAAAATAAGATACTGGTTGACGTTAAACAGCCGGAGGAAATCGTATTAGATATTGGAGAAGAAGTGTTTGTACAGGAAACTTTTTCTGTAGATGCCCAAAACACCGGCATATATACGATAAAGGTTCTGAATTTAGGGGATGCAAATAACCCAATCTCCCCCTCTGCATCAATAAGCGGGACAAAATCCGATTATTTTGGCAATATAATTGATAAATCAGTGTTAATATCCAATACGCAAAAACAAATCTCAGGAGCAATTAATTCATCCAATGATATTGATTTTATTAAGTTTAAGCCGACCTACAACGGTGATTACACATTCAACTGTATCAGCATAAATAATATATCCGCTGTTTTGTATGATAATGATAAAAATATAATCAATACAGCTTTTACTTCTTACAAAACTGAATTGACGGCTGAGCAAATGTATTACATCAAAATCAGCTCAACGGACGATACTGCCGATTATATCTTTACAATGCAATATAATCTCCCTGATGAAGCGGAAAATTTTAACATCTATGAATTTGATGCTGATATGAATATTTATAAGAAATCTATTTTAAATATTTGTAATGAACTATATGAAACCGATAAAGAAAAATCAAAAGCAATGTATAACGAATACGAGAACATTATGACGGATGATATAAAGCTTCACGCATTGCCTGACTTTCTCGCAGACCATCCAAAGGATTTAGAAAACTTTGATGAATTGCTCAATGCGTATTACGGTTCAAAATATGATGAATTTGCTGAGCTACGTCAAAGATATATAGACCTTATTGATGAATATACTCAACCCGAAGATATTGCAACTGCAATACAGGTGTATTCCGTAAAGGATGAAATTATCTCAAATCCCGTTGTGAGAAAAGCTTCTGTCCCCAAAATAAAAGGTGAAGGAAAACAAAAAGATTTTCAGCCCGAAATACAATTGTATTCAGCTCCATCGTTGGAGATTACAGGCACAACTCAAACAAGCATAACATATAACGCAATATTCCCAAGTTCAGGCAGTTGGGGAAATACAGTGTATATGTATGATTTCAATACCAGTGACGGATTAACTGATTTTATTCACTTATACTCCGGTGATATATACCGCCCAAATGGTCAGTTTACAATATCCAATCTAACACCGGGAGGAATTTATATATTAGCTATTGCTTGGTCAACAGACGGTATCTACTACGGAGGAGAAAATGCAATCTGCCGTTTTGTGCAATTGCCCGATAATTCAACCGAAATCCTGCAATTATACACAGGAGGAAGAGTAACAGCAAAACTTGAACCTGCTGATAAAGCCTTGGCATCTGAATCAGATTTCAGCCTTTGGCTTGAGAGAATGGATTTGGCATATGATACATATAAAGAACTTACAGGCTATACCCCCTATAACTCGCAAAAGATAGAAATGCGTTCAACAAGAGACAATCTTAATGATGACTTTGGTATTGAAGACGGAAATTACTATTGGGAAATTATAAATGGCTATGCAGGTAATCCATTCTATATAGGCAGAGCATCCTATAAAGGACATATGCGAAGACTTTCTCAGGGAGATTGGGGAGATGCTCCCCTGCACGAACTAAGTCACGGGTTTGATGTTGATGAATGGACTTTTGATGAAGAAACACTTGCTTATTTTAAGTTGTATTATATTATGGAACAGCTTAACGCAAAGGTATATAGAATTGATGGTCTAAGCAGTGAAGGAAACGGATGGTATACCGGCGGAAACTATTATGATTTGTTTAAGCATGACTATTTTTTAAACAGTTATGATTCAACCTTTGAATATGAATTTTATTCATCAGAGGGAATGACGGTTATACTGATTGATATCCAAAGACAGATTGGCTGGGAACCCTTTAAGAAAACATTTAGATATTTCCTTGATATAGACCCTGTAATTGCTCCAACGGATGAGGGGGAAATCCTAAAAGTCTTTTTGACAAAATTAAAGGATTTTTCAGGTGAAGATGTTTTAAGTTATATAAACAGCAGAGATAAAGGCGTAATTGAAGATTGGTTTGATATAACTCTTGAATATACCGAGCTTGTCCATCCGCCGTATTATGATGACTATAACGGCGGTGCGGAAATCACCATACCAAAAGGCAGCTACACAACCTATAAATTTACTCCAAGCGAATCTGCAAATTACTATATCTATACATCACCATACAGCGGCAGTGGTGTGAGTAATGACACATATATCGAAGTCTATACAAACTCCGCCCTTTCAGGTACGCCTATCGCATCAAATGACGATTATGACGGCGGACGCTTTTCAAAGGTAAACGTGGCAATGACCCAAGGTGCAACCTATTACATCAAGGTTCGGCATTACAGCAGTGGACAGCTACACGCGGAGCTTAATATAACAAGAAATGCTCCGGCTGTTAATTTGACAGCAGACGGATATCAGGATATAATAACAGCAAATGGAGAATTTGCTTTGTATAAGTTTACTCCTGGTATATCGGCACCTTTCGTTTTTGAGGTTACGGAATATAACGGTGAAAGCAATATTTATGACACATATATAAAGTTGTATTCCAACGAAAGTATGACCCAGCGTATAGGCGGAGATGAAACAAGGGTTATGGCAAGCCTTCAGGCAAATAATACATATTACCTGAAATTCAGCGGATATCTGATGAAATACGCCCGAGGCAGAATAAATGTCCGTCAGGGTCATACGGTTCAGTTCTCAAAGGCAACAGACAGAAACTTTATCTACGTCAACAGCCCCGAATATATAACAAGGTATGATATTGTAGATGATGAGAATAGTACAAAGAAGTTAAAATTGTTTGAGGAAGAAAATATTAATGGAAAAAACACATATTACCAGACACATACAGCATGGTGGGGCGATGATCCAGAAAGTTATGAACCATCTTCAAGTTTTTATATTGATATAGATTTCTATAATCCAACAGACAATGACATAATAATTAGTATTAGCAACTTGGCATATGGTAGTGAATACAGCGTTATGCAAAACTACTATAACGGGCATGGCACAAATAAAGATATACTTATACCCGCTCACGAGCATCAATTGCTCTTTGAAACATTGAATGCACCACTGCTAATAGAATACCCTGGTCCACCAGTAAATGGGAATGGTTGGGAATGGTCGCGACATCGTTCGCCTGTGATATTATTTGATTTTCAGGTGAATAACAATAATGTTATTGTTAGCTCAATAGCGGCATATAATAGAAATAATTTGTATTTACGCAATGGATATAAAAATATATTAAACAGTACAGGTAAATCAATAGACAGTGGCGAAATTATATATTCATTAACGGATAGACCTAATGAAGATGATTTATATGGAAAGTACAAGGGGATAGCAAGAGAACAATCAGCGTGGATTGATGTAGAATTAGAGCTTGTAATAGATAATACAATTTCAAGTGGGCAGCCAATTAAAATTATTTTACAAGATGATGAATATCCTAACGGTGTCTATAATCCCAAAACATGGTGGATGACAAATATTAATCCATTAAATGATGAATGGCAAGGTCTTCTGTATGGTATGCCAGGAAATGGACATAATTTCACGTATCATCGTGATGTTGGCGGTATATGGAATTTTGCATATGACTACAGAGATACACGTGATAGTAATCTAAATGCTACGGGCACATCAGTTATTAACAATCCTGTACCAAATTCAGTTTTAATAAATGCTTCATTGGATGTAGCCAAAGGTCAAAAAGAACATTTTTCAGGAGCACCTGATGTGTTTGCTTGTAGTTTGGGTTCTTGGGGTGCAACATATCATTACAAAATAACAGTTTTTAATGACACAAATTATAGCAGAATAGTTAGCTATCAAGCTAAGGCTTTTGATAATATGATTTTTGGGTATAAAACCCCATTAAATAACATATATGAAACTCAGTTTATCCCAAGTATCGGCAATGATGATAGTGCGTGGACAAGTCTTAAGAGTATAACCATATTACCAAATGAAACAATTACATTTGAAATCGTAACATTACTTGGTGGAGGAAAAGGCGGAACAAATAACAGAATATTTTTAGACTAAATAATGTTGGAGTTATGAAAGTGAGGTATTAAACATTTATGAAAAAAATAATATCCATATTTATATGTATTGTAATGATTGCAATAAATTTAGTTCCAATTCTGTCAGCAGAAAATAGTAACATTATAACAGGGTTGGATGAACAATTAGATGAAATTTGCTTAAATAGTGACTCTAATGCTGAAATAAGATCAAAAATACAGGAGTCATATGCAGAATATTTAGAATACAGAGTTACAGTGGCAATGAAAAACCCTGACTACGCAAAAGAGAAAATGGGTGTTATACTTGGTGATGACGATTATGAAGAAGAGCAACTTCGTTATATGTTTACTCTTGATATGGATAAAGGACTTTTGATTACATTATTAAATAAGATTGATTATTCACTGCAATATGCACAGGAAGGTTGTCTTTCGTACCTACTTAATGAGGGAAAAGTATTTAAAATTCCCGGAAAAATTCATGACGGAGGAACTTTTTCAATCGATGGAAATTATTTGACTGGTAATGATCTGAAATATGCTACAAACAACAGCCCTACTGTTGTTACAATCGAAAGCATTGTCAATTATCTTAATTCCAGAGAAAAGCTTAGTGATGAATTGCTCCAGAATGGAGAAACTATCGTTAATGATGTCATGCTTTATGGGTATGGGTATTTAACATTATTGTATATAAAATGCGACAATAATGAATACTTGGTTAAATTATATGAATCTTCGGGAGATATTCTTCCTGAAATAGAGCCTATTGTATTATATACAGCGAAAGCGGTAATGGGTAAATTTAATACCGAAGAGGTTAAGAATTCTCCATATTCACAAGGGGTTGCGGAAAAGGTTCTTGCGAAAAAAAATACTTTTGATACCGAGGCAGAAGCCTTACAGGCAGAGGGATTACTGCAAGGTACAGAAAAGGGTCTTGAATTGTTAAAACCTTTAACTCGTGCAGAGGCGGCAACAATTCTGCTCCGTGCCATAGGACAAAGCACAGAAACAAGCAGTGCAGAAATACAAACATTCAGCGATGTTACACCTGATTATTGGGGATATGGTGCAGTTGAAAATTCATATAAGCTTGGGATAATGAATGGAATAGGCGATAATCTTTTTGCTCCCGAGGAAAACGTAACATCTGCACAGTTTTCAACGATGGTTCTCCGTGCTTCGGGAACATATGACTTTAATTGGGAAACTGCCCTAAATCTTTTAATAGAAAAAGGTGTAATCTCTCAAGAAGATTCAAAGACAATGGATTTCTTTACCCGTGGCGATATGGCAAAAATCATATACGAAGCAAAAGCTAAAGGTTTGTTTTAACGCAAATGGGGCATTGCCAAATGCCCCTCACAAAAACCAAAATATTAATTTCGTTGGGAACTGTCCGTGACTGTTCCTGAAATTTAAAGAAAGGGTTTATTATGAAAAAATATTTTAAAGGATTTTTAACCGGATTTATAGTTGCAACTATTATAAGTGCAACTATTACCTCTTTGGCAGATAATATTGAAGTTATATTAAATTCCATTCGTCTTAATATCAATGGAACTGATATGGCACAATGGGGTGAAGATTATACATTAGAAAATGGGAATTCTGTTCCATACAGTATTATGTATAAAGATACAACTTATTTGCCTATGCGGAAAATCGGAGAAATGTATAACAAAGACATACACTGGAATGGTGACAGCAATACAGTATATATGAGTGAACCTAAATTATCAAATACATCTCCATTGGTATTAGCTGAACGTCCTGATGTATATGGTAACGTATGGACATATTATTATTGTTGCAGTGAAGAAGAAAGATATCTTTGTGTTAAAGATAATAACAGAAGTTATGAAAGATTATATAAAATAGCCGGTGGCGAACATAGTAATGGCAATAATTTCGTGTATATGACAGAAGATTCTATAATCTTTACAAAATATATTAACGAAAATGAAGGAGCGTATTTATGGAAAATAGATTTTCTCAATGATATTAACAATCAAGACGGTGAAAAGTTAGAAGGCTATTTAGACATCGAGGGAGGTATGGATAAAACTATATTCTTTGACGATTATATGCTCTGTGTTGGAAGAGATAGAGTTATCTACGCACTTAATTTAGCCACAAAGGAAGTTGCCTCATATGATTTCGGTGCTGAGTTAACACATACCTTTGATATAAATTGGCCATCAGAATTTTATGTTAATAAACTCGTTAATAATAAAATTGAGTTCCCTGTTTCATTGACATACAGGCATATAGGAGGAACAAGTGCAACTATGCAAACAAAAGTATTTGAACTGCACCATGATGAGAAATTATATTTTATTGCTAAATAGAATGAAATTAAAGGTACTTTTGTAAGGGGCATTGCCAAATGCCCCTCACAAAAAAACTAAAGCATTAATCTCGTAGGGAACTGTCCGTGACTGTTCTTGAAATTAAAAGGAAGAATCAATTATGAAAAAATTATTGTCGATATTAATAGTAGTAACTTTATTTATTGGCATTATATCATCAATTACATTTGCCGAACCTGAAATTAAAGGATTGGATGAAAATTTAAATGAACTTTTAATGATAAATTATTTTACAGAAGAAGAACTTACTGAAATGGAAAATGCATATATGGAATTTTATTCTGAGTTTGCCATTAATACAATCATTCCCGGCAGACAGGAAATGCGCAAAATGATAACAGGAAATGTTGAAGATGAATATAAATTGATAATGGAAGATGCAAAAATTGATATAGATAAGGGATTAAGAATAAGTCATTTTTCAAATGGTAAATATAGTGCGCAATATGCTCAAACAGGTTGTTTTGAATACCTTTTTACTGATATAGAGTATTGGCGTGTACCTCTTATAAGAAACGGAAATGGTGACAGTCGTACATGCTATCAAATAAACGGTGGAAGGTTCGATGATGGAAGTAAATACTCTTGGATTCATAACACTGGATTAATTGAGCAAAATAAAGTTCTAAAATTAGTAGAAGAAAAAAATACAATAAAAAAGTTACTTGTGGAAAAAGGTGAAAGAGAAGTAGAAGAAATTAAAATTTGTGCCTTAGCGTTGTCCAGAACCGGATTATATATTAAATGTCCCGAACAAGAATATTTTTTAAAAACATCCGATATTTATTTAGACAAAAGTACAAATGGCAGTGATAATTATTATAAATTTATGACAATGGCTGAGGCAACACAAGAATATGAGGAACATAATTATAACACAAGTGAATCCTACGTTACTCCCGTCAAAAATACTTTTGATACCGAGGCAGAATCATTACAGGCAGAGGGATTATTGCAAGGCACAGAAAATGGTCTTGAATTGTTAAAACCTTTAACCCGTGCAGAAGCTGCAACAATTCTGCTCCGTGCCATAGGCGAAAGTACTGAAAACGAAAATGCAGAAATACAAACGTTCAGTGATGTTACGCCTGATTATTGGGGATATGGTGCAATTGAAAATTCATATAAGCTTGGGATAATGAACGGAATAGGCGATAATCTTTTTGCTCCCGAGGAAAACGTAACATCTGCACAGTTTTCAACGATGGTTCTCCGTGCTTCGGGAACATATGACTTTAATTGG